>JAEWEW010000050.1 GCA_023389175.1 Pseudomonadota bacterium | reverse complement strand
CCCTACACGCCGATCTGGCTGATGCGCCAAGCCGGCCGCTACCTGCCGGAATACAACGCCACCCGTGCCCGGGCCGGCGACTTCATGACTCTCTGCCGGACGCCCGAGCTTGCCTGCGAGGTGACGCTGCAGCCGCTCGAGCGCTTTCCGCTCGACGCGGCGATCCTGTTCTCCGACATCCTTACCATCCCGGACGCCATGGGGCTGGGGCTCGCCTTCGTCGAGGGCGAAGGGCCGCGCTTCCGCCATCCGCTGCGCAGCGAGGCGGACATCCTGCGGCTCGGCGTGCCGGATCCGGTCGCCGATCTCGGCTACGTGCTCGATGCGGTCCGCACCATTCGCGGCGCCCTGGCCGGCCGCGTTCCGCTGATCGGCTTCTCCGGCAGCCCGTGGACGCTCGCCTGCTACATGATCGAAGGCGGCGGGAGCGCGGACTTCCGTCATGCCCGTTCTCTGCTGTACCGCCGCCCGGACCTGATGCAGCGGCTGCTGGAAGTCAACACCGCGGCGGTGACGGCCTATCTCGGCGCCCAAATCGAGGCCGGCGCGCAGGCGGTGATGCTGTTCGATACCTGGGGCGGCAACCTGGCGGACGGCTACTTCCAGTCCTTCTCGCTTGCCTACCTGGAACAGGTGGTGCGCAATCTGGGGTCCACGGTGCCGGTCATTGTCTTCACCAAGGGTGGGGGTCAATGGCTCGAGGCGCTCGCCGGCATCGGCGCGGCCGCGGTCGGCGTGGACTGGACGGTCAATCTCGGCCGGGCCCGCCGGCGAATCGGCGATCGCTGCGCGATCCAGGGCAACCTGGACCCGATGGCACTGCTCGCAGGCCCGGATGAAGCCCGGCGCGAGGGGATCCGGACGCTGGAGAGCTACGGCCGGCCGACGAACGGGCATGGCCATGTCTTCAACCTGGGCCACGGCATCAACCAGTTCACGCCACCGGAGAACGTCCTGGCCCTGGTCGAAACGGTGCATGACCACAGCCGTAGACAGCGCCTCGGCGGGTGAGTGCACCCTCACTTTTCACTTGGTGGTCGATTGACTTATGCACAAATTTCTGAGCGGGTGCAGCAACCGTCATAATTCGGCGGGCTGGCCGACCGGTCGTCCTAAGTCATTGATTTGACAGGACGTAATTATGACAAAAATGTGGGCAAACCATCGCGAGGCGCCTAATTACGGGCCTTCGCGGGCGGTTTCCGGCGGATTTGCACACGTTTATCCACAGATTTTGTGTAGAACTGGAAAACCCGTGGAAAGTCCAGTGGTTGCCGGATGTTCTTCCGAACCACTTTAAGAGAGGGGACGGCACTGCACGGCTTCGCGCAAGTACTTCTCGACGGACCGTTGGCCGGAAGCTACGCCTACCGGGTGCCTGCGACGCAGCAATGGGCATGCCCGGACGATGGGAGGGAGGCGGCGGCGCCGCTCGTCGGTCGTTGGGTCGTCGTGCCATGGGGGCGCGCCCGGCGGGTGGGACTGGTCGAAGCCACCTCAGCCGGCTGCGACTTGCCGCCTGCGCGCATCCGCGACATCGAACAGCAGGTGCCGGGCCTGCCGGCGCTTACCCGCGAGTGGCTCGACTTCATCCGCGCCGCCGCCGCCTACTACCAGGGCGAAGCGGCCGAGCTCGCGCTCGGCAGCGTGCCGAAGCTCCTGCGGGTCGCGCCAAGCGACCGGACCCGCAAGCATGCTGCCGACCGACTGGCCGCCTTCGAGAGGGACGAAGCGGCGACGTCGCTCGCCGCCACCGCGACGCCCGAGGCACCCACGGAGGAGCAGCGCCGCGTGCTCGACGCGCTCCGCGCCGCCGCCGGCGATGCGGCGCCGCTGCCCTGGCTGCTTCATGGCATCACCGGCAGCGGCAAGACGGAGGTCTACGTCCGCTGGCTGCGGCACCTCCTGGACGGCCACCCCGGGGCTCAAGTCCTGCTGCTGGTGCCGGAGATCGGGCTCACGCCGGCGCTGCTGACCCAATTGCGCCGGCGCTTCCCGGACGAAGCGGTTGCGGTGCTGCACAGCGAGATGCCGGATGCGGCCCGTGCCAGCCACTGGCTCGCGGCAGCGACCGGCGAGGCGCGAATCGTGCTCGGCACCCGGCTCGCGGTGCTCGCCCACATTCCGCGCCTTGCCGCGATCGTGGTGGACGAGGAGCACGATCCCTCGTACAAGCAGCAGGAAGGCATCCGCTACTCCGCACGCGACATGGCGGTGATGCGTGCGGCCATGGCCCGCATCCCGATCCTCCTCGGCTCCGCCACGCCGTCGCTGGAAAGTTGGCAGAACATGCGCGAGGGTCGCTACCGCCACCTGCGGCTCGAGTCCCGGGCGGTGGCAAGCAGCCTTCCCACGGTGCGCCTGGTGCCGCTGCGGTCCGCGCGGCTCGAGCACGGACTGACCGCGCAGGCGATCACCGCCATCCAGGAGGCGCTCGGCCGGGGCGAGCAGGCGCTCGTCTTCCTCAACCGCCGCGGCTTCGCGCCAGTGCTTGCCTGCGATGCCTGCGGCTGGCTTTCGCGCTGTGACCACTGCGACGCCTATCGCGTGCTCCACCGGCTGGAGGCCAGCGCCGCCCGCTATCGCTTGATCTGCCATCACTGCGCCGCAGAGACCCCCGCGCCGCGCGCCTGCCCCGGGTGCGGCAACCAGGATCTCGCACCGCTCGGGCGCGGCACCCAGCGCCTGGAGGAAGGCCTCGCCCGCCTCTTCCCGGCCGCGCGCATCGGCCGCCTGGACCGCGACGTGGCACGCCGCCGGGGCGCGACCGAGCGCTTCCTTGCCGCCGCCCATGCCGGCGACACCGACCTCCTGGTCGGCACCCAGATGCTCGCGAAGGGGCATGACTTCACCCGCCTGACGCTGGTCGTGGTGGTGGACGCCGATGCAGGGCTATTCGCCGCGGATTTCCGGGCCCCTGAACGGCTGTTCGCCACCCTGATGCAGGTCGCCGGGCGGGCAGGGCGCCACCAGTCGGCGGGAGCCTCCACGCTGATCCAGACCCGCTATCCCGAGCACCCGCTCTTTGCGAGCCTGGCAGCTCACGACTACGAGGGCTTCGCCGAGCGGGAGCTCGCCGCGCGCAAGGCGGCAGGCTTTCCGCCCTTCGCCCACCAGGCGTTGCTGCTCGCGCAGGCACGCAAGCCGGAGGCGGCGCTGGCCTTCCTGGATCGCGCACGTGAGCACTTGCTTTCGCTGGATGAGGCTCAAAACCTGACAGTCTGCGATCCGGTGCCGATGCCGCTGGCTCGCCTGCGGGATGTCTCGCGTGCCCAGCTGCTGGTCGAGTGCGGTGCGCGCAAGCCGCTGCATCGCCAGCTCGCCGCCCTGCGCGGCCGACTGGAGGCGATCGCCGCGGAGGTCACCGGCAGTATCCGCTGGCAACTGGTGATCGACCCGATCGAGATCTGATGAAGCTGTCGGAGCTCAATCCCGCGCAGGCCGACGCGGTCCGTTACCTCGACGGCCCCTGCCTGGTCATCGCCGGCGCAGGCTCCGGCAAGACGCGGGTCATCACCGCCAAGCTTGCGCACCTGATCGATGCCGGCTTTGCCTCTCGCGCGATCGCCGCCATCACCTTCACCAACAAGGCGGCGAGCGAGATGGCCGAGCGCTTCGCCGCAACGGTGCGCGTCCCCGCCGCAGACCGCCCGACCATCTGCACGTTCCATTCGCTCGGCATGCGCATCCTGCGGGCGAGCGGCAAGGCGGTCGGGCTGAAGCCGTCCTTCTCCATCTTCGATGCCGACGATTGCGGCAACCTGCTCGCGCAACTGCTGGCCACCACCGATCGGCGCTTCGTGCGGACGGCGGCGGCGCGCATCTCGCTGTGGAAGAACGCGCTGGTGGAGCCCGACGCCGCCCTGCGCGCCGCCCGCGGCGAGCACGAGCTGCGCCTCGCCCGTGCCTTCCGCGACTACCAGGCCACGCTGGAGGGCTACCAGGCGGTCGACTTCGACGACCTGATCCGCCTGCCCCTGCGGCTCCTCCAGGAAGATGCAGCCAGCGCCGAGCTGTGGCGCGAGCGCCTGCGCTACTTCCTCGTCGACGAATACCAGGACACCAATGCGGCCCAGTACCAACTGCTGCGCCTGCTGGTGGGCCACCGGCATGCCTTCACCGCGGTCGGCGACGACGACCAGTCCATCTACGGCTGGCGCGGCGCGACCCTGGAGAACCTGCGCCGCCTCGGCCAGGACTACCCCGGCCTCAAGGTGATCAAGCTGGAGCAGAACTACCGGTCGAGCCGCACCATCCTGACGGCCGCCAACGCCCTGATCGAGCACAACCCGAAGCTCCACGCCAAGCGCCTCTGGTCCGCGCTGGGGGTCGGCGATCCGGTCAAGGTGCTGGTCTGCGACGACGACGAGCATGAGGCCGAGACCGTGGTGATGCGACTGTCGGCCGCGCGGTTCGAGCGGCGCAGCGCCTGGTCCGACTATGCCATCCTCTACCGCGGCAACCACCAGGCGCGGGTGATCGAGCAGATGCTGCGCAAGGAGCGCATTCCCTACCAGCTGTCCGGCGGCCAGTCCTTCTTCGACAAGGCGGAGATCAAGGACCTGTGCGCCTACCTGCGCCTGCTTGCCAACGACGAAGACGACCCCGCGTTCATCCGTGCCGCCACCACCCCGCGCCGCGGCATCGGCGCCCAGACCCTCAAGACGCTCGGCGAGTACGCCGGCGGGCGCGAGATCAGCCTGTTCCAGGCGGTGTTCGAGGCCGGGCTGGACGGGCGCATCGCCGAGCGCCAGCTCGCCTGCCTGCGCGAGTTCGGCGACTTCATCAACCGGATCGGCTGGCGCGCGAGCCGCGAGCCGGCCGCGGCGGTGCTGACCGATTTGGTGAAGGCGATCGACTACCAGGGCCATCTGGCCGAGCAGGGCGACGAGCGCAGCGCCACCAGCCGCTGGCAGAACGTCTCGGACTTCTGCGACTGGATCGCCCGCCAGGCCGAGGACGACTCGTCCGCCACCCCGGTCACGCTGGTGGACATGGCACAACGCATCTCGCTGATCACGCGGCTGGAAGGCCGCGACAGCGATGGCGATGCGGTGCGCCTTTCCACCATCCATGCGGCCAAGGGGCTGGAGTATCCGCATGTGTTCCTGGTTGGCGTGGAGGAAGGGCTGCTGCCCCATGCCGGCCGGGAGGACGAGGATGCGGCGGAACGCGGCTATGCGCCGGAGTCGGCGGTGGACCTGGATCGGCTGCAGGAAGAGCGGCTGGAGGAGGAGCGCCGCCTGATGTATGTCGCGATCACTCGCGCGAAGCGGTCACTCACTATCAGCTGGTGTCGCCAGCGACGACGTGCCCGGGCGCTGACCGAGTGCCAGCCATCGCGGTTCATCGGCGAGATGGCGCTGGATGCGGCCGGCACCGGAAGCCGGCTGGTATCCGCGGACGATGCCAAGAAGCGCCTGGCGGCGCTTCGGGAGATGTTCGGAAAGGTCTGACCTGCAGCCGGTCGCGGAGCGGCCGCACCGCCTTGCCAGCGGCCGACCCCTGCCAGCCCCTTGCCAGCCCCTTGCCGGCCCCTTGCCGGTCCTTGCCAGTCCTTGCCAGTCCTTGCCGGCAGCGCCGTCAGTTGCCGGCCGGCTTGGCGGCCGCGGCGTCGCCCTGGCCCTCGGCAGGCTTGGCCTCGCCGCCTTCGCCCTTGGCCTCGCCGCCCTCGCCCTTCGGCTCCTCGAAGCTCGCGCCAGCGTCGTTGGCCATGTAGACCACCGCCTTGGTGATCTCGAGATCCGAGTACTGGCCGCCACCCTGCGGCGGCATCGCGCCCTTGCCCTTCAACGCAGACGCCACCAGCGTCTCCAGCCCCTGATTGATGCGGGCGGCCCAGGCGCCCTTGTCCCCATGCTTGGGTGCCCCGGCGACGCCGGCTTCATGGCAGGCTGCACAGACCGTCTTGTAGACCTCCGCTCCGGAGCGCTCGGCCGTCGCGCCGCCCCCCTCGGCAAGCTCGAAGCCCGCCACCGGCCGGATGCGCGCCTCGATCGCCTCGGGCGCCATGGAATCCGAGCCGGCACCGACGCGCGAGCTCGTCTGCACGAAGGTGGAAAGCAGCACGATCAGCACGATCGGTATCGCGAAACCGAGGATCACCACCAAGATCAGCTGTCGCGGCGTCTTGATGAAGGAGGTCGGTTCGTCGTCGTGCGGGACGCCGCCACCGGGAAGGCCCGAAGGAGAGCTGCCGATACCCTGACGTGTGTCTGCGTGAGATGCCATGGCTCCGTTGCCCGTGATGGCGCCGTCGGCCCCGCGCGGAAGGCCGC
>JAEWEW010000046.1 GCA_023389175.1 Pseudomonadota bacterium | reverse complement strand
CCCAGCAGGTGGCGAGCACGAGCGGCACCAGCAGCATGGCGGCGCCGATGCCGACCACCGTGACGACTCGTTCGATCTGGCGTATCAGGGAATGCAAGGAAAGTCTCCGACGGAGGCCTGCCGGGCGCAGATGCCGGCGTCGTGAGCGCCCCGGCGCGGGGGGCGGGCGGGACCGGGCGGCATCGCGGGACGCCGCCCGGGGAGAGCGATTGTCAGGCGGGCTTCACCTTCACCTTCCGCCACGAGTCGGCGTGGCGCCAGGCCTCGTCGAAGGCCACCTGGCTCTTGTGCACCTCCGCAAAGAACTTGTACTTGCCGTCCTTCGCGGTCTTGTCGGCCCATTCCAGGCCGATCTTGCGTGCGGCGAACTGGACCTCGTCGTCGAGCTCGATCATCTCCACGCCCTGCTTCCTGAAGAAGTCGAAGGCCTTCACGTCCTCCGCGCCGATCTTCATCCAGCTCTCGAGCGTGACGAGCTTCGCGACCAGCTCGACCAGCTGCTGGTCCGCAGGGGGCATCTTGGCCCACACCTCCTTGTTGATCACCAGCTCGAACGGTGCGGTGGGCTGGTGCACGCCCGGATAGGAGAGATACTTCGCCACTTTGTGGAAGCCAGGGGAGATGTTCTCCCAGAGCGTGCCCCATTCCACGGCGTCGATCGCGCCGCGCTCGAGCATCGGATAGACGTCGCCGCCGGCGGTCGTGACCGGCGCGGCGCCGAGGTCGCGGGCCATTTCCAGCCAGGCGCCGGCGGTTCGCAGCTTGAGGCCCTTCAGGTCCTCCAGGGTCTTGACCGGCTTGCGGGAATGGACGAACACCTCGGCGGTGCGGATGAAGAGCGGCAGCGAGACGATCCCCTCGGTTTCCTCGCGGAACTTGCGCTGCAGCTCCTTGCCACCGCCCTCGTAGATCCAGTGCAGCATGCGCTCGGTATCGAAGGTCCCGGCATAGCCGCCGAAGAGGACCGTGGTCTGGTCCTTGCCCCAGTCGTACCCCATCCAGGTGTGGCCCACCTCGGCCAGGCCGTTCTTGACCGTTTCCGGTACCCGCAGCGCGTTGCCTAGCGCGCCGCCCGGGAACGTCTGGATCTTGAAGCGGCCGCCGGAGAGCTGGGCCATGCGCTCGGCGAAGGCCTTGGCGCCGATGTCCATGAGCGGGCCGCCCGCCCATCCCGTGGCCATCTTCCAGTTGTAGGTCTGTCCAGTCTGGGCGCTGGCCAGCGAGGCCGCGCCCAGGGCGAGCGTACCGGCCGTGCCGGCGCGAATGAAGTCCCGCTTGTTCATGCATCTCCTCCCAATTTGGAAGCGGCCGGCTGACCGCCTCGCATCATGCCCGAGGCGGGGAATGTACCGCCTGCGGCTCGCCCGGTCGACGATTGATAGCTCAACGCCACATCATTGATATATCAGGCGACGCAAGATAAGGGCGCGTCGCCGGTGTTGTCAACCCGCGGATGGCCGCAGCCGCGTCCGCACCGTGCGTCGAGGAGCCTGCCGCGCCGGGCAGCTTCCGCTTTGCGGCTACACTGGCGCCGGGCGCGCGGGTCGCCTGGCGGCAGGGATCATCGGGTTGGGAACAGGTCAGGTCATCGCGGACGACGAGGCACGGGAGTGGACCCGCGCGGCATGCGAAGCGCTGGACGCCGAGGATCCGCTTGCGCCGCTGCGTCGCGAATTCGTGCTGCCCCCCGGGCTGATCTATCTGGACGGCAATTCGCTCGGGCCGCTGCCCGCGGCCACCGCGGAGCGCGTCGGCGCGGCAGTCCGCGAGGAGTGGGGCGACGGCCTGATCGGCAGCTGGAACAGCGCGGGCTGGATCGACCTGCCGCGGCGGGTCGGCGCCAAGATCGCCACGCTGGTCGGCGCCCGGGCGGACGAGGTGATCGCGGCGGATTCGACGTCGGTCAATCTCTTCAAGGTGCTCGCGGCGGCGCTGCGGTTGCGCCCGGAGCGGCGCACCATCCTCTCCGAGCGCGGCAATTTTCCAACCGACCTCTACATCGCCCAGGGCATCATCGCCACGCTGGGCGACGGCTATCGCCTCGAGCTGGTGGAGCGCGAGGCGCTCGAATCCGTGCTGGCCTCCGGGTGCGATGACATCGCGGCGACGATGCTCACCCAGGTGGACTACCGGACCGGCTCGCGACTCGACATGGCACGGATCACCTCCCTGGTTCACCGCGGGGGCGCGCTGGCCATCTGGGACCTGGCCCATTCGGCCGGCGCTTTCCCGGTCGACCTCGAGGGGGCGGAGGCGGACTTCGCCGTCGGCTGCGGCTACAAGTACCTCAACGGTGGCCCCGGCGCGCCGGCATTCCTCTACGTGGCCCGGCGGCACCAGGGTGATTTTTCGCAGCCGCTCTCCGGATGGATGGGGCATGCGCGCCCGTTCGACTTCATCGCGGAGTACCGGCCGGCGGAGGGCGTGGGCCGCTACCTCTGCGGCACGCCGTCGGTGCTGGCGCTGACGGCGCTCGAAGCCGGCGTGGACGGCGTGCTGGCAGCCCAGCCGCATGGTGGACTCCAAGCGCTGGAGCGCAAGGCGGCACTCCTGACCGAATGCTTCATCGACCTGGTGGAGGAGAGCTGCGCCCAGTACGGGGTGTCGCTGGTGACGCCGCGGGCGCCGGCGCAGCGGGGCAACCAGGTGAGCTTCGCCATGACGGATGGCGATGCCGCCTACGCGGTCGTGCAGGCGCTGATCGCGCGCGGCGTGGTGGGCGACTTCCGCGCCCCGGACATCATGCGCTTCGGCTTCTCCCCGCTCTATCTGCGCTTCGTGGACGCCTGGGACGCCGCTGGTCACGTGGCCGAGGTGCTGCAGACGCGCGAGTGGGACCACCCGCGATTCCGCCAGCGGCTGGCAGTGACCTGAGCGCCAAGCCAAGGGCAAACGACATGAACGACAACGGACCGGACAAGGGAGGGCGCTTCGAGGGCGCGCGGCTGGACCAGGCCGGGCGGATGACCTACGGCGACTACCTGCACCTGGACCAGGTGCTCAACGCGCAGCATCCGCGCTCCGGCGACCACAACGAGATGCTGTTCATCATCCAGCACCAGACCAGCGAGCT
>JAEWEW010000277.1 GCA_023389175.1 Pseudomonadota bacterium | reverse complement strand
GATACATGCCGGGCATCTCGGCGGTCTCGCCCCCGAGCAGCGCGCAGCCGGCCTGCTCGCAGCCGGCGGCGATGCCGCCCACCACCGCGGCAGCGGTGTCGACATCCAGCCGGCCGCAGGCGAAGTAGTCGAGGAAGAAGAGCGGCTCCGCGCCCTGGACCAGGATGTCGTTGACGCTCATCGCCACCAGGTCGATGCCGATGGTGTCGTGGCGGCGCAGGGCGAAGGCGAGCTTGAGCTTGGTGCCGACGCCGTCGGTGCCGGAGACCAGGACCGGTTCACGATAGCCGCGCGGCAGGGCGAACAGGCCGCCGAAACCGCCGATCCCGGAGAGCACGCCTTCGCGCATCGTCCGGCGGGCGAGCGGCTTGATGCGCTCGACCAGTGCGTCGCCCGCATCGATGTCGACGCCGGCGTCGCGATAGGTGAGCCCCTTGCCCGTGGACCCCTCGCCCGTGGGCCCCTTGCCCGTGCGCCCGTTGCCGCCTGCCTGAGTCATCGCCTCGCCTGCCGCTGTCGCGCCCCGCAGTCCCGTGAAGCCGGCATTCTAGCCGCGCCCCGGGCGCGACGGCGCCGCCGGCCGTGGGCGATTAGAATGAGGCCATGCTCCCGAGCCCGAGACCCCGTGGACAAGCCTCTTCCGGGCTGACAGCCGGGCGCACAGCCGGGCCCGCAGCCGGGCTCGTGTACGCGGTCGCATCCGCGCGCATCGGCGCAACGCGGAGCGGCAGCGACAAGTGAGCCAGCTGGTCCTGGATTTCGGCCCGCCGCCACCACCGACGCTGGACAACTTCATTGCGGGCAGCAACCGGGAATGCCTCGTCGCGCTGCGCGGACTCGTCGACCAGTCGCCCGCGGGTACGGCGGCGGTCGGCCGGTTCATCTACGTATGGGGTCCCGCCGGCTCCGGCAAGAGCCATCTCGCCGCCGGGCTGCAGGCACGCGACATCCCGGGTCTCACGGTGATCGACGATTGCCAGCGGCTCGACGCCGAAGCGCAGGCTCGGCTCTTTCACCGCTTCGACCGGCTCGCGCAAGCCTCGGCAGAGCGACTGGTGGTGTTCGGCGACCAGCCGCCGGCACGCCTGCCGGTGATGCCGGAGCTGGCGAGCCGTCTCGCCTGGGGGATGGTGTTCGCCCTGGAGCCGCTCGGTGACGAGGACCTGCGCAGCGCGATCGAAGCGGCGGCCGTCGCGCGCGGCGTCTCGTTGCCGCCGGACCTGTCGGCCTACCTGCTGCGCCACACCCGTCGCGACATGGGTTCGCTCGGGGCGCTGCTCGATGCCCTCGACCGGCTCTCCCTCGAGCAGAAGCGCCCGGTGACGCTGCCGCTGCTGCGCGAGTTGCTGGCGGCCCGTTCGGAAACGGCCCCGGCGCCCCGATAGAATGTCTGGATGAAGCGCCTCGCCCTGTTCGACCTCGACCACACCCTGCTCCCCGTCGATTCCGACTACGAGTGGGGCCGCTTCCTCGGGCGGCTGGGGCTCATCGACGCGGAAGACTTCGAGACCCGCAACCGCGCCTATGCCGAGCAGTACAAGGACGGGACGCTGGACGTCCTGGAGTTCCTCCGCTTCTCGCTCGGCCTGATTGCAGGACGCCCGGCAGCCGAGATCGAGGCCTGGCGCCGGCGCTACATGGAGGAGGTGATCGGACCGGTCATCACCCCGCAGGCCCTCGAGCTGATCGAAAGCCATCGCACCCGCGCAGACCTCTGCGCGATCGTCACCGCGACCAACGCCTTCGTCACGACGCCGATCACCCGTGCGTTCGGCCTGCAGCACCTGATCGCTTCGGAAGGCGAGCAACACGACGGGGTCTACACCGGCCGGCCCGCGGGCACCCCGAGCTTTCGCGAAGGCAAGGTGGCACGAACCCGGGAATGGCTCAGTGCTCAGGGCCTGGCCCTGGAGGATTTCGACGAGGTGTGGTTCTACTCCGACTCGGCCAACGACCTGCCGCTGCTGGAGCACGCGACGCATCCGGTCGCCACAAACCCCGAGCCGCGCCTGCGCGCCGTCGCGCGCGAGCGAAGCTGGCCGGTCATCGAATTGTTCGCATGATCCGACGCCTGATCGACTGGCTGCGCAACGGCCGCGGCCACGCCCCCGCCGGCGCCGGCCCGCTGCCCGCCGGCCTGCGACGACGCTCCTACCCGGCTGCGAGCCTGCAGCTCTCGGCCTCGGCCATCTCGAGCGCCGCGCTCAAGACCTGCGAGGGGCTGCAGCAGGCCGGCTTCAAGGCCTATGTCGTGGGCGGCGGCGTGCGCGACCTGCTGCTCGGGCTGCGGCCGAAGGACTTCGATGTGGCGACCGACGCGCCGCCGGAGACCGTGCAGCGGCTGTTCCGCCGCGCCCGCCTGATCGGCCGCCGCTTCCGGATCGTTCACGTGATCTTCGGCCGCGAGACCATCGAGGTCTCCACCTTCCGCGCCATGCAGGTGAACGCGCAGACCGACGAGCATGGGCGCATGCTGAACGACAACGTCTTCGGCACCCAGGAAGAGGACGCGATGCGCCGCGACTTCACGGTCAACGCGCTCTACTACGATCCGGTCGCCGAGGAGGTGGTCGACTATCTCGGCGGCGTCGCCGACCTGCGCAGTCGCACGCTTCGCATGATCGGGGATCCGGCGACACGCTACCGCGAGGACCCGGTGCGGATGCTGCGCACCGTCCGCTTCGCCGCGAAGCTCGGCTTCGAGGTCGACCCGCCGAGCCTCGCGCCGATCCAGTCGCTTGCCGAGCTGCTGGAGAACGTGCCCGCCGCCCGCCTCTTCGACGAGATCCTGAAGCTGCTGGAAAGCGGCCATGCGCTCGAATGCATCCGGCGGCTGCGGGCCGAGGGGCTGCATCACGGCATCCTGCCGCTGCTCGACACCATCTTCGAGCAGGACGAGGCCTTCGTGACGCTCGCGCTCGAGCGCACCGACGAGCGGGTCCGCGCCGGCAAGTCGGTTTCCCCGAGCTTCCTGTTCGCGACGCTGCTGTGGCCCCAGGTGCGCACCCGGTGGCAGCAGCGCCTGGAAGCCGGCGAGCATGCGTTTCCGGCGTTGCATGCGACCATCGACTCGGTGCTGGACGAGCAGGCCGAGAAGCTCGCGATCCAGCGTCGCTACCAGTCCGACATGCGCGAGATCTGGGTGATGCAGCCTCGCCTGGAGAAGCGCTCGCGGACCGCCTACCATCTGCTCGAGCACCTGCGTTTTCGCGCGGGCTACGATTTCCTGCTCCTGCGGTGCGAGGCGGGCGAGCTGCCCGCCGAGGTGGGCGACTGGTGGACGCGCTTCATCGATGCCGACTCCGCCGGCCGTGACGAGCTGCTGCGCTCGCTCGCGCCGCAGGCCGGCAGCGCAACGCGCCGGCGGCGCCGACGTGGCGGCCGGGGCCGCAGCGGCGGCG
>JAEWEW010000020.1 GCA_023389175.1 Pseudomonadota bacterium | reverse complement strand
GTCTGAGACCCCATGACGGAGACCCCCTTGAAGCATTTATTGACACTCGCAGCTTCGATTGGCTGTCGAGTCGGACCTGGCCCGCATTCCACCTCGCGCGATCGGTCTCGCGCGTCTCTCCTGCTACGTTTCGCCTGCTACTACCAGCGACCTGCGCGACCTACACCTCGCAATCGACGCCACATGCAGAGCATGCCGGCCGCACATGCCTGACTGCATCACATGCCGGACCGCATCGATCCCGAGCATCCGCCGATTTGCCGGAGGAAGAGGGTGGATTCGGGAAAGCCGTCTAGTATAGCGGTGCTTCGGGCGGGGCGCAAATGATCCGGCGGGCCGGAAGCCGCGACTGAGCGCCGCGGGGCTCACGGGCGCGCATTCGCTTTCCCACCGCTCGTGCTCGGCGGATGCCCCATGATGCGCCCGAAGGCGACGCCACCCCGACGAGCAGGTGGTGCACGTTGCACCCGGCCGGACCAGCGGCCCGCCCGCGTTCAGTTGGCGGTGATGCCGGCCTCGCGGATCACCTTGCCCCACTTGGCGGTCTCGCCGGCGAGGAACGAAGCGAACGCCGCCGTCGTGCCGCCCACCGGGTCCGCGCCCATGTCGCCCAGTCGCTTGGCAACCGCCTCCTTGGCGAGCGCCTGGTTGACCGCCGAGTTCAGCTTCTCGATGACCGGCACCGGCGTGCCGGCGGGGGCGAGCAGGCCGAACCAGCCCACCACCTCGAAGCCGGGCAGGCCGGACTCCGCCACGGTCGGCACCTCGGGCAGCAGCGAGGAGCGCTTCCCGCCGGTGACCGCCAGCGCCCGCAGCGACCCTTGCCGCACATGCGGCGTCATGACCGCGACGTTCTCGAACATCATCTGGACCCGTCCGGCCATCAGGTCAGGTAGCGCGGCGGAGCTCCCCTTGTACGGTATGTGGACGATCTTCACGCCGGCCATGCGGCCGAAGAGCTCGCCGGCGAGATGCTGGCCGGTTCCCGGGCTCGCCGACGCGTAGTTGACCTTGCCCGGATTCGCCGCGAGGTAGGACATCAGGCCTCGGTAGTCGGAGGCCGGCAAGTCCGGATGGGTCACCAGGACGTAGGGCGTGGTCGCGACCAGGCTGACCGGCACCAGGTCCTTCTCGGGATCGTAGGGCAGCGACGCGTACAGGAACGGGTTGGTCGCGTGGGTGCTCGGCACCACCAGCAGGGTCAGCCCATCCGGCGCACTGCGCGCGACGGCGCCGGCAGCGATGCCGCCGCTTGCGCCGGCGCGATTCTCCACGACCACCGGCTTGCCGAGGATGTCGGACAGCTCCTTGGCGAGGAGCCTGCCGATCACGTCCGTGGTGCCGCCCGGAGGAAAGCCGACGAAGAGCCGGACCGGTCCGGCGGGATAGTCCGAGGCGGCCGCGGGCGCCATGCCGGATAGCGCGGCGGCGAAGGTTGCGGCCAGGGCGAAGGTGCGGGCGAGGATGCGGATCATGCGATGGCTCCTGGAGATCACGATACGGCGGCGAGGGTCTGGAGCAGGCTCTCCTTGTCGGGAGCCGAAGCCTCCGACGGCAGCACCCGTCCGGAGGGCTCCCCGAGCAGCGAGCAGCGGATCATGTGCCGCGTCTTCGTCTGGTCGAAATCGGGAAGGGCGACATGCTGCGTGCAGCGGTTGTCCCACATGACGATGTCGCCAACGGTCCAGCGGTGGCGATAGGTGAATTCGTAGGACGCGGCATGCTGGTTGAGGAAATCCAGGATCGGCGCGCTCTCTTCCTCCGTCATCCCGACGAAGCCGCGGACCCGCTGTCCCGCGAACAGCACCTTGCGGCCGGTCTCGGGATGAACGCGCACCAGCGGGTGGGCGATCGGCGGGTTCAGCCGCTTCATGTCGGCGACCTTCGCCGGATCGCGCTTCTCGATGCCCTTGACCAGCGTCACGTCATGGATCGCCTCGAGCTGCTCCAGGAACGCGCGGTACTTGGGGCTGAGGGTCTCGTATGCCAGGTAGAGGTTGGCGAACATCGTATCGCCGCCCACCGGCGGCTTCTCCTTGCAGAGGAGCAGCGCCCCCTTGGCAGGGCGGTTGGTGTAGGTGAGATCGGAATGCCAGTTGCGTCCGGTGTTGCGGGTCTCGGACGGCTTGCCGTCGCGCGGCCGGTTGGTCACGAGGAGGATCTCCGGATGCGCCGGGTCGCGGTAGTGCGGCGTCGAATCGTGCCGGTCAAGCTCCCCGAACTGACGACTGAACCGGATCAGCTCTTCCGGTTCCAGGTCCTGGCCAGGGAACACCAGCACGAGATGCTTCAGCCAGGCCTGGTAGATGGCTTCCCGGTGCTGTGGCGACAGGGGCGCGCGCAGGTCGAGGCCGGTCACCTCGGCGCCCAGCGCGAATCCCAATGGTCGGACGATCGGGCCTGGCATCGGCAGCTCCTTCGTGGATACGGTTGTGGCGAGGCGCCAGTGTAGCTTATTGTCGGTTGTCGACAATCAGTCTTTCCGGCGCGCTGCGTCACACTAGCGGATCCGTACCGCTTCGTGCCCTTCATGACCCCAAAGCCCGTCACGCCGAGGTCGGCGCCGCCCGCGTCGCCCGAGGTTGCCAACCCTGCAGCTCCCGAGCCGGTCGGTCGCAGCGCGCGGTCGCTACCGGCGATGGTCGCCGACCGCCTGCTCGATTCCATCCTTGCGGGCGAGCTGCGGCCGGGCGAGCGCCTGACCGAGATCGCGCTCGCCGAGCAGCACCAGGTGAGTCGCGCCACGATCCGGGAAGCGCTGGTGCAGCTGGAGCGGCAGCGCTTCGTGGAACGGGTTCCCCGCTATGGCGCGCGGGTCGCTGCCATCAGCCTGCAGGACGTCACCGAGCTCTTCGAAATCCGGGCGTCGCTGCTCGCGCTCGCCGCTTCCAAGGCGGCGGTGAACGCCAGCGACGAGGAGCTACGCCAGTTCGAGGCGACGATCGCGGAGCTGGAGCGAATCGCCAGCCGCCCGACGTCCTCGCCCCAGGCCTATGCCGAGCGTTCGATCGCGGCCCAGCACCAGGTCATCGCCATGGGCCGCGGCCGCTGGATCGACGACATCTACCGCCAGATCGCCAGCCTGACCGTCTGGCGCACGGTGGTGCGCAACCGCTCCGTCAGCTTCGCGACCCCGGCTCGACGCAGGCAGTCGGCGGGCGACTGGCGTCGCATCGCCGATGCGCTCCGCGCGCGCGACCCCAAGGCCAGCGCCGACGCGGGCCGTGAGCTGATCCTCGCCTCCGGGCGTTTCGTCGCCACCCGGCTGGCGGGCGCGCAGGACACCGCCTGAGCGCGCCATCCGGTCGGAGCCTCCTAGCGTGCGAACCGATCCGCCGCGGTGTCGAAACTGCCCGAGGTGCCCAGCGCCAGCCAGGCGATCGTCACCGACGCGAGCGCGCAGGCCGCGACGCTCGCCACCATCGGCAGCGCCGTGCCGTCGGTGAAGAGGCCGCTCACACCGATCACGACCGCGCCGCAGACGAACTGGAATGTACCGATCAGTGCGGAAGCGGTTCCGGCGTTGGCGCCATGCCGGTCAAGCGCCAGCACCGAGGTGGCCGGAATCACCAGGCCGAGGAAGCCGTAGCCGACGAAGAGCAGCACGATCAGCACCTCCAGCCGGTCGACGCCGGCAAGGTACAGGCCGAGCAGCAAGGTCATCGCCGCCGCGTACCCGAGCGCGGCCCGCTTCACCACCGTGCGCAGCCCGTGGCGCGCGCCGAGGCGACCGGTGAGCTGTGCCGCTCCGATGAAGGAGATCGCGTTCACCGAGAACGCGAGGCTGTATTGCTTCGGCGAAAGCCCGTAGTGGTCGATCAGGGCGAAGGAGGAGCCGGCGAGATAGGCATGGAAGCTCGCGACGCCGAAAGCCCCGACGGCGACATAGGCGAGGAAGCGGCCGTCCGCGAGCACGTGGCGATAGGCGGCGACGAGGTTCGCCAACCCGCTGTCGACGCGCTTGTGCGCCGGACGGGTCTCGGCGAGCAGGGTGGCGGTCATGCCGATGCCGACGACCGCGAGCACCGCGACCGTCCAGAAG
>JAEWEW010000297.1 GCA_023389175.1 Pseudomonadota bacterium | reverse complement strand
ATCATGAATCCCAGGAGGACCGCGAAGGCCACCCACCCGTTCACCACCGCGGCAAGCGCGAACAGCGGCGCCTGCAACGCGACCACGCCGATCCACACCCGTTTGATGGGATAGCGGTCGATCAGCTTTCCGACCACCAGCTGCGTCAGCGAGGCGATCGTGTAGATGACGGCGAGCAGCACGCCGAGTGTCCCGGGATCCTCCACGAGGCCGGTGAGGCGCTGCTCCAGAAGTTGCGCGTTGCCGTTGGTGGTGAAGTTGAACAGCAGACTGCCCGTCGCCGCGGTCGCGGTCATGATGGCAAAGACCCGCAGCAGCACCGAACGCGGCACGTCGAGACGCTTCGTCTTGCGCCGGACCGGCGCCTCCGGCTCCTTGGGCACCACCATCGCGAACACGATGCCGCAGGCGATCGCGACCAGACCCGGCACCGCGAAGGCGGCGCGCCAACCGAAGTACTTGACCATGAGCCCGGTGACCAGCGCCGCGGCGGCGATGCCGAGGTTGCCGGCCAGCCCGTTCACGCCAATGGTCCAGCCCGGCCGGACCGCGTGCTGGACCAGCATCGGGATGCCGACCGGGTGGTAGATGGACGCGAACGCTCCCACCAGCGCGAGTGCCGCCGCCATCTGCCACGGCGACCGCGTGAGGGCGACCAGGACCGCCGCGGCCCCGATGCCGACGAAGAAGATGATCATCATCGCCCGGCGACCCCACAGGTCGCCGAGCCGGCCGGACGGCAGCGAGCCGATGCCGAAGAGGAAGAAGGCACCGACGGTATACGGCATCAGCGACTCCCACCGCTCGAAGCCGAAATCCGCGGCAATCGAGCCGACCGCCGTGGCGAAGATCAGCAGGAACATGTGGTCCATCGCATGCCCGATGTTGAGCAGCAGGGCGGTGGACTTGCGCAGGGTGGCCGGCCCGGCCGCCGTCCGGTCGGCGGCGGAGGCGGGTTTGGCGACGTCGGAGCTGGCGAGGGACATGGCTGCGGTGTCGTACGGCAGGGCCGTGCGCGAGTGGAGATAGCCAGGCATTGTGTCTCCGGCGGTCGTGACAGTCTCAAGCCGTTGAGCCAGAATATGTCGCGAAACGGACAAGACGCCCGGCCACCCATGCCGGGCATGGAAATGCCGGTCCCCCTGCCCCGCAGCACCGATTCGGCCGACTACCAGTCGGTGCCTCGCCCGGTCGCGGCGATGGCCAAGTCGTTCCCGGACGGCCACCTGATTGCGCGACACCACCACCCGCGCGCGCAGCTGCTCCACGCCGTCGCCGGCCTCATGTCGATCGAGACCGACGCCGGCACCTGGCTGGTGCCCCCGGAGCAGGCGCTCTGGGTTCCGGCAGGCGTGCCGCACCGCATTGCGGTCACCGGCCGGCTCGAAATGCGCACCCTCTACATACGGGACGATGCAAGCGCTCACTTACCCGAGCAGTGCGTCGTCCTCGCGGTCAGCCCGCTGTTGCGCGAGCTGATCGTGCGGGCGACCCAGCTGCCCCTCGAATACGACGAGCAGGGCCCGGACGGCGCCGTGATGCAGCTGATCCTCGCCGAGATCCAGGGTGCGCGGTCGCTGCCGCTGCACCTGCCGATGCCGCGCGACCGGCGCCTGCTGCGGCTGTGCGCGATGGTCCAGGCGGACCTTGCAGCCACGCACTCCCGCGAGCACTATGCCGACCGGGTCGGCCTCAGCCCGCGCTCCCTCACCCGGCTGTTCCGGTTGGAGACCGGCATGGGATTCGTCGAGTGGCGGCAGAAGGCCAGGCTGCTCGCCGCCCTGCCGCGCCTCGGTGCCGGCGAGCCGGTGACTTCGGTCGCGCTCGCCCTGGGCTATGGCAGCCCGAGCGCCTTCGCGGCGATGTTCCGCCGGGTGCTCGGGATCACGCCGCGGGCGGCCGTCAGGCCGGAGGCCTGAGCGGACCGCGCCGGTCAACCGAGCGCCGCGTGCCGACCGGTTTCGGCGGCCCGGGCCTGCTCGTCCGCATGATAGGAGGAGCGCACCATGGCGCCCACCGCTGCGTGCTCGAACCCCAGCTCGTAGGCGAGCGCCTCGAAACGCGCGAAGCCCTCCGGCTCCAGGTACCGCGCGACCGGCAGGTGATGCGGCGATGGCGCCAGGTACTGGCCGATGGTGATCCGGTCGATGCGGTGCTCGCGCATGTCCCGCATGACCGCGACGATCTCGTCGTCGGTCTCGCCAAGGCCGACCATCAGGCCGGACTTGGTCGGCACGCCGGGAACCCGTTCCTTGAAGCGCGCGAGCAGCTCGAGCGAGTGACGATAGTCCGAGCCCGGCCGCGCCGCCTTGTACAGCCGCGGCACCGTCTCCAGGTTGTGGTTCATCACGTCCGGCGGCGCTGCCTCCAGGATCGCCAGCGCGCGGTCCATCCGTCCCCGGAAGTCCGGCACCAGCACCTCGATGCGGGTCGCCGGGCTCGCCGTCCGGACCTGCCGGATGCACTCGACGAAGTGAGCCGCGCCGCCGTCGCGCAGGTCGTCGCGGTCCACCGAGGTGATCACCACGTAGGCGAGGCCGAGCGCAGCGATGGTGCGGGCGAGGTTCGCCGGCTCATCGGCATCCAGCGGATCCGGACGGCCGTGGCCCACGTCGCAGAACGGGCAGCGGCGGGTGCACTTGTCCCCCATGATCATGAAGGTCGCGGTGCCCTTGCCGAAGCATTCGCCGATGTTGGGGCAGGAGGCTTCCTCGCAGACGGTGTGCAGGCGATGCTCCCTCAGGATGCGCTTGATCTCGTAGAACCGGCTCGAGAGCAGCGGCGGCTGCGCCCGGATCCATGGCGGCTTGCGCAGCGCCTGCTCCACCGGGACGATCTTGATCGGGATCCGGGCGGTCTTGCTCCGGCCCTTCTGCTTGCTTTCGGGTGCTGGCATGTCCATGCCGTGATTATCCTCCGATCGATGCAAGCAGCGCCGCGCCGAGCCGACCGGACAGGTCGTCGAACCGCACCGCCGCACCCGTCGGGGCCTCCCGGCGCACGTCGGTCATGCGCAGCCCGGCGAAGCCGCACGGATCGATGCGATCGAACGGTTCCAGGTCCATGTCGGCATTCAGGGCGACGCCATGCCAGGTGAAGCCGCAAGAGACCTTGAGACCGATCGACGCGATCTTGGCGACATCGCGCAGATCCGGAGCACGGCCGGGCGCCGCCGCCTGCGCCCGCGACATGCCGCCGCAGCTGCCATCGCCGACGAGGCGCGCGACGAAGATGCCCGGCGCCCCGTCGCGGCGGAAAGCCCGGATGCCGTAGCCGGCGAGGCAGTCGATCACGGCCGCCTCGATGCGGCACACCAGCTCGCGCACACCGATACGCCGGCTCCGCAGGTCGAGCAGCAGGTAGGCGACCGCCTGGCCGGGCCCATGGTAGGTGACCTGGCCGCCGCGCTCGGTAGTCACCACCGGGATGCCGCCGGTCTCCCGGACATGCTCGGGCCGGCCCGCGAAGCCGAGCGTATAGACCGGCGGGTGGTCGGTCAGCCAGATCTCGTCGCCGTGGCCGGCGCCGTCGATCCGCTCACGGGTGAAGCGGCGCATCCGTTCGAGGGCTTGCGGGTACGCCGTCGTGCCGAGCCGCCGGACGGCGATCGGGGACGGAGCATTCCGTTCGGGCGGCCGCGCGGGAACGCTCAATGGTGGACCCTCCAGTCGCGAAGCGCGACAGCCTCCCCGAGGGAGGCGAGCGTTCCCTTCGGGCGGCCGTGCGGGAACGCTCA
>JAEWEW010000210.1 GCA_023389175.1 Pseudomonadota bacterium | reverse complement strand
GGCCGGTATCGACCAGCACCGGCTCGCGGGAGCGGATCAGGAAGGCGTTGACCGGCAGGACGCCCAGGCCGGGCAGCGGGATGTAGGCGGGCAGAAGCTCGAGGTCGTTGCCTACGGTTCGGGTGGGAAGCATGGTGGGTCGGTCCATCTGTCATCTCCGGTGGGTGGGAAGAAAGCGGCTGCCGCAGGGGGTCAGCCGGGAAACTGGATCGCCGGTCCGTCGGGCTTGCGTCCCGGTGGCAGGTACTCGGGGGCCGGCTCGCCGGCGGGGCCGATGGACTTGATGTAGCGGTAGAGGGCCCGCAGGTCCCGCTCGTTCATGGCGTGAAGGTTGAACCACGGCATCGGCGGGCGCGGCTTGAAGCTGCGCGCCGTCCGCAGCCAGGAGTCCTCGGTGTGCTTGCCGATGAAGAGGCGCAAGTTGCTTGCATAGGTGGTGCCCCACGGTCCGCTCCAGCCGACTTTGTCGCCGGTGAGCCAGAGCTTCTCGTCGACCTGCCCTTCGGCCGCCGCATAGCCCGGGGTATGGCAATCATTGCAGCCGGCGGTCTGGACGAGGTAGCGTCCGTGCCGGACCAGGTCGACGTCGCCGGTCGACTGGGCGCGGACAGTCGCCGCCAGCAGCATGATGGTGCTCACGGCGCAGAGCATCGGAACGGCCTTGTGCATGGGTCATCTCCTGTGCGTTTGAGGACGAGCGTGAAGTGTGAAACCCGGGCCGCCGGCGCGCTGCTAACTCATTGGGAAAGAATCGCTAACTTTTTGCCAACTGTTGCTCCTCTTGCAACCCATAGTCTGTCATGAGATACTCGTCTCATGACAACCAACAAGGCAGCCACCGGGCGGCCCAACCAGCTGCTGCGTACCCGGAAGGACCTTCTGCAGGCCGGGGCCCGCTTGACCCGGCAGGGTCGCAATCCCAGCCTGGAGGAGATCGCCGAAGAGGCCATGGTCTCCAGGGCCACGGCCTACCGCCATTTCCCCGACGTGTCGGCCCTGCTGGTGGAGGCTTCCCTGGACATCGCCACGCCTCAGGCCGACGTGGTGTTCCGCCACGGCCCCGAGGCGGACCCGATAGCGCGGCTGGAGAAGGTAGACGCGGCGTTCGACCAGATGATCGTGGACAACGAGAAGGCGTTGCGCCTGATGCTCGCGCACATCCTGCAGCGCAGTCTGCGGAGCGAGGCCGACACCGGCCTGCCGATCCGGCAGAACCGCCGCATGCCCCTGATCGAAGCCGCGCTGGATCCCGCCCGCGAGCAGTTCAAGCCCGCCGCATTGAAGATGCTTGCCAGGGCGCTGGCGCTGGTCATCGGCACCGAGTCGAGGCTGGTGCTGAAGGACGTGCTCCGGCTCGAGGATGCGGAGGCGCGACGGGTCAGGCGCTGGACGATCCGCGCCCTGGTCGAAGCCGCCCGAAAGCCTGCGGCCCGTTGATGGAGGACTTCCGATGGATCTGCAGTTCGATGCCGAGCCGGTTGAAGTGCGCTACTACCCCCATGACGGCACCGTTTTCCTCGACTCGCGCTACCTGATCAAGGGTGTTGCCGGCGCCATCTTCTGGAAGCTCGCGCGCGAGCATACGCTACCCCGCCGGGAGGAGTTCAGTACGCGAGAGTTGCGGCTGGCGGGTCCCGAGCTGCGCCTGCCGGAATTGCAGGACAACCTGAGCGTGCGCCTGCTGCTCTTGCAACGCCGGTTGGCCGAGCGTGGCGCGGCCATGCAGATCCACAAGATCGGGCGGGGCCGCTTCCGCGTCTCGCTGCTGCGGCCGATGAGACTGTTCGAAGCGTCGGCCTGGCAAGCCCCGAGCAGCCCGGCCGCGCCTGCTTCGGCCAGGCCGGCCCTCGAGGTGGCGGCCCGGATGCTCACTGCGCGGCCGGCTTCACTCCCACCTGATGACATCCGGCGCGCTGCCGGCTAGGGCGAGCGCTCCACCACCCTCATGCGATCACCCCGGCCTGCTTGAGCGCCTCGATCTCCGGATCCGCCAGGCCGAGGAGATTGCCGAACACCTGCTGGTTGTGCTGTCCGAGCAGCGGCGCGCTGCGCCGCAACTGCGGTGGATGACGCTCCATGCGCCAGGGCGTGCGGTAGAGCCACTCATCCCCGGAGATCGGATGGCTGACCTTCTGCCGGATGCCACGGGCCTGGTAGTGCGGATCCGCCCACTGCCCCGGGACGTCCAGCACCGGCGAGCAGGCGATGCCGCGGGCTCGCAAGGTGGCCATCAGCTCGGCCGCTGGTCGACTCGAGGTCCATGCGGCGAGCTGCGCGTCGATCGCCTCGCGCTGCGCGAGCCGTTGCTCGTTCATGCGCCAATCGGCCCGGTCGCAGCCTGCCGGCCGACCCATGGCGTCCAGAAGCGCATTCCATTGGGCATCATCGGCGACGGCGATCGACACCCAGGCGTCGTCCCCGGCGGCGGGATAGATGCCATGCGGCGCCATCGCCGGATGACGGTTGCCCGAGGGAGCGCGCTCCCTGCGGTTCATGGCATGGTCGATCAACGGCTCGGCCGCCACCGACAGGAGCGCCTCGATCTGCGACATGTCGATCTGCTGTCCCCGCCCGGTCTCCTCGGCCTCCAGCAGCGCCGCGAGCAACGGCACCATGGCGTGGACCGCCGCGTTGGGGTCGCCGTAGCCGAAGTTCATCATGCCGATCGGCGGCTCGTCCGGATAGCCGACCAACGCCTCGAAGCCGCAGTAGCTCGACATGATCGGCGCATAGGCGCGCATGCCGCTCGACGGCCCGCTCTGCCCCGCCGCGGACATGGAGAGGTAGACGATCCCCGGATTGACCGCGGCCACCTGCTCATAACCCATTCCCGCCCGGGCGAGCGCCCCGGGACTGAGATTCTCGACGACGACATGGGACACTGCCGCCAGGCGGTGCAGCAGCGGCCGCGCCTGGGGCGCCTTCAGATTGAGCGTGATGCTGAGCTTGTCGTGGTTCGTCTGGTGGAAGTACGGTCCGGTCTCGATGCTCGGCCCCTCCACCGGCCGGCCGTCGCGCAAGGGCTTGCCGCGGAGCCGTGAATTGTCCAGGCGCTCGCCATGCTCGATCTTGATGACCTCCGCGCCGAACTCGGCCAGCACGCCGGCGACCAGCGGGCCCGACCACACCCAGCTGAAGTCCAGCACGCGGATGCCCTCCAGGGGCCGCGAAGCGCTCATGCCGGCCCTCCGTCCGCGACGCCGCGCAACTCGGCGAGTACCTGGCCAGTGTGCTCACCGAGTTCCGGTGCCGCCTTCGGCGGCGCGTCGCCTGCGCGCATCTTCCACGGCACGCCGGGAACCCGGATCGGCAAGCCGCGCCGATGAGGTATGTCGCGAAAGTACTCGCGATGCTGGAACTGGGGTGATGCCATGACCTCGCCGGCTCCCCGCAGGGGACCGGCCGGAAAGCCGTACTGCTCCGCCATCGCCAGCAACTCCGCGCGGGTGTGCCGTGAGAGCCAGGGCTGGATCAGCGCGTCGACCTCCTCCGGATAGTCCCGACCCATGGCTTGCAGGTCCTGGTAGCGCGGATCGCGGGTCCATTCGGGCTCGCCCATCGCCTTCACCAACCGCGCCCACTCCTGGCGGGCGCGCCCGATCAGGCAGATGGCGCCATCCTTGCACGGCAGGATCACGTACGGATACGGCCCGCCGGAGGCGAACGCCCGCCGCCCGGCCCGCGCCCACTTCTGCAGCCCGTGGTAGAGGTAGATGAGCCCGTTGGTACCTGCCGCCGTGGCGAAGATATCGGCGCTTGCGATGTCGATCCGCTCGCCGCGCTGGCCGGTCCTGCGCCCGGCGAGCGCCGCCATCAGCACCGCCGCGGCGCCATGGGCACCCGCCTGGTAGTCGGCCTGCAGCAGCGGCACGATGAGCGGCTCGCGCTCCGGCTCCCCGATGACCCACGCGGTCCCGCTGAGCGCGTAGGCGTCGATCGCCTGCGCCGGCGCCTCCGCGTAGGGTCCTTCATCGCCGAACACCGAAAGGTTGACGGCGACCAGCCGCTGGAAGCGCTCGCGCAAGGACGCCGGGTCCAGCCCCAGCCGCCGGCGCAGCGCGAGCGGCTGGCTGGTCACCAGCACATCGGCCCGGGCGACCAGTGCCTGCAGGGAGGCCGCGTCGTCCTGCCGCTCCACGTCGAGCACGATGCTGCGCTTCCCACTGTTGAGGTAGACGTAGACACCCGAGCACTCCGGGTCCGGCACGTCCTCGGGGAAGGGTCCGTAGCGGCGCGCAGGGTCGCCGCCCGGCGGCTCGACCTTGTCCACCCGGGCGCCGAACGACTGCAGCAAGTGGGTGCAGTAGGGGGCGGCAATCAGGCCGCCCCATTCAACGACGCGCCATCTGTCGAGTGCGCCCATCTAGCGACCGCCTGGCTTGCGACGGTCGATCACGCCGGCCGCCGCAAGCTGCTCGAGCGCGGCCTCGTCGAGGCCGAGCTCCTCCTGCAGCACCGCGCGCGTATGCTGGCCGAGGGTCGGCGCCGGCGCGAGCCCGGGCTGCTCCATGCCGGCGAACTTGATCGGCCGTCCCACCAGGTTGAGGCGCCCGGCCGTGGGATGCTCCACCGCCTGCACCATGCCGCGGGCGAGGGAGTGCGGATGCGACAACGCCTCGCCGACGCTGAGGATCGGCGCATGCGGCACATCCTCGCGCGACAGCCGCTCCACCCATGCGGCGACGGTGCGGGTGCGGGTGATCTCCGCAATCGTTCGATCGAGCTCGACCCGGTTCTGCAGGCGTGCGGCGGCGGTGGCGAAGCGCGCATCGTCGGCGAGCTCCGGCCGCTCCAGGCACTCGCAGAGCTTGCGCCAGAAGCCTTCGACCAGGCACGCGATGATGATCAACCCGTCACTTGCAGGGAAAGCGCCGTACGGCGCGATGTTGGGATGGCTGGTGCCGACCGGCTTGGGGTCGCGGCCGGTGACGAAATAGAGCTGCGCCAGGTAGCCCAGCATGCCCAGCATGCCGTCGTGCAGGCTGATGTCGATCAGGCGGCCTTGTCCGGTGAAGTGCCGCTCGTGCAGCGCAGACAGCACCCCGATGGATCCGAAGATGCCGCCCACCATGTCGCCGAGCGGCAGGCCCAGCTTGACGGGATCGCGTCCCGGCTCGCCGTTCAGGCTCATCGCCCCGCTCATCGCCTGGGTGACGATGTCGAACGACGGCTTGTCGCGCAAGGGTCCATCCATCCCGAAGCCGCTCACCGCACAGTAGATCAGCCGCGGATTGATCTCCCGCAGGGCTTCGTAGCCGAGACCGAGCCGCTGCATCACGCCGGGACGGAAGTTCTCCACGACGACGTCGGCCTGCGCGACCAGCCGCTTCACGAGGTCGACGCCTTCGGGCGTCTGCAGGTCGATCTGCAGGCTCTTCTTGTTGCGGTTCAGGCCGAGGAAGTAGTGGCTCTCGCCGCCGACATGCGGCGCGAAGGTGCGGGTCTCGTCGCCATGGCCGGGTGCCTCGATCTTGAAGACGTGGGCGCCGAGGTCACCGAGGATCTGGGTGACGAACGGACCGGCCAGCACCCGGGTGAAGTCCACGACCTTCACGTCGCCGAGCGGCCCGGCCCAGCCCGCCTGCTCCGCGCTGCTCATGCCGCCGGCAACTCCACCTCGGCGGTGCCCTTCACGGAAAGATCGCCGTGCTGGTTCTTGCCCAGGACGTCGCATTCCACGATATGCCGCCCGTCCTCGACCCGCTTGCCGGTGACCACTCCGGTGCACCAGACCGCATCGCCCACCGGGTTGTGGCGACGGATCTGCGCGTTAAGGCTGCGCAGGAAGCCGTCGTCACCCATCCAGTCCGTCAGCATGTGCGCGAGCCAGGCGATGCGCTCGGGCCCGAAATCATAGGCAGCCGGCACGCCGACGCTGCGCGCGAACTCGTTGTCCCAGTGCACCCGCACCGGTGGCTCCGGGACATTCTGCTGGTTGCGCGGCGCCAGCTTCTTGTGGCGATCGTAGTACTGGAAGGCGATGCGATGGTTGCGGACCGCATAGTTGCCCCAGGCCTGCATGAAGCAGACCGCCGAGGTGACCGTGTACGGGCCCTTCAGCATCGGGCCGATCGGGTCGCCGACCTTGACCTCGCCCCAGAGCCGCTTCCGGGCCCCGAGCGGCTTCTCCTGGCGATACTGCTCGAAGTAGCGCTCGATCTCCTCTTCCGTGGAGACGTGCATCTCCTGCAGCTTCTTGTCGTACTTGGTGCCTGCCTCGCGGGCCGTGTCGCGCTCGGTGCGGAAGCACCAGGAGTCCGCCTCCGCCAGCTTGCGGTTGTCCTGGTCGTAGAACTGCACGTGGTAGATCTGCTGGAACGACCGTCCCGCGAACCGGGTCTGGTGCTCGACCATGTCCTTCAGCGTCGCCACCGTGCGCATCCTCGTGCCGACGCGGATGGGTTCGAACCACCGCCAATTCGTCCCGGCGAACATCGCATGGACGCCCGGCAGCCCTTCGACCGCGCCGCTCACGACGTTGTCGGTGGAATACAGGATGCTGGGCGGCGCGAGCTGGCCGCCCCAACGGGTCTTCTCGCCGTACGCCGGGTCCACCCACAGCGGGTTGTCATCGCCGATCGCATGCGCGAAGTGGCGGGAAGCATCGTCGTTGATCTCGCGATAGAAGGGCTGCGTCACGCGGGTGATCGGCCTGCCGATGCGCGAGCGCAGGTCGGCCACGGCCTCTTCACTGATTCGTTCAAAGCTCATTTTCTCTCCTTGGAAACTGGGGTGGCGCCCGGCTGCGGTCCATCCGCCGCCCGGCAGACACCGGAAGCCGTCAACTGATCGCGCTCCGCCGGACCGTAGCCGAGCTCCTCGAGGACCGCGTCCGTGTGCTCGCCCAGCCGGGGCGCCAGGGCGCAAAGCCGTCCGGCAGGAGCGCCGTCGGCGAGCACGGGAAATGGAAGATGCCGTTCGCCGTCCATCTGCATCACCACCCGGCGCCCCTGCGCCTGCTCGCTGTCCGCGGCTTCGCGCGGCGTGTGCACGAGTTGGGCCGGGACGTCGGTCCCGGTGAAGATGGACTGCCACTCGGCTGCCGTCTTGGCCTTGATGACGGCTGCGATGAGCTCCGACAGCTCGTCGCCGTGCTCGCGTCGCAGCGGCTCTGTGGCGAAGCGTGAATCCCGCAGCCGGGGCTCGAACACAGCGGCGGCGTCCACGAACGCCGTCCAGAAGTGCTCTTCCACGATGCCGAAGGCGATCATCCGCCCGTCGGCAGTGGCGAAGGTGTCGTTGGTGGGATAGAGATGCCAGCGCCCCGGCTCGTCGGCATCCAGCCCGCGCCTGACCGACATGAAGGACATGGCGGCTTCGGTGAGGCTCAGGTCCAGAGTGGTCCCCTCGCCGGTGGCATGCCGCCGGTGCAGCGCCGCGAGGATCGATATCACCGCGAAGGACGAGCCGGCCAGATCCGCCACCGGCAGGCCCGACCGGTGAGGCTTGCGATCGCCCCAGTGGCCGAGGAAGCTCAATGCTCCGCTTGCAGCGAGATAGTTGAAGTCGTGGCCCGGCACGTCCCGCCACGGCCCACTCTGGCCGTAGCCGGAGATGGAACAGTAGATCAGTGCGGGATTGACCGTCCGAAGTCGCGCGGGCCCCACCCCCAGCCGGTCGACCACACCCGGCCGAAAGCCTTCGAGCGCCACGTCCGCCCACTTCGCGAGACGCTCGACCACCTCGACGCCCTCGGGTTTCTTGAGGTCGACGACGAGGCTTCGCTTGTTGCGGTTCGCAACCCGGAACATCTCCACCGGCATCCGGCGGGCGAAATCGCCGATGGGCGGCTCGACCTTCACGACATCCGCGCCGAGGTCAGCGAGCATGACGGTGGCGAACGGACCCGGCAGCAATGCCGTCAGGTCCAGGACCTTCAGCCCAGCCAGCATCTCCCCGCGTGCCTCTCCTGTCATGCCCCCTCCCCGCTTCGCGACCCGCGCCACTGCCTCGGCTATTTCGCGACCGTTGCGCCCTGACGCCATCGGCACGAGCGTAGACGAACCAGGCGGTCGTTGTCAATGTAGAATGCGCATTTCATATATAGAACACCCGTCGGCGACCGCCTCGCGATACCGTCCAGGGGGCGCCCATGCCGATGAAGGAGAGCTTCGTGCCGGAACACCGTGCCCCTGCCGCTTCCCGCGCGATCCGCGCGCTTAAAGTCCTCGCACGCTCCCGGGAGCCGTTGGGCGTCAACGCGGTTGCCCGCGAGCTCGACGTGGTACCGAGTTCCTGCCTGCACATCCTGCGCGCGCTGGTCGACGAAGGGCTGGTTCACATGGACCCGGCCAGCAAGCGTTACTCCCTCGGTCTCGGGATCCTGACGCTCGCGCACGACATGCTGGGCAAGGACCACTTCGTGCAGCTCGTGCAACCGGAGCTCGCCCGGCTGGTCGGCCAGTACCCGGTCACTGCCACCGCCGTCGAGCTCGACGACCGCGAGCGCATGGTCGTGGTCGCGGTCGAACAGAGCCCGGCCCTGTATCGGCTCGAGGTAGGCGTCGGCAACCGCTTCCCCGCCCTGATCAGCGCTACCGGCCGCTGCGTCGCCGCCCGCTCCACCTTGTCGAGGAGCCAGCTGCGCCAGCGCTTCAACTCGCTGCAATGGCAGGCGCCGCCGAAGTTCGATGACTGGTACCGCGAAGTGGAAGCGGTGCGGCAGAGCGGCATCGCCGTCGACCATGGCAACTACATCTGCGGCATCACGATCGTCGCCTCGCTGGTCGAGGGTCCGGACGGGCCGCGCAGGGCGATCTCGATCGTCAGCGTGTCAGAACAGATGCCCGCGAAGAAGCTCGCGAGCCTCAAGCGCGACACTCTGGAAGCGGCGCGGCGCATCTCGGCCCAGCTTCATCAGCTGGGCCGTGGCACCGGCGCGCCAAGCTCTTCCCCGGGCTAGTTCGCGCCCGCCTTCAGGTTCGCCGCCTGGACCAGCTTGCCCCACTTCTTGGATTCGCTGGCCTGGAACTCCGCGAGCTGCTGCGGCGTTCCGCCGCCGGGCATGCCGGCCTGGTTCTCCATCCAGGTGCGGACCTTCTCCGACTGGAGCACCTTGGCGATGTCCGAGTTGAGCTTCTGGACGATCGGCTGCGGCGTGCCGGCAGGCACGTACATCGCATACCAGGAGGTCACCTCGTAGCCGGGCACCCCGGACTCGTTCAGGGTGGGGATATCCGGTGCAGCCGGGTTGCGTTTGGCGCTGGTGATGGCGATCGCCTTCAATGCGCCGGATTTGACGTGCGGCAGCACGACCGGCGCGTTGTGGAACATCATGTCGATGTGGCCGCCGATCAGGTCCGTCGTCATCTGCGCGCTACCCCGATACGCCACCCCGGTGGTCTTGATGCCGGCCAGCATGTTGAACTGCTCGGCAGAGAGGTGATTGGAGGTGCCGACACCCGGGAATCCGTAGCGCAGCTTTCCGGGGTTCTTCTTGGCGTATTCGACCAGCTCGGCCAGGTTGTTGACCGGAACGCTGGGATGGACCGCCAGCACGTTGGGCAACGTGATCAGCAAGGTGACCGGCGCCAGGTCCTTGACCGGATCGTAGGGCAGCTTGTCCATGAGGTGGTTGCTGACCGACATCGGCCCGATCAGCCCCATCAGCAGGGTGTAGCCATCCGGTGCCGCCTTGGCGCCGCGATCGTGGCCGATCGTCCCGCTGGCGCCGACCACGTTCTCGACGATAACCGCCTGGCCCCATGCCTGGTGCAGGCCTTCGGACAGCATGCGACCGAGCGCGTCCGGTCCGCTTCCGGGCGCAGCCGGCACGATCATCCGCACCGTGCTCTGCGGATAGCCCGCGGCGGATGCCGCCGGCTGGGCCGCAAGACCGCCCGCTCCAAGGCTCAGGCCTGCCGCCAACGCGATGCTGCCGAGTGCCTTGCCTCTGCTCCTGCCGCTCCACATATCCTTGTCTCCTTCCGCATCTGATGGCTGACCGACAGATCCCAACCAGCCCAATGGTGTGTGCTGCATGCTATGAACACGCCGTAGGATTGTCAAGATCGAATAACCATTGCCTATATCGAATAGTACCGGCCGGCGTTCAGCGTTCGGTCCGCGCCGCGGCGAATGAAGAATGCCGACACGGCACGCCGTCGGTGACGGCCTGACTGCCGCGTCCCGCGGAGCCTACCGGGCGGTACTTTGCACCCGCGAGTCGGCGTTGTGGTTGCAAGTCGGCGACCGCTGCGGCCGCCGTACATCCTGCCGCAGCCCTACCTGGCTACTTGTACTCCACCAGGATCTCGCGGTAGGTATTGCGCCCGAGGTTGCGCGCCCTATGCTTGGCCGGCACGCGCATGCCCTTGCCGATGTCCGAGAGAACCTCCAGGGTTCCCCGATCGAGCTTCAGCGAATAGACCGCACCGGTAGGAACATCGAGCGTGCCGAGATCGCGCCCGAACTCGTCGAAGATCTGCAACGGGGCGCCATCGATGGTGTACCACATGTAGCTGTGCTCATGCGTGTGCATCGGCGTCTCGGCCCCCGGGGCCAGCTCGAAGTTCCACACGATGACCTTGTCGTTCTCGAAGACCTTCCTGGAGCCAACGCCGGCCATGTCCCTGCCTCCCGCTTCGCATGCGAGAGACGATTCTGCTATCAGGACGTCCGACCGGCAATGCGAAACCGCGACCGGCAAGGTCGCCGGACGCCGCGATCCGGCTATCGGCTCGGCCGGGTGCTGCCTGGCGGGTCGCTGCGCCGGTAGTCCGGCTCCACCAACGGGCGGTTGCCAGGGTTGTTGCCTCCGCTGGTCGCGGCCCCCTGTCCGAGCCCATCGTAACGGCCGGTTTCGTGGATCGGCCCGCCGATGGAACCGCCATAGGGCTGGGGGTTCGCCGGCGGCGGCTGGTCGAGCGAAGGCTGGCGGCGCAGCGCCGGCTCCTGTACGGTCCCCGCCGGCTGGGAGCCGTCGGGTTGGGTGGCACCGGTGGTGGGCCCGGTGGGTGCGGCGGTCTGTGCCAGGGCCAACCCGCCGAAGGCCAGCAGGATCGCTGCCAGCAGTGCGCGTGCGTCCATTGTCCTCATCGAACCTGATCTCCTCATTGCCCGAAGCCGGTAGGACCGTCCTCGCAGCAAGCCCTGTGCTCGGCAGGAGTGGAGACCTCAAACCGGGGGCATGGCTACGCACATACCCCGGGGCGGCACCAAGGGCATGCCGGCGACCGACGGCGAGATGCGCTAGCATATCGATATCGCCTCTGTGATAGTCGACCGAGCCGCTCGCTCGGCGGTCAGCCCTTGGCTGCAGCGCAAGCCGGCCCGCAGAGTCTCCCCTACCCCCCCTGCCCGGACAGCGACCAGCGTCCGGCGACCAAGGCATGAACGACTACGAAGATCATCCCCGCGAGGACTACTACGATCGAGAGGACCATCCCCACACCCGCGCGGCCCGGCGTGACGACGCGCGGACTGACGATCGCCGCATCAAGGCCGGGGCCGGCAGCAAGGCATGGCGCGCCCGTCCGGCGGCGCGCCGCAACCGGAAGCGGGCCGCGGACCGCTGACGGTTTGCGCGCCGCCGGCCAGGCTGCGGGCGCCCGTTTGCTCCGAGCAGCAGCGGACCTGCGCCGGCAGCGCCGCCCCGCTAGCGCGGTGTAGACTGCCTCACCGTGAAGGTCGCTACCTACAACGTCAACGGAATCAAGACCCGGCTGCCGAACCTCCTCGAATGGCTGGAGCGCGAGCAGCCCGACGTGGCCTGCCTGCAGGAGCTCAAGGCGCTGGACGCTGCCTTCCCGGTCGCCGAGCTGCGCGAAGCGGGCTATGAGTCGCTCTGGAAGGGCCAACGTTCCTGGAACGGCGTGGCGATCCTCGCCCGCGGCCGCACCCCGGTGGAGCTGCGCCGCGAGCTGCCCGGGGATCCGTCGGACGAGCAAAGCCGCTACATCGAAGCGGCGGTCAACGGCCTGGTCGTCGCGTGCCTTTATCTGCCGAACGGCAACCCGCAACCCGGCCCGAAGTTCGACTACAAGCTCGCCTGGTTCGAACGACTGATCGGGCATGCCGCCACGCTGATCCATCTCGATGCGCCGGTCGTGATCGCGGGCGACTACAACGTCGTCCCGACCGATTTCGACATCTACAACCCGCGCTCCTGGCTGAAGGATGCCCTGCTGCAGCCGCAGACACGCGAGTGCTACCTGCGGCTGCTCGGGCAGGGCTGGACCGACGCCCTGCGGGTGACCCATCCGGAGGAAAAGATCTTCACGTTCTGGGACTACTTCCGCAAGCATTGGGAGCGCAATGCCGGACTGAGGATCGATCACCTGCTGCTCAACCCCGCGGTCGCCGGCGGCCTGGTCGAGGCCGGGGTCGATTCCTGGGTCCGCGGACAGCCGCGAGCCAGCGACCATGCGCCCACCTGGGTGCGACTGGACCTGGACAAGGTGAAGCGCCCTGCCACCCCGCCGGCCTCCGCGCGCAGGTAAGGTCGAGGCACGGCGGTTGCCGTCCCGGGTCACATGAACTCCGGGAGGTATGCAGCATGACACAGGACCCCAGCGGGGCGCGGCAGGACGAGCGCATCGACATCGACCGCGAGGACGAGCGGCGGGAATGGTCGCGCAAGCTCGACGTGACCGAGGACCAGTTGCAGGAAGCCGTTCGCGCGGTCGGAACCCGTGCGTCGGACGTCGAGGATCACCCGAAGGGCAGCCGTGCCACGACGAACAGCGAGCGGACTCGCGAGGTGCTGAAGAACGGCCGGCGCTGACCGGAGGAGTGGCGACCGGAATGATTTCCGGTCGCCGTGCTGACGGCTGAGCAGTCAGTGCGTCTTATTTCTTGGGAAGGCTGTCCGCCAGCTGCTTCGCCATCTTCAGGTGCTCCTGGAGCTTCGGCAGGACCTTCTGCGCATAGGCTTTCACCTCGGCGTCCTCGGCTTCCTTGACCGCCTCCTCGAAGAGCTCGATGTTGTCCTCGTGCGCTTCGACGCCCATCGAATCCGCGTAGCGCCGGTCGAAGCTCTCGCCATCAGCGGTCGAGAGCATCAGCTTGGACTTGCCCTTCTGCAGCAGTGACGGTCCGTCGGGAAGATCCACGCCCTTGGACGATGCAAGCTTCTCGAGCTCCTGGTTCGCCTGGGTGTGGTCCTCGACCATCTTTCTCGCGAACTCCTTCACCTTCGGATCGGACGCTTTCTCCATGGCGAGCTTGCTGGCCTCGACTTCGGCGTGGCCGTTCTGCGCCGCCTGCGTAAGGAAACCTTCATCGGCGCGTGACAGTCCGCTCTTGCGGGCAGCGCCCGAGGCGCCCTGCCCTCCGGCCATGCCACCGGCGCCTGGTGTAGCAGCAGGGCCGCCTGCCGCGCCGGTGCTGCCGGAGCTCGTCTGCGCCACTGCGACGCTGCTTCCAACGAAGGCGACGAGTGCCGCCAACCGAAGCGTGCGTAAGGTACGACTCATTGTGGGATCTCCCGTTGGGTGGTAACGGGGGTCGGGTCGCAATGGCCGTACCTGCGGGTCATGCCAAGGCACCGACGGACAAAGGAAGCGCGTCGTCTTCCGGCGCAGGGCCTGCCGGCTGCACGTAGCTCGCCACGAAGCTGCGCAACGAGCCATCCGCGAAGCGGACCTCCACCTCCTCTGCGCTCGCATTGGCGACGCGGCCGGTTCCGTAGCGTGGCACCCGGACCACGTCCTGCGGCCGCCAGCGGATCTCGTCGTTCCGGGCACCGGCGTGCTTCGGTCGCACCTCGACCGGCTCGGCCAGCGCCGCGTTCATGCGAAGGCAGTTGTCGCACACGCCGCAATGCTCGCGCGAGAATGGCAGGGGCTCCTCGAAGTACTCGAGCACCACGCGCCATCGGCAGAAGCCGGTCTGGGCGTAGAAGACCATGCGTTCCAGCGCCTCGCGGTCGCGCTCGGCGCGCTGCTCGTAGTCCGAGGCCAGCCGCTCGAACAAGGCTGCGTCGACGCCGCGCGCGCCTGCCTGCCAGGCGCGCCGGCGATCGGCACGCGCGAGCCGGTTGTCGCGCAGCAGTTGGAGCGCGACAGCGGTCCGCTGCCGCGCGAGCCCCGGGATCCGCTCGACGAGATCGCCGAGTTGCAGCGGCTCGGCAGCCTCCGTCAGCGCCGCATGCACCCGCTGCAGATCCTCGGCCGTCGGATAGCGACGCGCGAGGAAGAACTGCTGCACCTGGCGGTCGCGGCGGTCGAACAGCAGGGCGCAATCGGCGCCCTCGCCGTCGCGCCCTGCCCTGCCCGCTTCCTGGTAGTACGCCTCCAGGCTGCCGGGCATCTGGTAATGCAGCACGAAGCGAAGGTCCGGCTTGTCGATGCCCATCCCGAAGGCGTTGGTGGCGACCATCACGCGCGCATCGCCGCGCATGAAGCGCTCCTGGTTCTCGGCGCGCGCCGACTTCGAGAGCCGGCCGTGATAGAAGGTCACGGACTCCTCCCGAGCCGCAAGCGCCTCGTGCAGCTCGGTGCAGGCCTTCACGGTCGCGGTGTAGACGATGCCCGGTCCGGGTGCGCGGCCCAGGGCCTCCAGAGTCCGGTCGAGCTTCTCCGCCTCGCTCATGCATTGCACCACCTGCAGTCGCAGGTTGGGCCGGTAGAGACCGGTGTCGACCACGTGCATGCGTGGTCGTCCGAGCTGCCGACGGATGTCTTCCGCGACCTCGGCCGGCGCGGTTGCGGTGAGCGCGAGTAGCGGCGGATCGCCAAGCGCCTTCATCGCAGCCCCGATCTCCAGGAAGGCCGGACGGAAATCGTGTCCCCACTGCGAGATGCAGTGGGCCTCGTCCACCACGAAGAGGGCGATCGGACGCGCCGCGACCGCACCGATGAACGCCGGATCCGAGAGCCGCTCCGGGGTGGCGAAGACGATCCTGCTCTGACCGCGCGTCACCCGCTCCAGGGACGCCTCCTGGTGGGCGCGCGCGACGGCACTGTTGAACTGCTCGGCGGGGATGCCGGCATCCGACAGCTTGGCGACCTGGTCACGCATCAGCGCGATCAGCGGCGACACCACCAGCGTGATGCCGTCCAGGTGCAGCGCGGGCGCCTGGTAGCAGAGCGACTTGCCGGCGCCGGTCGGCATGATCGCGAGCGTGTCCTCCCCGGCGAGCGCGCGGGCGATGACCGTCTCCTGACCCTCGCGCATCCGCCGGATGCCGAAGTGCTCCTGGAGGGTTCGCCAGACCGAACGGGGAAGGGAGGCGGGTGCGCGCTTCGCGGCGCGACGCATCGGACGGACCGGTTTCATGGGCCGGCCCGAGGCAAGCCCGATACCCGCGAGTCCGGCGCCGGGGCATTCGACGCCCCGGGCGCTCAACCGCGATCGAACTCGAGCCGGACGATCTCTCGCGCGGCTTCCGGCAGGCTGGCTACCATCGGCACGTCGACGCCAGGTGGCAGCGGCTTGCCGGCAGGGTTGAACCAGATCGACCGGATGCCGGAGCGCATCGGGGCGAGGACGTCCTGCTCCAGCGAGTCGCCGATCATGACCACCGCCTCGGGCGCGGCATCCAGTCGCGAAAGGACGACGCTCCAGAAAGCCTCGCTCACCTTGCGCGCGCCGATCTCCGCCTGGCAGAAGATCCGACCCACATGCCGGTCGAGCCCGACCCGCGCGAGCGCGGCCCGGATGTCCTGTTCGCGCGAATCCGCCGCGTTGGTGGCGATACAGGCGACGCGGCCCTCGTTCACCAGCGACTCGAGCAGCAGCGCTGCCCCGTCGACGGCGGCGACTGCGGGCCAGTGCGCCATCGGCATGCCGGCCGGGCCGTCTTCCGACATCAGCGTACCACCCCAGTCAAGGCAGACGAACCGGGCGTGCATCATGCGTCCTTCCGTGATCGCGCCGCACCTAGCGGCGCCGGCACGATTAAGCCGCGTTGACCGCCTCACCTCAAGCGATTTTTCGGGGTGCTCATGCATGCTGGGCACGCTCGCGGTGCGCTGCTGCCCTCCTGGCGCATG
>JAEWEW010000250.1 GCA_023389175.1 Pseudomonadota bacterium | reverse complement strand
CGCGGCCGTTGCCCCAGCCGGGACCGACCGAACCCGCGCCGGTCACGACGGCGACCTTCTCCCGCAGGCGACTGCCCATGCCTCAGCCCTTGGCCGCTCTGGCCTGCAGCCGACCTCGACGCTTATCCGCCATCAGGTCAGTCCGCCTTCACGTTGGCGCGCTCGATGACCTGCGACCACTTCGCCACCATCTCCTTCATTTGCGCGGTGTGCTCGGCCGGCGAGTTGGCGAGCGGCAGGTAGCCGAGATCCGCCGCGCGCTTGGCGATCGCCGGCGTCTTTAGCGCCTTGACGAAATGCTCGTTGATTGTCTTGACGATCGCGGGCGGCGTGCCGGCCGGCGCGTAGACGCCCCAGTAGCTGTCGGCATCGACGCCCTTCACGCCCATCTCCGAGAACGTCGGCACGTCCGGCATGGCCGGATTGCGCTTCTCGCCGGTGAGCGCCATCGCGCGCAGCCTGCCACTTTCGACATGCTGCTTGGCGCTGCTGATGCCCGCGAACTGCATATGCACTTGTCCGCCCAGCAGGTCGTTCATCGCAGGAGCGGTTCCCTTGTAGGGAATGTGCAGGATGTCGACGCCGGCCGCCTGCTTCATCAGCTCGGCCGCCAGGTGCGTGGAGGTGCCGTTGCCGCCCGAGGCATAGTTCAGCGATCGCGGCTTCTCTTTGGCGATCTTGAGCAGCTCCTTGAGGTCCTTGGCCGGCACCGACGGATGGGCCACAAGCAGCACCGGCGCATAGGCCATCATCGTCACACCGGTGAATGCCTTCAGGGTGTCGAACGGCAGCTTGTCCTTGAAGAGGCCCGGATTGACCACGATCGCCGTATCGGTGGCGAGCAGGGTATAGCCATCAGGCTCGGCCTTCGCGACGAGGTCGGTTCCGATCACGGTCGCCGCCCCGGGCCGGTTCTCGATGACGATGGTCTGGCCCATGCTCTCGGTGAGGGTCGGCGCGAGCAGGCGGACGAGGTTGTCGGTGCCGCCGCCGGGACCGTACGGGATCACGATCTTGATCGGCTTGGTGGGGAAGCTTCCCTGGGCCCAGGCCGCCGGAATGGCGCCGAGCGCGAGCAGTGGGGCCGCCAGAAGGACGCGGCGAAGGCGGGAACGGCAAAGGCGATTCATGGCTTGTCTCCCTGGTCTCATCCGACTCTTCATCGGTGTTGGAAATCGGCGTCTCGCAGGCTTCGCGACGACCGCGGGACGGAGCGTCTCACCCGCGCCGGCCCAGGAACTCGAGCAGGTCGTCGACGCACCGGCTCGCATAGCCGTCGCAGATGTTGTGCGCCCCGGTGTCGTAGTACAGCAGCTCGGATCCCTTGATCCGTCGCTGCATCTCCTCGTAGGCACTGGCATGGCCGATCCGCTCCTTGCCTGCCGCCACGATCAGGGTGGGCGCCTTGATGGCGTCCAGCTCCTCCATGAAGTCGTGGGTGCACATGTGGAGCACGAAGCGGGCGATGAAGGCGGGGTCATTGGAGCCGGCCTGCTTTATGAACCACTTCACCAGGTCGGGATCGGCCTTCTCGTCGAAGCGCTCGTCAATCGTGCTGGCCAGGAACTGCTCCAGGCCCATCTCCTTGATCTTCGGCACCCAGGTGGGCGCATGGCTGTGCTTGAGCCCCGGCGTGGAGCCGAACAATGCCAGCGTCCTGACCCGCTCCGGATGGTGGATGGCGAGCTGCTGGGAGACGTAGCCACCGGCCGAGTTTCCGACGATGTGTGCCTGCTTCGCGCCAACCAGGTCGAGGAGCTCGACAGCATCGCCGACCAGCTGGGACAGCGAAAACTCGCCGTCCGGGTCGGGCATCTGCGACTCGCCGTGGCCGCGAAGGTCCATGCGGACGACCCGGTACTGCCGGGATAGGCGCGGCACCCACTGGAACCAGCGCCTGGAGTTGCCCATGGCGGCATGCAGCAGGAGCAGGGTCTGCGGCTCGCGCCACGGATCGGTGAAGTCATCGACGGCGTAGGCGATCCTCAGGCCATCTCGGGTCGTGAACGTGTCCAAATCAATCCTTTGCGTTGAGAGGGAACTTTTCGTCGTAGGCAGCGGCCGCCTCCTCCATGGTGCAGAACCGGGCGCCGGAGCCGGCGATTGTCTCCAGCAGCTTCTCGAGGATCAGCATCCGGTGGCCCCGGCCGATGACGAAGGGGTGGAAGGTATAGGTCAGCACGCCCCAGTCGACGTGCCGCTGCATGTAGACGTAGTCGTTGATCCAGTTGTCCAGCACGCCCGCCGCATTCATGAGCCCCGGAAGCACGTAGGTCTTGGTCCGCAGGAACTCGAAGTGGGGATAGTCGTCCAGCGTCCAGCTGATCGGCAGCTCGATGAGCGATGTCGCGCGGCCGAACCTGGCGGGCTTCTGCAGCTCGATCACGTCGCCCTGGCGGACGCGGTACGGCATGTAGTCGTTGCCCATCATGCTGCTCTCGTATCGGAAGCCGTGGTCGAGCAGCAGTTGCACCGAGTTCGGACTCAGGTCCCACGAGGGAGACCGATAGCCTCGCGCGTTGCGACCGGTCAGCTTGCGGATCTGCTCGTTGCCGCGGACGATGCCCTCCTCCTCCTCCTCTCGGGACATGTCGTTGGGCGGCACGTGGCTCCAGCCATGGTGTCCGATCTCGTGGCCTGCGTCGAACACCTGCCGGCAGGCGTCCGGATAGGTCTCGAGCGTGTGCCCCGGGATGAACCAGGTGCTCGGGACGTCGAACCGGCGCAGCAGCTCGAGGATGCGCGGCACGGCCACGACCCCGAACTCGCCGCGGGAAATCGGCGTAGGTGATGTGAGGCCGCGCGCGATGAAGCCGGACATGGCATCGAAGTCGAAGCTGATACAGACGCGGTGCTGCGGCATGGAATCCTCCGGCGTTTCCCATCGTCCTGTGAGTGGAACAGGCGGTAGAGCATGTTAGCCCAGCCCCGAAGCCCGCGTCACTCAGGCCCGGCCGCCGCGATGCTCGACATTGCCCACGGGATTGCCCCATGTTCCAACCTGTGGAACACTGTTGTCAACCAGTCTGCGGAGGATCCCATGCAACCGGCTTCGGACGACGCCAGCTCCACACCCGATTCCGCGCCTTCTACCGCAGGTGCCGGCGCCTCGGGCTGCCCGTATCGTCCGGAGGACACCGACCGCTTCCCGCTGCCGCGCACGCATCCCTTCGATCCGCCGCCGCTGTACGCCGAGCTGGGCCGGGACGCACCGGTGCGCAAGGTGGTCCAATGGAACGGCAGGCCGGCCTGGTTCGTCACCCGCCATGCGGACATCCGGTCATTGCTGATGGATCGCCGTACCAGCGCCGATGCCGCCCATCCTGCGTATCCGGCGCAGAACGCCGCGCTCACGCTGGTCCGGAAGGAGTACCAGGTGTTCGCGCAGATGGACCCGCCCGAGCACACAGCCGAACGGCGATTGCTCGCCGGCGAGTTCTCGGTGCGGCGTGTCGAGGCATTGCGGCCGAAGGTCCAGGCGATCGTGGACGATGTGGTCGGCTCGCTGGCGGAAAAGCCGGGCGCGGCGGATCTGGTGCAGGACTTCGCGATGCCGCTGCCTTGCCGCGTGATCTGCACGCTGTTGGGCGTCCCGCAGAAGGACCAGCGCTCGATACAGGCCTGGGCCGCGACCATCACGTCGCACCGCACGACGCGCGAGCAGGCGGCGCAGCTCACGCGTGAGTTCTGCGACGGCTACCTTACCGACCTCGTCCGCAGCAAGGATGCCGCGCCGGCGGACGACCTGCTGAGTCGCCTCGTGGTGGAGCACATGCGCCCCGGCACCATCACCGAGCGCAAGGTGGTGAGCCTCGCGCGGCTGTTGCTGACTGCCGGACACGAATCCACCACCGGCACGCTTGCCGTCGGCATGGCCGCCCTGCTCTACCACCCCGAGCAGCTCGCCTTGCTGCGTAGTGATCCTTCGCTGATCGAAAGCGCGGTCGAGGAGATCCTGCGCTACACCGACGTCACGCACTCCGGCCGGCTGCGCACGGCACGCGAGGACATCGAGATCGGCGGCGTGACCATCCGTGCAGGCGAGGCGATCATCATGCACCAGCCCACGGCCAATCGGGAGTCCGGCGTGTTCGCGGATCCGCATCGCTTCGACATCACGCGCAATCCGCGGCAGCATCTCGCGTTCGGCATGGGCATCCACGGCTGCATCGGCCAGCCGCTCGCCCGGATGGAGCTGCAGCTCGGCATCGCCACGCTGGTCGCGAAGCTCCCCGGCCTGCAGCCGGCAGAGCCGCTCTCCAACCTGCGCTTCAACCATGGCATGGCGATCTACGGTCTCGAATCGCTGCCGGTCGCCTGGTAGCCCCGGGGACGACGGCGAAGCGGTCGCAGCCGCAAGCGGATGGCGAACGTTCCCGCCGATTCCGCCTGTTCCTGCCTACTCGCGCCTGGCGTCAGGCCAAGGATAGGCGCGCCAGCCGACGAAGTTCTCGGCATTGGCCACAGAGGCGCCAAAGCGTCGCCCGAGCGCGGGCAGCAGGTCTGCCGCGTCCGGCGGCCGGACGGCCCACTCGGCGAAGATCACGCAGCGCGGTCGGAAGCTTCCGGCGCCGACGTTCTCCGCGATTCGTGTGCCGTAGCGCACGTGCTTGACGCCGTGCGCCGAGAGGATCCTCCACGCGTCACCCTGCAGCCACTCAAGCAGCGCGACATCCTCGAGCTCCGGAAGATCGAAGCGCAGCACCGAGATCCAGTCGGCGTCGAGGGTCTGGCCGTCGGCCGGCAGCATCGTGCGCTGCAGGTACAGCGTCTGCGCACGCTGCCGCCCTGCGGACAGCTCGCGCGTCTCGATGGCGTAGGGGTCCTTGGGCGTCATGCCCTTGTACGCAGGCGTCGCGAAGACCGCGGCGTCCGGAATCTCGTAGACATTCAGCGCTGCCAGCCCACCGACGACCGGCCGGTAGGAAGAGACGCTGCGCGCACCGAGCCTGAACAGGTCCGGCGCATGCCGGTGCGCGTACCAGTCATTCCACTTCCCGTGGTGCGCGCTGTGCTCCGCAGGGTAATCCACCTCTGCGATATAAAGGATTGGCCCGGCCATGCAGCGAAGTATAGGGTTACATGAGCTATATTCAAGCCGACACGGAAAGGGAGCCAACATGTCATTCCGCAGCGCACTATCATCGATCGCCGTTGCCATCTGTTCCGCGTTCATCGCCTCGTCGGCAGCGGCGCAGGATTGGCCCTCGAAACCGGTGCGATTCGTCGTCCCCTATACCGCCGGCGGCGGCACAGATACGGTCGCCCGCATGATCGGCGCACGGCT
>JAEWEW010000167.1 GCA_023389175.1 Pseudomonadota bacterium | reverse complement strand
GCGACAACTTCCACACCTTCTGGGCGGCCGATGTCGCCCGCGGTGTCCTGTCGCTTCCCGCCGCCGATGGCCGCATCAGCTTCGTGGACAGCCGCGACATCGCCGACGCCGCCGTCGCCGCGCTCGTCACCGATCGCTTCGACGGCCAGACCTTCGAGCTGACCGGGCCGGAAGCATTCGACCTGCACCAGGCCGCCGCGCTGCTGTCGTCCATCGGCGGCCGAGCCCTACGCTACGAGCCGGTCGAGCCGCATCGATATGTCGCGGCGCTGCTCGAAGCCGGCGTTCCGAACGAGTACGCGAGGATGCTGGCAGGCCTGTTCGAGCTCGTGCGGGCCGGCGATACCGGTGATGTCACCGATGGCGTCCAGCGCCTGACCGGCCTGCAGCCGCGAAGCCTGGCGCGCTATGCGCGCGAGCGCTGGGCAGCAGCGATGACCGCAGGCTGAGCATCGCGTCGCGATGGAAGCGGACGCGGTAGGATCGCCGAATGAATCGTCCGATGAATCGCCCGATGGATCCCCTCTCCCATGACGACGCCGCCGCGGCCGCAGACCGGTTTCCCGACCGGCGCTTCCTGATCGATGCCGACGAGCTGCAGCAGCGCCTCGGTGACGTGCTCCTGCTCGACCTGCGCCCGGCGGAGCACTTTGCGCTTGGCCACATCGAAGGCAGCCGGCACCTCGACCTCTACGGCGTGAGCCTCGTCGATACGTCCGATGCCCCGCTGGAAGCCTTCCTGGCAATGGCCCGGATCCTGTTCGGCAGCCGCGGCATCACCAACGAGCGGACGGTGGTGGTTTACGACCACGAGAGCGGCGAGCGGGCATCCCGCGCGGTCTGGCTGCTCGCCGTGCTGGGCCATCCGGATGCGAGGCTCCTGGATGGCGGCACGCACGCGTGGATGGTCGCCGGCGGCAGGATGGTGAAGACCACTTCCGCAGCCTCGCCGGTTGATCCCGCCAAGGCGCCGCCGACACCGCCGCCGTTCAGGGGCGCGACCGATCGCGGGCTTCTCGCCACCCGCTTCGACGTGCACCGGGCAATCGACGACGAGGCGGCGGTCATCGTCGATGTCCGGCGGTCGTCGGAGTACCGGGGCATCGAACGGCGTGCGCGACGAGCCGGCACCATCCCGGGTGCGGTGCACGTGTTCTGGCGCGACCACCTCGACGAGACGGGCGCCTTCCGGTCGCCGCGAGCGATCCGCGAGCTCTATCTCGCGAAGGGTGTCACCCCCGACAACGAGATCATCGCGGTGTGCCATGGCGGCTACCGCTCGGCCAATACGCTGATCGCGCTGAAATCGCTGGGCTATCCGCGGGTGCGCAACTACGTCGGATCGTGGGGCGAGTGGGGCAACCGGGACGATTCGAAAATCGTCGTTCCGCCGGCGGAAGAATAGGCAAGGCGCGCCGGCGCGGCGGCGCCGGCGTTGGCCCTTGCGTACTCGGCTATCGCGGACCGCCGCCCTGTCCCGGACCGACGCCCGAGCCCCGACCGTAGCCGGGGCCGCCGCCGTAGCCGGGGCCCATGCCGTAACCGGGACCCATGCCATAACCGGGTCCCATACCGTAACCGTGACCCATACCATAACCCGGTCCGCCACCATAACCGGGTCCGCCACCGGAGCGAGGGGCGCCCCTCCGCCTCCACTCGCGCCGTTCCTCACGCCACTGCTCCAGGTCGTCGAGCGTCTTTTGCTGCTCCGGCGTGAGCAGCTTGCGGATGTCGTTGCCGGCCTGGATGCGCGCCTCGAAGAGCTGCTGGTGCAGCCGGCCGATGGCGCCGTAGGCTTCGCCCGCGGCCTTGGGATCCGGCATGTCGGTCTCGAGGAGGTCGCGCAGCTTGATTCTCTCCTCCATCATGCGGCCCATCAGCTCCCACTGCAGGCGTCTCTGGCCATCCAGGACCTGCCGTACCTGCTTGCGCTGGGAGTCGTCCAGGTCAAGCCGCTCGACCCAGGCGGGGCCATCCAGGTCCATCATGCCGTGGTATCCGAGCATGCCGGGGTTTCCCAACATCCCATGGCGGCCCGGCATGCCGTAGCCCATGCCCCACGGACCCGTCCCGGGCCCCATCATCCCGGGCCCCATTCCGCGGCCCCACCTCGGCCCGGGCTGGTCGGCGCCGGCGCCGTCGGCCGTCCCCGGGCCGGGTTGAGCACTGGCGTTGCCGCATGCGGCGGCAAGGATGCCAGCCGCCAAGATAGATCGCCATCTCGTCGACATCGGTCTTCCTCCTGGTCAAGGGTCGTCGCGCCTTGCCGGAGAGCATCGAGCCCCGGCTCGCGCGGCTGCCTGATCCTATGCTACGTCTGCTCGGTAAACGCGGCAAAGAGTGCCGCGCCGGCAAGGCCGGTGAGCGGGAATCAGAAGGACGGCAGACTGAATGTCTTCACATTGGTGAAGCTCTTCATCGCCTCCTGCACCCCCTCCTTGTAACCAAGCCCGGAATCCTTGATGCCTCCGAATGGCGTCAGCTCGAGTCGATAGCCGGGAACCTCTCGCACGTTGACCGAACCGACCTGCAGCTCGGCAACCAGGCGGGCGATGTCGTCGAGGCGGTTCGTGAAGACGCCCGAGGACAGTCCGTAGGGGCTGTCGTTGACGAGAGCGATCGCCTCGTCGAGGGAGTCGAAGCGCAGTACGGGGGAGACCGGGCCGAAGGTCTCCTCGCGCACCACCGTCATCTGCGGCGTCACGTGGTCGAGCACCGTGGGCGAGTACAGTGCGCCACGGCGGTGGTGGCCGTGCAGCAACCGAGCGCCCTCGGCGACGGCCTCCGCGACCCGGGATTCGATCAGGCTCGCAGCCGCGTCGTCGATGACCGTGCCCATGTCGGTCGCGGGATCGAATGGCTCCCCGCAACGCCACCCCCGCGTGACCTCCAGCAGGCGTTCGACGAACTCGTCCGCGATCCTCCGATGCACCAGGATGCGCTTGACCGCCGTGCAACGCTGGCCGCTGTTCCGATAGGATCCCTGCGCCACCAGCTCGGCTGCCTCGGCAAGGTCCGCGTCGTCCATAACGATGACCGGATCGTTCCCGCCGAGCTCGAGCACCAGGCGACGATAGCCGGCCGTGGCGGCGATCGCCTTGCCGACCGCGACGCCACCGGTGAAGGTCACCAGGTCGACATGCTCGTTGCTCACCATCTCCCTGCCGATCTCGTGCGGGTCGCCGGTCACGACCTGAAGCGACCCCGGGGGCAGGCCGGCCTCGTACAGCAGGTCGGCGAAGTAGAGCGCCGACAGCGGGGTCTTCTCGGACGGCTTGAGCACCAGGCGATTGTTGGTGGCCACCGCGGGTGCCACCTTGTGCGCGACCTGGTTCATCGGATGGTTGAACGGCGTGATCGCCGAGATCACGCCAATGAGCGGATCGCGTCGCGTGAACACGCGGCGATGCTTGCCGTGCGGGGTGAGGTCGCAGGCGAAGGCCTGGCCGTCGTCCCTCAGCGCCTCCACTGCCGCGAAGGTCAGCACGTCGCACACGCGTCCGACTTCGTAGGCAGAGTCTCTCAGGCACAGGCCGGACTCGAGCGTGATCAATGCGGCCGCTTCCTCTGCTCGGGTCCTCAGCAGCGTCGCGGCCCTGAGCAGAAGCGCGGAGCGGTCGTGGCGCGTGAGCGTCGGCCTGAACTCGCGCGCGATCTGGAAGGCGCGCCGCACGTCCTCCACCGTAGCCCTCGGGACGGACCCGATGCACTGTCCGGACCACGGGTCGAGCACCTCGATCACGCGCTCGCGCGTGATGCGCTCACCCCCTATTCGCATCGACTCGGCGCGAAAGCGGGCTGTCGTCATTCCGTCATCTCCGCATGAAAGCCTTCAGCCGTTGCTCGAGCCAGGGCGCGTTCTGGGGTGTGCCGCAGCGTGAGCGCACGAACGGTGCGCTTCGGCAGTGACGCAAGTATGTCACCCGCCACGCCGCCAACTGTATCGGGCCGATCGACACCAACGAGCCGAGAGCGGCTCGCAAGACCGATTCCCGCGGACGGACGCGGCCGGCAGTCGCGTCGCCTGCGCCTGCGCCTGGCTGGCCGGGCGCGAACCGGTTTAACATCGGCAATCGACGGCTTCACCAGGTGGGCTATGCCATGTGCAGGAGCATAAGGACATTGTTCAACTTCGAACCGCCCGCGACCGAGCAGGAGATACGCGGCGCGTCCCTGCAGTTCGTGCGCAAGCTCAGCGGATTCAACGCGCCGTCCAAGGCCAACGCCGAGGCGTTCGAGCGGGCCGTCGACGAAGTGGCCGCGGCCGCCACACGGCTCATGGGATCACTGGTCACCAGCAGCGAGCCCCGCGACCGGGAGGTGGAAGCGATGAAGGCGCGTGCACGATTCGACGCCCGCCCGCCGACGGCATCCCTGCGAGGATGACTCCGGCGTCGAGCAAACGGGTGTACGAGGCTGTGGGCTGCGCAGGGCTGGCATGAATCGATGAGTACGGACGACCACCACCATCAGCACGACGAACATAGCGAGCTCGGCGAGATGGACCTGCGGGTTCGGGCATTGGAGAGCGTGCTCACCGGCAAGGGCTACGTCGATCCCGCCGCGCTCGATGAGCTGATCGACACCTACCAGACCCGGATCGGGCCCCGCAACGGCGCGCGGGTCGTCGCGCGCGCCTGGGTCGATCCGGCATTCGACGCATGGTTGGCACGCGATGCGACCGCGGCGATCGCATCGCTCGGCTATACCGGCCGGCAGGGCGAGCACATGGTGGCCGTGCACAACACCGTCGACCAGCACAACCTGGTGGTGTGCACCTTGTGCAGCTGCTATCCCTGGCCGGTGCTGGGCCTGCCGCCCACCTGGTACAAGAGCGCCCCCTATCGGTCGCGCGCGGTGCGTGATCCCCGCGGCGTGCTCGCCGAGTTCGGCGTCACCCTCGCGGCCGACACCCGGATCCGGGTCTGGGATTCCACCGCGGAGGTTCGCTACCTGGTGATACCGCGGCGCCCGCCGGGCACCGATCACCTGAGCGAAGTAGAACTGGCCGCGCTGGTCACGCGAGACTCCATGATCGGCACCGGCCTCGCGATCGCACCGCAACCGGACGCCGCCGGATGACCTACCTGAGCAAGGCCGATCTCGGCGGCCAGACCGGGCACGGCCCCATCGTTCCGGAGCCGGAAGGCGAGCTGTTTCACGCTCCGTGGGAGCCGCGGGTTCTTGCGCTGACCCTCGCCATGGGTGCAACCGGTTCGTGGAACATCGACATGAGCCGCGCGGCCCGGGAAACGCTGGATGGCTACGAGCGCCTGAGCTACTACCAGATCTGGTTCGGCGGACTGTGCCGGCTCATGCAGGAGCGGGGGCTGGTGTCGGCAGAGGAACTCGAGCAGGGCCGGGTGCTCCAGCCGGCGATGCCCCTGGCCAGGAAGCTGCACGCTGCCGACGTGGCTGCAGCGCTGGCGCGGGGGTCGCCCACCCGGCGCGAGGCGACGACGCCGCCGCGCTTCGAGGTGGGACAACGGGTCCGCACCAGCGACACACGTCCGCCGCACCACACGCGCCTGCCGGCCTACGTGAGGGGCAAGGTCGGCATCGTCGAGCGCCTGCATGGCGCACACGTGTTCGCCGACTCGCATGCGCACGGCAAGGGCGAGGATCCGCACTGGCTCTATACCGTCGCCTTCGACGCGGCCGACCTCTGGCCGGTCGCAGCGGGCACCGACGGATCGGCGGCTCGCGATGAGAACCCGGTGGATCAGCGCTTCACAGTGTCCGTGGACGCGTGGGAGCCCTACCTGGTGCCGGCCGACGCGGGCGGGCCCGGCCGGTGACCATCCCGGACCTGTCCGGTCTGCCTGACTTGCCGCTCGATGACGGCGAGCCGGTGTTTCGCGAGCCGTGGCAGGCCCATGCCTTCGCGATGACGCTGAGCCTGCACCAGCAGGGCCTGTTCACCTGGAAAGAGTGGGCCGACTCGCTGGCGAGGAGAATCAAGGCGGCGCAGGCCGAGGGGGACGCGGACCTGGGCGATACCTACTATCGCCACTGGATGGCCGCGCTGGAGGCCCTGGTCGCCGACAAGGGCGTGAGCTCCGCGGAAGAGCTGGAGCGCTGGCGGCGCGCCTGGGATCGCGCGGCCGATCGCACACCGCACGGCCAGCCGATCGAGGTCACGCCTGCGGATTTCCGCTGACCGCCCGGCCGGGAGCCTGACCAGGGCGTCGAGACACTGCCCCGCCTGCACTCCTGCCTGCACTCGCCGGTCCGCCGAAGACCTAACCCCCACCTCGTCGCATGCCGCAAGCCCGGGCGGGGTGCGCCGGGCGCAGGCGATTTTGCGATAGCTCATGAGCCTGCGCCCGGC
>JAEWEW010000244.1 GCA_023389175.1 Pseudomonadota bacterium | reverse complement strand
AGCGCTGCCGACTGATCGCCAACGACCGCGAACGGCTCGGCTGCTTCGACCGGTTGTTCCCTGCCCCCGCCGCCGGCGCGGGCGCGCCCGGCCCGGCGACAGGCGAGGGGCCACCCGCAGGCCCTTCGGCCCCCGCGCTCGAAGCGATGCCGCCCGCCGCGGCGCCGGCGGTGGCGCGCGAGGCGCGGGACCTGCGGCGCAGCCTGGGTACCTCCCTCTCCGACCGCTGGGAGCTGGACGACGAGCATGACCGCGGCCGCTTCCTGTTCCGGCCGTACAAGCCCATGTACGTGCTGATCGCCGACTGGTCCTCGAACCCCAACCTGCGACCGACCAGCCCCAATCCCGCCAATGCCTTCGATGGCAGGGTACCGCTCGATGCGGCCGAGGCGAAGTACCAGCTGAGCTTCAAGACCAAAGCGGCCAAGGGCCTGATCGCCCACCACGGCGATCTCTGGCTCGGCTACACCCAGACCTCGCACTGGCAGGTGTACAACAGCGGCCTGTCGCGGCCTTTCCGCGAGACCAGTTACGAGCCGGAGCTCATGGCGGTGTTCCGCACCGACTATTCGGTCCTCGGCTGGCGCGGCCGGATGGCCGCCCTCCACCTCAACCACCAGTCCAACGGACGGTCCGAGCCGTTCTCGCGCAGCTGGAACCGGGTCATCGCGCAGTTCGGATTCGAGCGCGACAACTGGATGATGATGATCCGGCCCTGGTGGCGCATTCCCGAAGCGGCGTCGACCGACGACAACCCGGACATCGAGGACTACATGGGCCGCGCCGACCTGCTGCTGGTGCGCAAGTCCGAGGGGCACGAGACCACCCTCATGCTGCGGCATTCCCTGCGTTCCGGCAGCCGCTCGCACGGCGCGGTCGAGCTTGGCCACGCCTTCCCGATCGCCAGCTACCTGAAAGGCTACATCCAGGTGTTCAGCGGCTACGGGGCCAGCATGATCGACTACAACCATCGCCAGACCCGCATCGGCGTCGGCATCTCGCTGGTGCAGTGGCTGTGAGGCGCGCGACCGGGAATCGCGCGAGCGTGACCTTCACGCGCGCGGGCGTGCGCCACGGCTTCGTCGCAGCCCAGCCGCTTGCGGCAAGCGTCGCGCTCTACGGGGCGGTGTTCGGCGTGCTCGCCGGCGAGAGCGGGCTCTCGGTCGCCGACGCGCTGCTGATGAGCGCGTTCGTCTATTCCGGCAGCGCGCAGCTCGCAGCGGTCGAGATCGGCGTCGCGGTGGCGTTGTTGCCGCAGCTGCTGCTGGCGGTGCTGCTGCTCAATGCCCGCTATCTGCTGTACGGCGCCGCGCTGCGGCCGTGGCTCGCCGGCGTCACGCCGGCACAGGCCTACGCCTCGCTCTTCTTCAACGGCGACGGCAGCTGGGCGCTGTCGATGAAGGAGTATGCCGAGGGCAACCGCGATGCCGGCTACGTCTTCGGCGCCGGTTTCGCGACCTACCTGCCGTGGGTGGCGGGTACCGCGGGCGGACACCTGCTCGGCAGCTGGGTGCCGGATCCGCGCGCGCTCGGCCTGGACTTCATGCTGGTGGCCTTCGCGGCCGCGATCGGCGTTGGCGCATGGCGTGGACGGAGCGACCTGGCTGTCGTGATCGTCGCCGCGTTGGCGGCGCTCGCTGTGTTCCGCTGGCTGCCGGGTGGCTGGCACATCGTCGCCGCAGGCCTCGCGGGAGCCGTCATCGGCGCCTGGCGCCATCGCGGCGCCTGACGCCGATGCCGGACGGCGATCTCGCCCTGGCGGTGCTGGCGCTGGCTGCGGCCTCCTATGCCTGCCGAGCCGGCGGCTTCCTGCTGATGCGATTCGTGCGGATCACGCCGCGCATCGAGGCGGCGCTGCGCGCCGTGCCGCTGGCCGTGATGGTGGGCATCGTGACGCCGTCGGCCGCGTCCGGCCGCGTCCCCGAGCTCGCCGCCCTGGCGGCCGTGGCGATCGTCATGAAGCGCAGCGGCAACGAGCTGCTCGCGGCGCTGGCCGGGCTTGCCGTGGTGGCGGGCGGGCGCTGGGCGGGGTTCTAGGCGGTCCGACAGCCTCCGAAGCGACGCCTCCCCGGGCCCGTCGCAAGCTCAGCGCGACGATCCGCCAGTCGCACCCCCGCCGGTGTCCGGCCGCTCGGCCGCCCACCGCTCGAGCGCGCCCAGCGTGCTGGGTACGTGCTCCTCCGGTCCCATCGAGGAGATGGCGTGCAGGATGCGGCCCTGCGGCGAGATGACGTAGGACACGCGCTTCGCGTAGGTTTCCGAGAACGGCATGCGTGCGTCGTAGGCCTTCATGATCCGGCCGCCGCGGTCCGACGCCACCGCGAAGCGGTTGCGGCATTCGGTCACCGAGAAGCGGTTCAGCGTCTCGATGTCGTCGCCGGAGATGCCGATCACCGTCGCGCCGAGCCCGGCATAGGCCGGCGCGGCCTCGGCGAAGCGGTTGGCTTCGATGGTGCAGCCCTTGGTGAAGGCCTTCGGATAGAAGTAAAGGACGACCGGTCCTTTCTTCAGGGCGTCTGCCAGCTTGAAGCGGAACGGCTCGCCGGCAAGGGTGGCCTCGGCCTCGAATTCAGGCGCGGGATCGCCGACCTTCAGTTCGGCCCGCGCCGGTGCGGACCCGAATCCCGCAGCGACGGCAACCAGGCAGAGCGCGAGGGATGCAAGGGCGGTTCTGGCGTTGCTCATCTCGGTGCCTCGTCGATCGTCGAGGGCAGGATTCGAGGTCCGGCGCGAGATCCCGGGCGCCCGCTTCCTGCCGGACCGGCCTAGCTGAAGGCCGGGATGCCGGTCTGCGCGCGCCCGAGGATGAGCGCGTGCACGTCGTGCGTGCCCTCGTAGGTGTTCACCACCTCGAGATTCACCAGGTGCCTTATGACGCCGAACTCGTCGCTGATGCCGTTGCCGCCCAGCATGTCGCGGGCGAGGCGCGAGATCTCCAGCGCCTTGCCGCAGGAGTTGCGCTTGAGGATGGAGGTGATCTCCACGGCGGCGGTGCCTTCGTCCTTCATGCGGCCGAGCCGCAGGCAGCCCTGCAGGCCGAGCGCGATCTCGGTCTGCATGTCCGCGAGCTTCTTCTGGATCAGCTGGTTGGCCGCGAGCGGCCGCCCGAACTGCTTGCGGTCCAGCACATACTGGCGGGCCCGATGCCAGCAATCCTCGGCCGCGCCGAGCGCCCCCCAGGCGATGCCGTAGCGCGCGCTGTTGAGGCAGGTGAAGGGACCCTTCAGCCCCTCCGCGCCGGGCAGCAGGTTCTCCTGCGGCACGAAGACCTGATCCATCACCACCTCGCCGGTGATCGAGGTGCGCAGCCCGACCTTGCCGTGGATCTTGGGTGCCGACAGCCCCTTCATGCCCTTCTCGAGGATGAAGCCCTTAATGCGGCCATCGGCGTCGCCTCCCTGCACCTTGGCCCACACGACGAAGACGTCGGCGATCGGCGAATTGCTGATCCAGGTCTTGGAGCCGGTGAGCTCGAAGCCGCCCGGGACGACCTTCGCGCGAGACGCCATCGATCCGGGATCCGAACCGTGGTTGGGCTCCGTGAGGCCGAAGCAGCCGATCCACTCGCCGGTGGCGAGCCGCGGAAGGTACTTCTCCTTCTGCGCGTCGGTGCCGAACTCGTTGATCGGCACCATGACGAGCGACGACTGCACGCTCATCATCGAGCGGTAGCCGGAATCCACCCGCTCCACCTCCCGCGCGATCAGGCCGTAGCTCACATAGTTGAGCCCCGGGCCGCCGTAGGCCTCGGGAATGGTCGGCCCGAGCAGGCCGAGCTCGCCCATCTCCCTGAAGATCGCGGTGTCGGTGGTCTCGTTGCGAAATGCCTCCAGGACGCGCGGCGCGAGCTTGCCCTGGCAGTACTCGCGGGCCGCATCGCGCACCATGCGCTCGTCCTCGCCGAGCTGGTCGTCGAGCCGCAGCGGGTCCGCCCAGTCGAAGCTGGCCTTCTTGCCGGCCGAAGTTGCCATGATTCTCTTCCTTTGCTGTTGCTGCCGCGACCGGTAGCAGGGTCGGTGGCCTGTCCTGCGGATTCTACCGGGCAATGCCTGCCCCTCTATCGAGCGGGCCTGCATGCCCTGCGGTATGCTGGCCGATTGACCAGCCTGCGCGGGGGCGCCATGCAAAGCACAGCCGATCCTTCCCTCGAAGTCATCACCCTGGGGGGTGGCTGCTTCTGGTGCATCGAGGCGGTGTACCTGGAAGTGGAGGGCGTGGTCCGGGTGGAGTCCGGCTATGCCGGCGGCCAAGTCCCGGATCCGACCTACGAGGCGGTATGCAGCGGTGACACCGGGCATGCCGAAGTGGTGCAGGTGGCCTTCGACCGCAACCGCATCCGGCTCGAGGACATCCTGGGGATCTTCTTCACCGTGCACGACCCGACGACGCCGGACCGCCAGGGCCACGATGTCGGCACCCAGTACCGCTCGGTCATCTACTACGGCAACGACGCGCAGGGCGAGGCGGTGCGCCGCTTCGTCGACGACCTTGCGCGCCGCCAGCTCTTCGCTGATCCGATCGTCACCGAGGTGGCGCCGCTCGAGCACTTCTGGCGCGCGGAGGACTATCACCAGCGCTACTTCGAGAACCACCCCAACCAGGGCTACTGCGCCATGGTGGTCGCGCCGAAGCTGCACAAGTTCCGCAAGATGCACGCGGCGCTGCGGCGCAAGTGACGCCGTCGTCCGCTGCCCGGAACCCGGCAGTCAGCGCCGTTCGCGCGCGAGCCGGTCGGCGATCGCCCTGGCCTTGAGGTCCGCGGCGATGTCGCCCTGGCGCCCTGCCGCGCCGTACCAGGCCATCGCCTTGTCGTCGTCGACCTCGACGCCGGTGCCGTGCTCGTACATCGAGGCGATGATGTACTGGGCGCCCGCATCGCCGGCTTCCGCGGCCCGCTCGTACCAGCGGGCCGCCTCGCGGTAGTCGCGGGCGGTGCCGCGGCCGAGGAAGTACTGGGTCGCGAGCGCGAGCTGCGCATCGGCGTTGCCCTGCTCGGCCGCCTTGCGGTACCACCGCACGGCAGCCGCCTGCGACGGCAGCACGAACCAGCCGCGCTCGTGCAGGCTCGCGAGCATGTGCTGCGCGAGCGCGAAGCCGGCTTCGGCGCTCGCCTCGAGCAAACGCAGGGCCTCGGCCTCGGAGGGTTCGTCGGCGTCGCCGCCGAGCCGGATCACCGCCACGTTGTACGCCGCAAGCGGGTCGCCTGCTTCGGCCGCACGCAGGTAGAGCCGCTGCGCATCTTCGATGCGGCCTTCCTCGTAGAGGACGAAGGCCTGCGCGGTCCGGGCCGCGTTGCCGCCGGGGTCGGCCGGTCCGGCGGCCACGGCGGCGCCGCATGCCGCGAGCAGCGCCAGCATGCGCAGGGCCCGGCATGCCGACCGAAGCGCCGCCCCGAATGCGATCGACATCGCGAGCTCCTCCGGATGGCCAATCCCGACGCGGTTGCGGCGGGGAATATATTATGGTTCGCGTCTCCCGGCGCGGCGAGCGCAAAGCAGCCGCCCCGGCGGGCAGGAGAACAAGGAGAAATCATGGTGAACCATTTCGGCGTCGTCGCATCGAGCCGGTTGTCCGCCCACGCTGCCGGCCCATCCGGCCCGAGGAGCATGCTGCGGCTGGTCCTCGGCCTCGTCGTCGCGGCGCTGCTCTCCGGATGCGGCTATAACCGCATCCAGTCCGCGGATGAAGGCGTCACCCAGGCCTGGGCGGAGGTGGTGAACCAGTACCAGCGCCGCGCGGACCTGATTCCCAACCTGGTGAACACCGTCAAGGGCTATGCCGAGCAGGAGAAGGAGGTGCTCACCCGCGTGACGGAGGCGCGATCGCGCGTCGGCCAGATCCAGGTGAACCCGGGGGATGCCGGCTCGATCAAGCAGTTCGAGACCGCGCAGGCGGACATGACCAGCGCGCTGTCCCGCCTGCTGGTGGTGGCGGAGAACTACCCGCAGCTGAAGTCGGACCAGAACTTCCGGGAGCTGCAGGCCGAGCTCGCCGGCACGGAGAACCGGATCTCGGTGGCCCGCAAGCGCTACATCGACGCGGTCAACCAGTACAACGTCATGATCCGGCAGTTCCCGGTGAATCTCACCGCCATGGTGTTCGGCTACGACCCGAAGCCGCAGTTCACGGTGGAGAACGAGCAGGTCATCTCGCGTCCGCCGACGGTGGACTTCGGCAAGCCGGCGCCCGCGCCGAAGTAGTCGCGGGGACGCCGGTTGGCTGCATTGCCGTTGCGGCTCGTCGGCGTTCTTTCGCGCGCCGTCGGTCCGTCTTTCGTCGCCTTTGCCATCGCGCTCGGCGCGCTGCTGCCGGGCGCCTCTGGCCAGGACCTGCAGCCGGTGCCGCCGCTCAAGGCGCGGGTGACGGACCTGACCGGGACGCTGGCGCCCCCGCAGGTGCAGTCGCTGGAGGGCGCGCTCGCCGACATCGAGCAGCGCAAGGGTGCGCAGGTCGCGATCCTGATGGTGCCGACCACCCGGCCCGAGGCGATCGAGCAGTACAGCATCCGGGTTGCGGAGGAATGGAAGCTCGGGCGTGGCAGGGCGCTCGCGCAGCGGGCGACCGGGGATCCCAATGCGCCGGCAGTGGACGACGGCGTCCTGCTGCTCGTCGCGAAGGATGACCGGCGGGTGCGCATCGAGGTCGGCTACGGCCTGGAGGGCGCCATTCCCGACGGCATCGCCCGGCGCATCATCGACGAATCGATCGCGCCGCGGTTCCGGCGCGACGACTACTTCGGCGGCCTGCAGGCCGCGGTGCAGGACCTGCGCATCCGCATCGACGGCGAGGAGTTGCCGCCACCCGGACGGCGCGGGGGCGGGGCATCCGCGGAGGATGCCTTCGGCATCCTGCCGGCGCTGGTGTTCGCCTTCGTTGCGGGCACGATCGTCGCCGCGGCGGCGGGCCGCATCGTCGGCGCCGGCCTGGGTGGACTGGGTGCCGGCTTCTTCGGCGGCGCAGCCGCCGGATCCCTGCTGCTCGGCGTGGGCGCGGGCGTGCTGGTCTTCTTTCTCGTCCTGCTGATGGCGCCGTCGCGGGGGGGCGGACTGCGCCGCGCCGGTCGCCACACCTATCGCCACGGGCCCATCTTCTTCCCCGGCGGCGGCTGGGGCGGCGGTGGCGGAGGCGGCGGAGGCGGGGGATTTGGCGGCTTTGGCGGCGGCGGCGGTGGCTTCGGCGGCGGTGGAGCCTCGGGTGGCTGGTGAGGCACAGCGCTCGGCGAGCGCACGGCTGCAACGCCTCTGGCGCCACCGTTGGGGCGTCATCCGCGAGTGCGACGCCATCTTCGATGCGGCGGCTTTCGACCGCATCGAGGCTGTGATCGGGGAGGGCGAGGGACGCCATCGCGGCGAGGTCCGCTTCGCCATCGAGCCGACCCTGGACCCGGGCCAGATCTGGGCCTGCCTCGCGCCGCGCGAGCGCGCCTTGCAGGTGTTCGCCGAGCAGGGAATCTGGGACACCGAGGAGAACACCGGGGTCCTGCTCTACCTCCTCTGGGCGGACCATGCGGTCGAGATCGTCGCGGACCGTGGCATCGACCGGCGGGTGCCGGCCGGGCGCTGGCAGGAGATCTGCGCCGCGCTCGGGGCGGCCTGTCGCGACGGCCGGGCGCTCGAAGGGGTGCTTGCGGCGCTCGCCGCGATCAACGAAACGCTGGCGCCGGTCCTGCCGCTGGGAGAAGGCGACCGCGACGAGCTGCCGAACGCGCCGATCGTTCTCTGACGCAGGCGATGGCGGCGCGGCGCCGCGCGCCGCTGCCGGGGACGGCGGGAGTCAGGACTGAGCTTGCGGCGCCGTTGCTCGCCGCCGGTCCACCTGGCGGCGACGGTTGTGCTCCGGTGGTCGTTCGCCAGGCGGCCGCCTGCCGGCGACCCGGCGGTCCTGCCTGGCCTGGCGACGCTCCATGCGCGCGGGCATCACCGACGGCACGCTCTCTATGTAGGCCGGACGGAACTCGGGATGGCCGCGGGACGCAGGAGCGGCCGCACTGGTGAGCAGCAGCCGGCAGGCTTCCGTGTCGAGTCCGAGCGAATAGCTGGTTGCGAGCGACCGTGCCGACTCGTGCAGGCGACGGCGACGCTCTCCCGGCGCGCAGGCATCGAGCTCGGCCCGGAACGCCTCCACCTCGGCCCTGAGCCGGTAGCGCCGGCTGCCGTAGTAGCGGACCAGGTGAAGGACGCCGAGCCCGCGCCAGAACTGCCGGCAATGGGTGAGCTCATGCACGATGGTGGGATAGTCCGCCACGTAGTCCTCGCGGACCACGATGAACGGCCCGACGCAGAGCCCCACCAACCGCCCCGGCATCCGTCGCAGCGTGACGACCGGCACGGGCAGGATCGTCCAGATTCGCTCCAGGTGGATCTTCACGGGCTGGGAAGGGCTCTCATCTTGCTGGGATAGTATAGGGTCCGAGCGGCTGTCCGAGAGACTTTCTTCCTGTGTCGAACCCCTGGTCTGCCCGGCCGGCGTGCATCCCCTCGTGGCCGTCGCCGGGCGTAACGTTGCCCGACAGGCCGGATGCTCGATGAGCCATGATCGGCGTCGCCTGATCGCGGCGATGCCGCTCGCCCTGCTCGGGGCAGGGGGATTGCGCGCGATTCCCGCCCGGGCCGCGCCTGCTGGCATGCCGGGGGCCGGGCGCGTCGCGTCGCTGCCGGATCCGGTCACGCAGAACTTCCAGGTCTACTACGGCGACATGAGCCGCAACCTCGTGGTAGCCGAGGCGCGCTACAGCCTCGCGCACGACGCCGGGCGCTATGAGCTCGGCACCGAGGGAAGGGCGGTCGGCGTGGTGGCGATCTTCTATTCCGGCGTCCTGGTGCAGCGAAGCGTCGGTCGTGTCGGGCCGGGCGGCCTGCTTCCGGAGCGGTACCGGGAACGGCGCGGCAAGCGCCCGGAACGGAGCGTCCGGTTCGACTATGCTCGCGGCATGCTGATCGGCAATGGCGATCCGCCGCCCGAGGTGCCGCTCGCACCCGGCACGCAGGACCGGTTGTCGATCTTCTACCAGGTGGGATTGATGGCGCGTGCGCGACCGCGGGACTTCACTGCCGGCAGCCAGTTCACCGTGCCGCTGGCCTCGATGAAGAAGATCGACCGTCCGCGCTTCACCGTGGTGGGCGAGGAGAAGGTGCGGACATCGGGCAGCGAGGTCGCCGCCGTGCACTTCAAGGTGCGCAACGAGGACGACCCGACCGATCCGGTCATCGACGCCTGGCTCGCGCCCGGCATGTCGATGCTGCCCGTGCGCATCCGCGTCGAGGACGAGGATGGCAAGGTGATCGACCAGGTGGTGGTGCTCTGATGGACGCGAAGAACGTGCTCGGTGGGCCCCTGCTTGCCTGCTCCTATGATCCGCTCACCGGGTATTTCAGGGACGGCTGCTGCAATACCGACAGCACCGATCGCGGCAACCACACCGTCTGCGTGCGGGTCACCGCGGAATTCCTCGCGTTCTCCCGCAAGCAGGGCAACGACCTCAGCACGCCGATGCCGGCCTACCGTTTCCCCGGGCTCAAGCCGGGCGATCGCTGGTGCCTGTGCGCCTCGCGCTGGCAGGAGGCGCTCACCGGCGGCGTCGCGCCACCCGTGGTGCTCGAGGCGACCCACGAGCGCGCCCTGCGGGTGGTGCCGCTCGAAATGCTCATGGCCCACGCCTGGCAGCGCTGACAGGCGCCTGGGCGGCGAGCGGCGCAGGGCAGCGGAGGCGGGCTGTGCGGGCG
>JAEWEW010000125.1 GCA_023389175.1 Pseudomonadota bacterium | reverse complement strand
CCGGTGGTCAGGTAGACGATGGCGCCCACCACCAGGAAGGCCCCGAGCACCTGGATCGGCAGCACCCGCTGTCCCAGCACCATCGAGCCCAGCGCCAGTGCCGCGATCGGCTCGAAGTTGAGGATCGGGGCATTGTTGACCGCGCCGAGCCGGGGCAGCAGGCCGAACAGCGTCGTGAAGGCAAGGGTGTAGAGCAGGCTCAGCAGGGCCAGTCCAAGCCAGCCCACCGGAGCCGTGGGCAGCGCGAAGACACGGGTCGCCTGGCCCGCCGCATCGGTCGCAAGCCCGAGGGCATCGATGGTGCCCCCGACCACGAGGACCACCACCGCGACCGTCGCCATCGTGAACACCGCGCGCAGCCGTCCGTCCATCGACCCGAGCCAGCGGGTCGTGAGGTAGAGCGCGATCGCGAACGTGCTGGAGGCGGCGAGCGCGAATGCCACCCCGGCTGCCCGGCTGCCGTCGTTCGGTCGGGCGCCGGCTCCGATCACGTCGAGCGCGAGCGCGAGCCCGAGCAGGATGACCGGCATCGCCACCAGGGTACGCCGCCCGGGCCGCTGCCCGCCGGCGATCCACGCCACCAGCGCGAGCAGGATCGGGAAGATGTTGAAGGTGAGCAGCGCGAGCGCGACCGGCAGCCGGGCAACGGCGGCATAGATGCAATAGCTCTGCACGGTGAGGAGCGCGCCCACCAGCAGCGCCCGTCCGAGCGTGCCCGGCGGCGGCCGCAGCGAAGCACCCCTCGCGAGCAGCAGGGCGATCACCCCGACCACGGTGGTGAGGGACCGCATCGCCACCGCGGTCGCCACGCTCGCGCCGTTGTCGAAGGCGAGCCGTGCCGCGACGTGGTTGCCGGCGAAGGTGGTCGCCACGAGCAGCAGGAGCACCGCGCCGACCAGGGGCGGCAGGGGTGCTGTGTGGGGGGGCGGGCGAGTATCCAGGATCGAGGGCGAAAGGCGCTGCGGGTCCTGCCGCCGGTCGGCGGAAGTCGGACGTCGACCCATGCTAACCGACACCGGGCGCATGGCTGCCCGGCGTTGCCCTGGAGTCGTGTGCCCGGTGCCGCCGTGGTCGTGCGCCTGCGCCGGCAGGCATGTCCATTGCGGCCCTGCGCCCGGTGGGGCGCGCATGGTGCCCGTTGGCAGTCCAGGAGGTCCTCACGTGAAGACTTGGGAGCAGGCGATCAGCGATGCGGTTGTCACCGGGGCCGCTGCGAGCGGCGCATCGGCGCTCGCGCTCTCGGTGATGTCGCGGGTCGAGGCCGGACATGCGGCGGCCGCGCTCAACGGCACCAGCCACTGGCTCTGGGGCGACCGCGAAGCGGCCGCCGCGGACGAGGTGTCGCTACGCCACACCGGCGTGGGTGCCGCCACCCATCATGCCTCCGCCTACATGTGGGCTGTGCTGCACGAACGCTTCCTCGGCGACTTCGCCGAGCGATCGGTGCGCAACGCGGTGCTGGCCGGGCTGGGGACGGCGGCGTTCGCCTGTGCCATCGACTACACCGTCACGCCCAAGCGGCTCACGCCCGGATTCGAGCTTCGGCTGTCCAGGCCCGCGATGGCGGTCGGCTTCGTCGCCCTTGGCCTTGGCATTGCCGCCGCGAGCATCCGCCGGCGCCGGAACCGGACGATCGAGGAGGAAGCGGCGCTCTGGCCGGCCGGTTGAGGCCGCTCTTCCCAGGCCAACGCTCGGACGCGATCGTCGACCCGCTCGTCAACCGCCTGGCGTCGTGCTCTCCAGGGCGGGCGCGGCCATCTGGCCGGCGGCCTGCTCGGCGCCGAAGAGCATTTCCCGCAGCCAGTTGAAGAGGATCGCGGTGTAGGCCTGCCGGGTCCGCTCGTCCGTCAGGCCGTGGTCGGCGCCCTTCATCATGCGGTAGGTGAGCGAGCGCGCGTTGACGCAGGCCTCGCGGTAGTTGGAGATCACCGCCGGGGGGATGAGATGGTCCGTCTCCGATTGCACCAGCAGCACGTCGCCCCGAAATCCGGCGCAGGCGCGCAGCGCCCGGTTCTCCTGCGCATGCACCACGGTCTGGCGCCAGGAATCCAGGTTCTGCTCCTTGCGCAGCTGCAGCTTCGGCACTTCCCAGCCGCTGTCCACGTACAGGGCCGGCACCCGCAGGGCCAGCCACTGCACCGCGCGCAGCGAGGTGAGGATCGCCGCGAGGTAGCCCCCATAGCTGCTGCCCACCACGGCGATCCGGCCGCGGTCGACACCCGGCTGCGCGGCAAGCAGGTCGTAGGCCGCCACCACGTCCTGCAGGTTCTCCTCGCGGGTCACCGTCTCGAAGCGGGCCCGGTTGGCGGCATGGCCGCTCAGGTCGAAGGTGAGGCGGACACAGCCGAGCGCCGCGATGTCGCGCGCGCGGGCGAGATACCGTTCCTGCGTGCCGCCCCAGCCGTGAACGAAGAGCACCGCGGGAAGCGACTGCCGGGGCCGGACGATGGTCGCGCCGAGGCGGCCGTCGCCGACCCGGATCTCGCATTGCTGTTCAGCGACCGGCATGCTCCAGGATCCTCGCGTACTTGAGCAGTGGCCCGCAGGTTGGATCGGTGCCGCGGAACAGCACCAGCGCGCCCGGCGGGGGCTGGTGCTCCTCGCCGTAGCGTTCCACCGTCTCGGCCGACACCGCGGCCAATCCGGGATCGGAACGCAGCGCCATCATCGCGACCAACTCGGCGCCGCTTGCCCCGCCGATGCGCCAGGACTGCTCCAGGACGCCGGAGCGGCGTGCGCCGGTGGCGCGGTCGATGCCCTGGGCCACGTCGTAGTTGCTGCGCGAGGCGTAGAGCCCATCGTAGCAGTGGTGCGCCGCGTCGTGGTAGCGACGCGCCTGCGCGATCGCGGTGTCCATCCCGGGCGGCAGGCACGGCAGCGCGAGCAGGCGGTCCCAATCGCCGCGGGCTACCAGCAGCCGCGAGCCGCCGTAGACACGGCTGCCGTCATGGGCACGGGTGAGCGATTGCGTGCCGCAGTAGGTCACCACGAAGTCGCCGATGCAGACCCGCCCGATGCTCGCGGTCGTCACCTCGTCGAGGTCGCGCTCCAGCACGATCCCTTCACGCTCGAGAGTCGCCCGCTCCATCGCGTCGATCGCCGCGGCGAGCTCGCGGCCGTCGCCGACCACCTGTTGCCCGCGCCCGCCGACGCCGTCCGGCTGCTTCAGCCGAACCGGGCCGTCGGCGAGCAACAGCTCGCCGGCGCGCAGCGCGTCGCTGCGGTTGAACGCGGTGAAGCCGGGAAGCACCGAGTCGGCAACCCGGTCGGCGAACGCATGGGACCAGCCCGGCGGCGCATCGGCAGCGCGGCCGAGCAGGCCGTGGGTGATCACCTTGGTAGCGACAAACGCCTGCGGCACCACGCCGCCAAGCAGGTCCTCCAGCCCGTCGCAGGCGATTCCGGTCGGCATCGCGGTGGCGACCAGCGTCTCGCTCGGCACGAAATACGGACGGCCGGCGTAGCCCAGCGTCGGATCGAAGTCGCCGCCGTAGTCGCGCCCCATGAATGCCGCGACCGCGCGGGCCACCGCGGACTTGCTCGCGATCTCGTGGCGACGCGCCGCCGTGCCCGGGCACTGGTGGAATACCACCGGACCGCCTGCGGACGTGGAGCCCCGGGCGAATTGGTCATCGCGCGCGGCGGCCATCGCGCGGTCCTGGTTCAGGGTGATCATGCGGTCAGTCTCCCGCGTTGCGATGCAGCGCAGAGGCAATGGCCATGCCTCTTCTCGCTCCGCCCGGGAAGCGGCGCTTGCCAGCCTCGCTTGCCAGCCTATTTGAGCAGCGCGATCTTGCCGCTCGGCGTGCCGTCCTCGCGGACCACGGTGAACTGGTTCGGCCCCGTCCGGTAGAGGCGGTAGCAGTCCTCGACCCCGTTGCGCACGCCTTCGAAGCGGGAGCAGTACCCGGTGTCGGTGAAGCGCATGCGGCCGTTCACCGCGCCGGTTTCCCACACGACCCGCACGCGGCCGTCGCCCGACGTGATCGCGGTGCCGGAAGCGCCCTGGGCGCCCTCCCAGCGATAGTGGGCCTTGCCGAGCAGCGCCCGGACTTCCGGTCCGGTCAGCGGCTTGATGCCGCGCTCCGCGGGCGTCGGCTCGCGCGGCGGTTGTGTCGGCAGCAGGGTGCAGCCGGCCACGAGCAGGGCCGCGGCAAGCGCCGGGCCGAGGGACCTGGTGTGGGACATGATCATGCGGGAATCATAGCGCGGGCCGGTCGGCCACGCCGCGAGCGGGAGAGACCGATGGCGCTGTCCGGCGGCTGGCGCTCATCCATGCCCGCGGCCCGGCCCGGGGGGCATGTGGCTTGCCGGATCGCGGACATGAAAGCAGACGATCGGAGGATGGACATGGCAGGCGGAAGCACGCTCGACCCCGACAATCTGGCGGATGGGGCGCCGGCAGAGGGTCCCGGCGCCATGCCGGCGCGCGAGGGCAGGGCACGGGGCAGCGACACCGGGGCGCTCGGCCCCAGCGACAGCAGCGACAGCGGTTCGGACCTGGTCGGCACCGGCCAGGTTTCCGCCGACGAGTTGCTCAGCGATTCGGATGCCGCCGGCACCGGCGATCGCGCCGGAGTGGAAGCGGAGGATGGCGCGGGCGAGGACATCGGCTTCGATCGCGCCATCGGCCCGAGCGAGGCGGGGCTTGGCACAGGGC
>JAEWEW010000095.1 GCA_023389175.1 Pseudomonadota bacterium | reverse complement strand
GATCGGCACCGCCGCGGCGTCCGCCGCGATCGGCGCGCCCGCGATCGGGCGCGAGCCGGCGCACCGCCTGCGCTTCCAGAGCGTATGGCCGGCCAAGGACATCTTCCAGGAGTTCGCCAACGACTTCGCCCGGAAGGTGGGCGACATGACGAGCGGCAAGCTTCGCATCGACATGCTGCCCGCTGGCGCGGTGGTCAAGCCCTTCGACGTGCTCGACGCGGTCCACGACGGCCTGCTCGACGGCAGCCATGCGTCGCTCGCCTATTGGGCCGGGAAGAACTCGGCGATGGCGTTATGGGGTTCGGGCCCTGCGCTCGGCATGGATCCGAACATGGTGCTCGCCTGGCATGCCTACGGTGGCGGCCGCGAGCTGCTCGAGGAGATCTACCGTTCGCTGAACCTCGACGTGGTCTCTTTCGTCTACGGTCCGATGCCGACGCAGCCGCTTGGCTGGTTCAAGCGCCCGATCAAGGGCCCGGAGGACCTGCGCGGGCTGCGCTTTCGCACCGTCGGCCTCTCCATCGACATGTTCACGGAGATGGGTGCGGTCGTCCAGGCGATGCCGGCGGCCGAGATCGCGGCGGCGATGGACCGCGGGCTGCTGGATGCGGCCGAGTTCAACAATCCGACGTCTGACCGCATCCTCGGCCTCACCGACGTGGCCGGCGTCTGCATGCTGCGCAGCTTCCACCAGAGCGCGGAGAATTTCCAGGTGATGTTCAACCGCGGGGTGCTGGACCGGCTGCCTGACGAGCTGAAGACCATCGTCGGCCATGCCGTCCAGGCGGCTTCCGCCGACATGAGCTGGAAGGCGATCGACCGCTATTCCAGCGACTACGAGCAGATGGCATCGCGCCAGGGCGTGCGCTTCGAGAAGACGCCGGACAGCGTGCTGCAGGCGCAGCTCGACGCCTGGGACATCGTCGCGGAACGCAAGTCGCGGGAGAACCCGATGTTCCGGCGGGTGCAGGCCTCCATGCGCGAGTTCGCGGAACGGGCGGCCACCTGGCAGAACGACACGCTGGTCGACTACCGGATGGCCTGGGACCACTACTTCAAGCCGCGCTGAGCGCGGGCTTTCAACCTAGGCGAGCTTGTCCAGCGTGCCGGTCTGCTCGGCCAGCAGGTAATAGAAGGTCACCCGGCTCTTCGTGCGGTCGCCCTTCAGCTTCTCGATGACCGCCTTGATGCCGGCGTCGGCCTGCTCGGGCGAGAGGCCAAGCTTCTTCGTCGCGAAGCCCTGCTTGACGGTTTCCATCTCCTTGGGGTCCGTGGTCGAGACCATCGCGGAATCCCGCTTCTGCAGCGCGATGCCGCAGTACTTCACGATCGCGGCCACCGCGGCCTCGTTGGCATTGGGCGAGTACTTGCGCACGTCCGGCAGGTAGTCCATGTTTTCTCCACTGTCTGAATTCAAGTCGGCAAGGGCCGGAGGCAGTATCGGTTGGGCGCGCGCGCGGTGTCAACGACGGCACACGCGTCGTGAAGGCGCGGGCCGCCGGGCATCGCGGCCGCCGGCATGACGCGCGCCCTGCTTTGCGCCACGACGGGCGATGCGCCACAATGCCCGGAGCCCGCGCCGAGTCATGCCTGCGGGGGCGCCGACGAACATGAACGACCGACCGGAGACTTCCCCATGATGCATGCCACGTTCCTTCGCGCGGCCACCCTTGCCTTCGCACTCGGCGGTGCCGGTGCGGCCGTCGCCGTCGACCTGACGGTCACGCACTTCGGGGTGGGGATGTACGGCGTGCCGTTCGCGGTCGCCCGGGAAAAGGGCTGGTTCAAGAGCGACGCCGGGCTCGATGTCACCGGCTTCATCACCTCGGCCGGTGGCGGCACGACCGTGCGCAACGCGCTCGCCTCGGAGATTCCCTATGGCGAGGTGGCGCTGCCGGCCGCGATCGCGGCGATCCAGCAGGGCGTGCCGCTCACCATCGTGCATGCCGGCGTGGTGTCGGTGGCGGACATGGTCTGGGCCACCCGCAAGGACGATACCGGCATCGCCAGGTTCGCCGATCTCAAGGGGCGCACGCTCGGCTACTCCAGCCCCAAGTCGGTCACCGACATCCTCTCCTCCATCATGATCAACGAGCACGGCCTCGGCGGGCTCGAGCGCAAGTCCGTCGGCGGCGTGGGGGCGGGCCTCACCGCGCTGCGCGAGAAGGGCGTCGACATCACCTACGTGCTCGAGCCGGTGTGGAGCAAGGAGAAGGACAATTTCCGCGAGGCCTGGCGCTCCACCGACATCGCGCCCCGGGTCACGCAGACGGTGGGCATCGTGCGCACCGACTACCTCAAGAAGAATCCCGAGGTCATCAGGGGCATCATCACGGCGCGGCGCAAGGGCGTGGAGTTCGTGCGCGCCCAGCCGAAGGAAGCCGCGCCGATCATGGCGCGCGAGTACAAGATCCCGCCGGAGCAGGCGCAGTCGGCGATCGAGAGCGTCGGCAGCGGCAAGGGCGAGTACTGGAGCCTCGGCAACTTCGACTACGAAGGGATGGAGG
>JAEWEW010000024.1 GCA_023389175.1 Pseudomonadota bacterium | reverse complement strand
GGGGCGAGACCGCCGAGATGCCCGGCATGTATCCGCCGGGCGAGTACGATCTCGCCGGCTTCGCGGTGGGGGTGGTCGAGCGCAGCGACATCGTGGACGGGTCGCGCATCGCGGCCGGCGACCAGCTGGTCGGCCTCGCCTCGTCCGGGCCGCACTCCAACGGCTACTCGCTCATCCGTCGCGTGCTGGAGCGGGCCGCGGGCGAGATCACGCCGGCAGCGCTCGCGGAGCCGCTGGAAGGGCGGTCGCTTGCGGACTGGGTGATGGCGCCCACCCGGATCTACGCCCGCTCGCTCCTGCCGCTGCTGCGGGAGCCGGAGCAGCCGTCGCCGGTCCGCGGGATGGCGCATGTCACCGGCGGCGGCCTGGTGGAGAACGTGCCGCGGATGCTGCCTCCGGGACTGCAGGCGGTCATCCGCGGACGGGCGTGGCAGCGCCCGGCCATCTTCCGCTGGCTGCAGGAAGCCGGCGGGATCGAGGACGCCGAGATGTACCGGGTGTTCAATTGCGGGATCGGGATGGTGATCGCGGTCGCCGCGGCGGACCTCGATCGCGTCATGCGGTCGCTGCAGGCTGCCGGCGAGACCGCCTGCCACCTGGGCGAGGTGGTGCCGCGCGCGGAGGGCACGGCGGCTGCCGTGGTCGCCTGACGCCTCCCGATCCGGCCGGCGAAACGCCGGCCGACGTGCCGAATCCACGACTCTGCCCTCGCGCCTCGCCTGTTTCGCGGCCGCCTGGTTCACAATCGGTTCGTGACCCAGCATACCCAGGCATCGGATTCCCCGGGAGGCGCGGAACCGGCGGAACCGGTCCGTCGGTCGCCTGTCGCGCGGCTGTTGCGCTTCGGGGTCTGGTGCGTCGTCGTCCTGCTTCTGCTCGCCGCCGGCCTGGTGTGGCTCGCCGCGCGCCCCGAGACGCTCGCCTGGGCCGCCCAGCATGCCTCGCGCCTGACCGACGGCCGGCTCGCGGTGGAAGGCGTCACCGGATCGCTGTTTCGCGAGCTCAGCGCGCGCTCGGTGCGCTGGCAGGACGGCCACGTCGTCGTCACGGTGGACACGCCGCGCATCGCCTACCAGCCGCTCGCGCTGATCGACGGGCGGGTGGTGGTCGAGTACGCGAGCGCCGCCCGCGTGACGGTGGACCTGCCGGCCGCGGGTGCCGGGACGCCGAGGCTGCCGCTGCCGCCGGCGTTGGCCGCGTTGCTGCCGGTGACCATCCATTGGCTCGAGCTCGGCGAAGTGACCATCCGCAGGGACGGCGTGCAGACCTTGATGCTCCGGGGGGTCGAGGCGGGGTTGCGCCACGATGGCGATCGCGTCCAGGTGAATCCGCTGCGGGTGGACGTGACCGCCGCCGGCAGCCGCGTCACCGTCCGCGGCGATGCCTCCACGTTCACGCGCGCGCCCTATGCCACGGACGGCCGCTTCGTCCTGCAGCTGCCCGCTGCGAAGCAGCCGCTGCGGCTCGACGTGCGGGTGAGCGGCCCGATCGAGACGCTCGCGGTGCGGGCCAGCACCGTCTTCGCCGGGGCGCCGATCGAGGCGCGTTCCGAGCTTCGGGCGTTCGAGCCGCGGCCGCTGCGCCGGGTGCGCCTGGAGGTCAAGGATCTCGACCTGGCGAGCCTCGATAGGTCGCTGCCGGTCACCCGGCTGGCCGGCACCTATCAAGCGGAGGTGATGCCGGCATGGGCGAGCGAGCCCCGGCCGGTGCTCATCGGACCGCTCGCGCTTGCCAACTCGGTCCCCGGGTCGCTCGATGCCGGTCGGCTTCCGGTCGCGACCGCCAAGGCCGTGGTCGGCTACTCCGAGGGCCGGATCCAGGTGCAGGGTCTGCAGGCGAGCGGGCCGATGGGCGACCTGGCCGGCGATGCCTGGGCGCTGCCCGCGACGCTCGGCGCCGGCGGCCGGCCGAGCTTCCATCTCGCGCTCGCGAGCGAGGCGCTGCATCTGCGCGGGCTCGATGGCCGGCTCGCCCCGCGCACGATGAAGGCGCGCCTGGCGGTGGATCCGGGCACGCAGGCAGGCGGCCGGCGTTCGGCGCAGCTGCGGCTGGAGGCAAGCGATGCGACGCTGGTCGCCTCGGTGGAGGGGGCGCTCGAGGGCGATCGCCTGCGCATCGACCGCGCCCGTGTCGCCGCGCCGGGCGGCGCCGGCAGCCGCATGCAGCTGGCCGGACAGGTCGGCCTGGCCGCGCCCTGGCCGCTCGAGCTTGCCGGCGACCTTCGCGATTTCGACCCGAGCCAGATCGTCGCGATGCCTGGCGGGCGCCTGAGCGGCAACTGGCGTCTCGACGGCCATCTCGCGGCTGCGGACGGTGGCCGGCTGCGGACGGAGGTGGCGCTCGCGGGCAGTCACCTGCGCGGCCGGCCGCTCGCCGGCGAGGCCGCGGCGACCATCGCGCTGGACGGAACCCGCGCGCGGCGACTCAGCGCCGTCGATGTCCGGCTGTCCTGGGGCGCCAGCACGATCCAGGCGTCCGGTGCGCTCGGCCAGGCCGACGACACGCTGCGGGTCGCGATCAGCTCGCGCAGTGCCGCAGAGCTGCTCGAGCGGGTGTCCGGGATGGTCGACATCCGGGCCGACCTGCGCGGCGCGCTGCAGGCACCCTCGATCCGGGCGAGCATCGATGCGCGCGAGCTGGCCGTCGTGGCACGCGGACTGCGCGCCGACATCCCGGCTGCATCGATCGAGGTGACGTCGGATCGTCCGCGCAGCGGTTTAGCCCATGTCAAGGCGCGGCTCGACGACGTGGCGCTCGCCCGCATCGGCGAGCAGGGGGTGCTTCGGTTGGGGCAGGTCACCGCCGACGTGGCCGGCACCCGGCGCCA
>JAEWEW010000058.1 GCA_023389175.1 Pseudomonadota bacterium | reverse complement strand
GGCATGTAGAGGTGAAGCGGCACGTCGCGGAACTGCACCGAGATCTCCGCGAACCGGCCGGGCATGCGCTTGCCGGTACGCAGCAGGAACGGCACGCCGGCCCAGCGCCAGGTGTTGATCTCCGCCCGGATCGCCGCGAAGGTCTCGGTGAGCGAGTGCGGCGCGACGCCTGGCTCCTGCTGGTATCCCGGCACCGGCTCGCCGCGCACATGGCCGGCCACGTACTGGCCGATCACCACGTCGGACTCCCGCCCGCCGACCGTCGGATGCGCAAGCGAGGTGAGGATCTTCAGCTTCTCGTCGCGCACCGCGTCTGCCTCGAGGCTCACCGGCGGCTCCATCGCGAGCATCGCGAGCAGCTGCAGCATGTGGCTCTGGACCATGTCGCGCAGGGCGCCGGTCTGCTCGTAGAAGCCGGCACGGTCACCGACCCCAAGGTCCTCGGCGAGGGTGATCTGCACGTGCGCGACGAACTGCCGGTTGAGCAGCGGCTCGAAGATCAGATTGCCGAGCCGCAGTGCCATCAGGTTCTGCACCGCCTGCTTGCCGAGGTAGTGGTCGATCCGGAACACCTGCGACTCGTCCAGGCAGCGCGCAACCACCTCCTCGATGCGGCGGGAATCGTCGCCGCACGTGCCCAGCGGCTTCTCCAGCACCACGCGCAGCTGCGCCGGATCGCGCCGGCCCTTCACCAGCGCCATCAGGTCGATGTAGCGCGAGGCCGGCAGCGCGGCATAGTGGATGACCGGGCGGGGCCCGTCCGCGATCGCGGCATCGAGCCGTTCCCGCGAGGCGGTCTTGCCGCCCACGTCGACCGCGACGGTCGAAACCAGCGGCATCAGCGCCGGCAGCGCGCGGCAGGCCGCCTCGTCACCGACCTCGCGCAGGAAGCCTTCCAGCGCTGCCAGCGCATCCGCCGGCGTCGTCTTCCGGCGCTGCGACAGGATGATGCGGCAGTCCTCCGGAAAATAGCCGCCCTGGGCGAGATGTGCGAGCGCCGGCAGGATCTTGCGACGGGCGAGATCCCCGGAAGCACCATGAAGCACGAAGGTGAAGGGGTCGACCTTGTAGACCGGCGGATCGCACGAGGCGGAATGAGTCGGCTCGGGATCGTTCAATGAATATCCTCCGGTTGCACTAAGATTAACAGCAGGAGAGAGCCACCATGACCCTGTCGCCTTCGGACTGGCTTTCGTCGCCAGTGCTGCCGGTCGTCGTCGTCGACGACACCGATTCCGCGTTGTTCGTTGCCGGCGCCTTCCTGGAGGCGGGGCTTTCGCAGATCGAGATCACGCTGCGCACGCCGGCGTCGCTGGCCGCGATCGAGGCCGTGGCCCGCCGCTTTCCGGCCATGCGGGTGGCCGCCGGCACGGTGCTCGCGGCGCCGCAGGCAGCGGCGGCGCACGACGCCGGGGCGACGCTGTGCGTATCGCCCGGGTTCACGTCCGGCCTCGCGCGGGCGATGCAGTCGGCCGGCATGCCGTGGATTCCGGGCGTGGCCACGGCCGGCGAGGTGATGCGCGCCTGCGAGGCCGGCTACAGCCTGCTCAAGTTCTTTCCGGCGATGGCGGCCGGCGGACCGTCGGCGCTCGAGGCGATCGCCTCCGCCATCCGGCCGGCACGCGGCGGCGATCTCGCGTTCGTGCCGACCGGCGGCGTCAACGCCGACAACCTGGCTGCCTGGAAGGCGACCGGCTGCGTCGCGGCCGTCGGTGGCACCTGGCTCGCCCGCGACTCGCTGGTGGTGAGCCGCGCGCATGCCAGCATCGTCGCTGCCGCGCGCGAAGCGCTCGCGTCCTGGCATGCCGCCACCTGAACCGGCACCGATGCCGGCATCCGGCGCGACGCCAATGGTCGTCACGGCGTCGCTCCTCCCGGTGGCCGGCACGGCAAGCGCATTCGGCGAAAGCCCGCTCTGGCATGCGCCATCGCAGTCCCTGCTCTGGGTCGACATCGCGGGCCATGCGATCCGCTGTCTCGACACGAAGACCGGCGCCGTACGCGCTTGGACGCTGCCCGAGGAGCCGGGATGCATCGGGCTCGTGGCCGGCGACGACTCGGCGGAGGCGCCCACCGCGCTGGTGGTGGCGCTCAGGAGCGGCTTTCACCAGATCGATCTGGTCGGCGACATGCTCACGCGCCTGGCCGGACCGCTCTTCGACACCAGCCGCTACCGGTTCAACGACGGCACCGTCGACCCGGGCGGCCGCTTCTGGGCCGGCACGGTGTTCGAGCCGAAGCACGAGGCGAGCGCCGGTCTCTACTGCCTCGAGCGCGGGCAGGCCCGCGCGGTGACCGGTCCGGCGGCGCCGGCCTCTCCCCAGCGGGACTGGGGCGTGCGCACCTCGAACGGGCTCGCGTTCGCGCCCGACGGTCGCACGATGTATCACGCCGACACGCCGGCGCATACCGTATGGGCCTGCGACTTCGACGCCGGCACCGGCGCCGTCACCGCCCGGCGGGTCTTCTGGCGAACGGCGGCGGACCGGGATTCGCAACACTACGGCGGCCGGCCCGATGGCGCGGCGGTCGACGCGCAGGGCTGCTACTGGTCGGCACAGTTCGAAGGCGGACGCATCGCGCGGCTGTCGCCGGCGGGCGAACTGCTGGAGACGGTCGAAGTCCCGGCGCGCTGCCCGACGATGGTCGCCTTCGGAGGCGCGGAACTGCGGACGCTCTATGTCACCACGGCGCGCGCGGGCCGCTCCGCGCAGGAGCTGGCCGCCTGGCCGGAGAGCGGCTCGGTGTTTGCCGCGCCCGTGGCTGTCGCGGGACTGCCCGCGAACCGCTACCGGCCTGCCTAGCACCGGCAGCGATGGAGGAAACGATGACCGACAAGTACCAGGCGGCGCGCAGCGCGTTCCGCTGGACCGTGCCCGGGCGCTTCAACATCGGCGTCGACTGCTGCGACCGCTGGGCGCGCGGCGACGCACGTCTCGCGCTGATCCACGAGAGCGAGGCGGGCAGCATCGAGCGGCTGACCTTCGACGACCTGCGCGATGCCTCCAATCGCCTCGCCGACGCCTGGCGCCGCGCCGGCCTCGCGCCCGGAGACCGCGTGGCGATCCTGCTGCCGCAGGCGCCGCAGACCGGCATCGCCCATCTCGCCGTGTACAAGTCCGGCGCGATCGCGGTGCCGCTCTTCACGCTGTTCGGGCCGGATGCGCTGCAGTTCCGGCTGGCCGACTCCGGCGCGCGCCTCCTGGTGACCGATGCCGCCGGGCTCGCCAAGGTGCGCCCGCTGCTGCCGCAGCTGCCCGCGCTGCAGCGGATCTACCTCGCCGGGGACGATGCCGGGGACGACGCAGGAGCCGCTGCTGCCGCCGACGAGGGCGGGGTCGCGGTCATCCCGCTTGCGGCCGCGATCGCCGGCGCATCGCCGGACTTCACCCCGGCCGACACCGCCGCGGAGGATCCGGCACTCATCATCTACACCTCAGGCACCACCGGCAAGCCGAAGGGCGTGCTGCATGCCCACCGCGTGCTGCTCGGCCACCTGCCCGGCGTGGAGATGTCGCATGGCACCTTCCCGCGGGACGGCGACGTCATGTGGACGCCCGCGGACTGGGCCTGGATCGGCGGCCTGCTGGACGTGCTGATGCCGGCCTGGCACCACGGCGTCCCGGTGGTGGCCCGCCGCTTCGCGAAGTTCGATGCGACCGCCGCTTTCGAGCTGATGGCGCGCCACCGGGTCACCTGCACCTTCCTGCCGCCCACCGCGCTGCGCATGCTGCGCCTGGTGCCGCAGCCCCGCGAGCGCTGGCCGCTCGCGCTGCGCTCGGCCGCGAGCGGCGGCGAACCGCTCGGCAAGGAGCTGCTGGAATGGGGCAGGCGCGAGCTCGGCCTCACGCTGCACGAGTTCTACGGCCAGACGGAATGCAACATGATCGTGTCGGCCTGCGAGCCGCTCTTCGCGACGCCGCCTGGCTGCATCGGCCGGCCGGCGCTCGGACACGAGGTCGCGGTGATCGACGAGAAGGGGCGCGAGGCGCCGCGAGGCACGCTCGGACAGATCGCGGTCCGCGCGCCTGACCCGGTGATGTTCCTGCGCTACTGGAACAATCCGCAGGCGACGCGGGAGAAGTTCATCGGCCCGTGGCTGGTCACCGGCGACTCGGGCATCATGGACGCGGACGGGTTCGTGCGCTTCGTCGGACGGATGGACGACGTGATCACCAGCGCCGGCTACCGCATCGGCCCGGGACCGATCGAGGACTGCCTGATCAGCCATCCGGCGGTGAAGGAGGCGGCGGTGGTCGGCGTGCCGGATCCGGAACGCACCGAGGTGGTCAAGGCGTTCGTGGTGCTGAGGGAGGGTCAAGCGCCTGGCGAAGACCTGGTCCGCAGCATCCAGGACCATGTGCGCACACGGCTCTCCGCCTACGAGTATCCGCGGCTGGTGGAGTTCATCGATTCCTTGCCGGTGACCGCCACCGGCAAGGTGATCCGCAAGGAGCTCGCGGCGCGCGGCCGGCGCTGACGCGCCGCCGGCTCCGATCAGGCCGGGACCGCCTGGGCCGGGCGCAGGCTGGCCGGGTCGACGATCGGCTGCGGATGCCCCGCACGATAGCGGCGCTGGATCTCCTCCGGCACATGCGCGAGGTCGCGCATCCGCAGGTAGTCGTCGATCGCCGAGCCGGTGCAGCGGCAATCGAGGTTGGGCGCGCCGCGCAGCGCGGCGAGATCCTTCCGGTTGACCACGCGGAAATCGATCGAGAAGCGGGTCCGGTCGCTGGTGTTCGGTATCGAGGAGTGCAGGTGCGACGCCGAGAACAGCAGCGCGCCACCGGGCGGCGTGATCGCGACGATGCTCGGCTCCCATTCGATCGGCTCGGTCGGCCGGGAGTGCGGCCGGTCTTCGGTCCTCAGGTGGCGGACCGCATTGAACCGGTTGTTGCTGTTCCAGTCCTGGTAGTCGAAGTCGCCGGAGGTGTTCGCGACCGGCCGGTTCCAGTAGGCCGGGTGAAACGCCAGCGCGTTGTCCTGGTCGACGTCATAGATCGGCAGCCACCAGTTGACCTGGCACATCGGTGCCGAGTACCAGGTGTCGCGGTGGGCATGGAAGGCGTAGGCGATGCCGGTGGTCAGGTAGCCGCCCGCCGTCGAGCTGCGCATCCGCGGCACGTCGAAGTAGGTTTCGTCGGGGTCGCAGCCATGGCTCTCCAGAAGCGCCGGCAGGATGCGCTTGCATTCCGGATGATGGATGAAGCGCGGCTTGACCTCGGCAAGGATCCGGGCGTACTGCTCCACGGGATAGTGGTATTGCGCGGTCGTCGGATCCCTGCCGTCGAAGGCCGCGACGAGCAGCTCGCGCGCCAGCTCGATCAGGGCGAGTGAGTGGCGGTTGGCGCTGTACACGAAGAGGTCGCCCTTGGCGAGCAGCAGCTCGCGGCGCGCGTCGTCGTCGATCTTGCGGTCGAAGTAGAGGGTCGTCATGGTTGCTGGGGGCCGCGGGCCGCGGATCACCGGAGTTGTGGGCGATCCGAGTGTGGCCGCGGGGCCGGTCAGCGCCCTTGATGCGGATCAAATCCGCCCGCCGCCGGGCCGCGCCGGCGTGACCGAAGTCACACCATGAACCCCAGGTCGCGCTGCTGGAAGTTCTTCAAGTTGGGCAGGATGTCCAGCAGCTGGCCGTCGGACAGGCCGAACCACTTGCCGAGCGTCGCGGCGTACTGTTCCACCGAGACGTTCGGCAGCAGCCGGCCCTGCCCGACCTCGTCGTCGGTGCCGACACCGATCGCGGGGAAGCGACCATAGACGTCCTTGCCGCGTACCGCGCCGCCCACCACGAAGTGATGCGAGCCCCAGCCGTGGTCGGAGCCGTCGCCGTTGGAGGTGAGCGTGCGCCCGAAGTCCGACGCGGTGAAGAGCGTCACCTTGTCGGCGAGGCCGAGCTGCGCCATCGCCTGGTCGAACCAGGTGAAGCCGTTCGCCAGCGTGGTCATCAGCCCAACCAGTGCGCCGTTCAGGCCGTCGTGGTTGTCGAAGCCGCCCATGCTCACCATGAATACCTGGCGACGCGCGCCGGTGAGCGACTGGCCGGCGATGATCCTCGCGACGGTGCGCAACTGCGCCGCGAGCCCGGCGTTCTGCGCGGGCAGCGCCGGCAGCGCGGCGTTGTCGGTGAGGTTCATCGCGTCCCGCATGCGCTGCCCGGCCTCGATCGAGCGCTGGGTGACGCGATTGAGCTCGCGCTCCATCAGGTGGTCGCGGCCCTCGGTCACGATGCCGCGCAGAGCGGTCGAGGCGCCGCCGCTGCCGAAGATCGAGCCGTTGATGCCGTTGATGCCGACCGGTCCGTTGCCGCCCACCTGGTACTGGATGACCTGCTCGCCGGAGAGGAAGACCGAGTTGCCGGAGGCGGAGATGCAGGTGAAGACCGGATCGCCGTTGCTCGCGGCGAAGAGGTCGCCCATGCGGCCGCCCCAGCCGACCCGTGCCCCTTCCGGCGCGAATGCCATCCAGGTGGACTGCTGGTCGTTGTGCGAGAAGAGCGCGGGCGGCTTCGGCACCGCGCGGTCGTTGTACTGCGTCCGGGTCAGCGGCACGACCAGCGGCCCGACGTTGCTCACGATGGCACCGCGTCCAGCGTCGAACAGCGTCTTGAAGCCGGCAAGCTGCGGGTGGACCGCCAGCTCGCGGCCGCCATTGAGTCCGGCCGCGTTGTTGTGCGCGAGCGGCAGCACGGCCCGCGCCGAGCCGGCGCCGGGCAGATCGAGCGACACCGGATCCGGCGGGACGTTGCGGGCGGCCAGGTAGCCCGCCCACGAGGTCGGGTCGGTGGCGAGAACCGTGTTGGCATAGTCGCAGCCGCCGAAGAGGAACACGCAGATCAGCGCCTTGTAGCCGTCGGCGGACTGCGCCGCGGCTGTCCCCAGCGTGGCGAGATTGAGCGCGAGGCCGCTGCCGGCCGCCGGCACCATGGTGGACAGGGCCGACGCGGTTCTCAGGAAGCGTCGGCGGGACGGGTCGATTCGGGTCATGATGGAGATCCTCGCTGAATCCTTGTGGGCGCCCCCAGGGCCGGGCTGCTCCCGGCCCGCCCCCCGAGGGGGTTCAACGGAACTTGGGGCGGCCCGGCGTTCCGTTGAGTACGGCCGACGCTACTTCTGGGCCAGGAACTCGGGCGACGCGATGGTCAGGTACAGCGCGAGCCGCACCCGATCCCGCCGGGCGTTCGCGATCGCGGTATCGCCCACGGTGGGCACCACGACCGAGTTCACGACGTCCTTGATCCGTGTCCGCGTCTCGACCCGGTAGCCGCCGCTGGTGAGCAGCAGCGCGATCCGGTCGAGGAGAAAGTCGGCGTCGTGGGCGATCGCCTGGAGCTCGCTGATGTCGAGCTTCACGTCGTTGTTGCTGCCGTAGCCGTTCTGGATGGCGGCCTGCATGGTGTTCAGGTAGCCTGCGGCGGACGACTCGTTCGCGACCTGCAGCTCCGGCGCGACCAGGCCGCTCGACGCAAGCTCGCTGTTGGGAGGCGTGTATCCCGGCCGCCAGAAGTTGAAGACCGATGGTGAGCGCATCGCCGTCTGGCCGAGCGAGCTGCCCGGATCGTCCGTGACGTGGATCTGGTACTGGCCGGACGTCGAGGTCGCCTTCGCGGCCCGCATCAGCGCGGTCATCCGCAAGAGCGGCTCGCGCACCTTGCCATAGGCCGCGTCGGTTTCCGCCGGCGCGTTGCGGGCCTCGGGATCGAGCAGCACCTGGCGGATCACGGCCTTCATGTCGCCGCGCACGCCCTGGCCGTTGTTGGCGAAGGCACGTGCCACGCGAGCGACGTAGGCCGGACTCGGATTGCTGGTCACCAGCCGCTGGATGAGCTGCCGGCCGATGAAGGGCCCGACGTTCGGATGCATGAAGAGCGCATCGAGCGCGCAGGTAAGGCTTGCCCTCGGCATGGTGCCGCCAGGGCAGGTCGTGCCCAGGAACGTCTTGGGCGCCTCCGAGTGGAACTGCGCATAGGGCTGCATCGGCTCGATGTCGCGGTTGGCGTAGCTTGGGCTGCCCCCGCCGTTGAAGCGCGAGGACTCGGTGTCGGGACCTGCCCAGCTCCAGCCGGTGAACACCTTGGCAATGCCGGTCACGTCGTCGTTGCCGTAGGTTTCCACCGGCTGCCCGTTGCCGTCCATCACCCGGGTGCCATCCTCGTTCAGCCGGTGCACCCCGATGGTGAAGAGCTGCATCACCTCCCGCGCGAAGTTCTCGTCGGGGGCGCGGTCGCCATCGCCG
>JAEWEW010000040.1 GCA_023389175.1 Pseudomonadota bacterium | reverse complement strand
GGCATCGACCGGCTGGTGATGCTGCTCACCGACATGCCGAGCATCCGGGACGTCATCCTGTTCCCGGCGCTGAAGCGCGAATAGGGAGGACGCCCCCCGAAGCGGCCAGTGGCCGGAGCCCTCCGCCGGAGGCGGAGGGCGTTCAGCAGGCACGACCGGTCCGCAGGGACCGATCGTGTCCGGCCTCACCCCCCACTGGGGGGCGCCGCCTGCGGCCGGGCAAAGCCCGATCCGCGGCGACCGCTGGCTGTGGTGCGCCACTTTACTGCGACGGGACCGGTGTGGCCGCAGGGATCTGTACAGTTTCAGACCTGGAACGACTCGCCGCAGCCGCACTCGCTCTGCACGTTGGGATTGCGGAACTTGAATCCTTCGTTCAGGCCGTCGCGCGCGAAATCGACCTCGGTGCCGTCGATGTAGACGAGGCTCTTCGGATCCACCACCACCTTCACACCGTGGCTCTCGAAGACCAGGTCCTCCGGCTTGGGCTCATCGGCGAAATCCAGTTGATACGCAAGGCCGGAGCAGCCGGTGGTCTTCACCCCCAGGCGAAGACCGATTCCCGTGCCGCGCTCGGCCAGGTTGCGTTCGATGTGAGCCGCTGCTGCGGGCGTCAACGAAATTGCCATGGCTTCAGGCCACCTCCCCATGGGGTTGTGCCGCGGACCTGCCCGCGGCGTCATGCTTGCGACGGTAGTCGGCCACCGCCGCCCTGATCGCATCCTCCGCGAGGATGGAGCAGTGGATCTTGACCGGCGGCAGCGCCAGCTCCTGCGCGATGTGCGTATTGCGGATCAGGAGCGCCTCATCCAGCGATCTGCCCTTGACCCACTCGGTCGCGAGCGAGGTCGCCGCAATGGCCGAGCCGCAGCCGTAGGTCCTGAACCGGGCGTCCTGGATGATGCCATCCGCACCGACGCGGACCTGCAGCTTCATCACCTCACCCTGAGCGGGCGAGCCGACCAGGCCGGTGCCCACCGACGGATCGGCGGGGTCCATCGAGCCCACGTTGCGCGGGTTCTCGTAGTGATCCAGGACCTTCTCGCTGTAGCTCATCCCATGCATCCCGGGCGCACGCTCACCGCGGCGCCCACTGCACCGAGTCGAGGTCCACGCCCGCCTGCACCATCTCCCAGAGCGGCGACAGGTCCCGCAGCCGGGCGACCTGCCGCTTCACCAGGTCGATGGTGCAATCGATGTCCTCCTGCGTCGTGAAGCGCCCCACGGTGAACCGGATGGAGCTGTGCGACAGCTCGTCGCTGCGCCCGATTGCCCGGAGCACGTAGGACGGCTCGAGGCTCGCCGAGGTGCAGGCCGAGCCCGACGACACCGCGATCTCCTTGAGCGACATCATCAGCGCCTCGCCCTCGACATAGTCGAAGCTGAGGTTCAGGTTGTGCGCCACCCGCTTCTCCAGGTCGCCGTTGGCGTACACGCCCTCGATCTGCGCCAGGCCCTGCCAGAGCCGGTCGCGCAGCCGCCGGATGCGCCGGTTCTCCTCGGCCATCTCCAGGCGCGCGAGCCGGAACGCTTCGCCCATGCCGACGATCTGATGGGTGGCGAGCGTGCCGGAGCGCATTCCCCGCTCGTGCCCGCCGCCGTGGATCTGCGCCTCGATCCGCACCCGCGGCTTGCGGCGGACGAAAAGCGCCCCGATGCCCTTGGGACCGTAGGTCTTGTGGGCCGAGAAGCTCATGAGGTCGACCTTCAGCGCCTCCAGATCGATCGCCACCTTGCCGGTCGCCTGCGCCGCGTCCACGTGGAAGAGGATCTTGCGCTCGCGCAGCAGCTCGCCGATCGCGGCGATGTCCTGGATCACGCCGATCTCGTTGTTCACCAGCATGACCGACACCAGCACCGTGTCCGGCCGCAGGGCCGAGGCCAGCGCGCCCGGCTGGAGCAACCCGTCCGGCCCGACGTCCAGGTAGGTCACCTCGAAGCCTTGCCGCTCGAGCTCGCGCATGGTGTCGAGCGTCGCCTTGTGCTCCGTCTTCACCGTGACCAGGTGCCGGCCGCGCTCCTTGTGGAAATGCGCGGCGCCCTTCAGCGCGAGGTTGATCGCCTCGGTGGCGCCGGAGGTCCAGACGAGCTCGCGCGGATCGCAGTTGACCAGCTCGGCCACCTGGGCGCGGGCCGCCTCCACCGCCTTCTCCGCCTCCCAGCCGTAGGCATGGCTGTTGGAGGCCGGGTTGCCGAACCGTTCGTACAGGTAGGGCACCATCCGGTCGACCACCCGCGGGTCCACCGGCGTGGTGGCGGAGTAATCGAGGTAGATCGGCTGAGGCATGCGCTTCCCGAAGTTCGTTAGGACGACACCACGCGGACGGCGCCGGAAGGGGCCGTCACGCGGGCGGCCCGCCCGGGAGCGCGGTCAGGTGTTGTTGACGCGGGTGCCGTCGGCGTCGATCGGCTGCAGCGTGGAAGTCGGCAGCTCCAGCGCTGCGCGGTGCTCCCGCAGCACCGAGATCTGCTTGGCGGGCGCCTTCTGGTCCCGCGCACGCTGCTGGTCCACCAGGTCCTGCAGCGAGACGGAATCCAGATAGTCGATCATCCGCTTGTTCAACGTGGCCCAGAGCTCATGGGTCATGCAGGGGCCGTCATCGGTGCAGTCCTGCTTGCCGGCGCACTGGGTGGCATCCAGCGGCTCGTCCACCGCGAAGATGATGTTGGAGACGCTGATGTCCCGCGGCGGACGGGCAAGCGAGTAACCGCCGCCAGGACCGCGCGTGCTCTCCACCAGGTCGTGCCGGCGCAGCTTGCCGAAGAGCTGCTCCAGGTACGACAGCGAAATCTTCTGCCGCTGGCTGATGCCCGCGAGCGTCACCGGTCCGTTGTGCTGGCGCAAGGCCAGGTCGATCATCGCCGTGACGGCGAAGCGACCCTTGGTTGTCAGACGCATGTTTTGCCTCACTGAACGATTACCAGTAGTTGACTCAATTATAAGCTATTACCCGACTAGCCTACTCAAGAATCCCTATCCATCCGATCGGGAATACCTATTCCCTGATCGTGGTTGGGCAACCCTCGTGCCCGCATGGGCATGCAAGCGCGGACCATGTCGGCGTGACGTAGCGGACGACCCTGGGGCTGCGCCCGGGAGCGATGACACCCGGGCGCCTCTCGGCCGAAGACTCCGGCGATCAGGCCGCGGCCACCTGGGTGGCGCGTCGGCGCGCCACTTCCAGGAGCCCTGCGCAGGCGTCTTCCAGGTAGTCCATCACCTGGTCGAAGGCCTGCGGCGCAGTGGCCTGGTACGGGTCCGGGATGGTCGCCGACTCGTGATCGCCGGCGAAGCGCATCAGCAGCTGGATCTTGTGGTGATGGCGCTTGTGCGCCTGGTGCTGCAGCATGCTGAGGTTCTCCCAGTCCATCGCGAGGATCATGTCGTGATCCTCGAAGTCCTGGTCCACCACCTTGCGCGCCCTGAGGTCGGCGATCTCATAGCCGCGCCGCGTCGCCGCGGCCTGCGCGCGGCGATCGGGCGGCTCGCCCTCGTGGAAGCCGTGCGTGCCGGCGGAGTCGATGGTCACCACGTCACCCAATCCCGCCTGGCGGACAAGATTGCGGAAGACGCCGTGCGCCATCGGCGACCGGCAGATGTTTCCCATGCAGACGAACAGTACGCGCGTTGGCATTGCCATCGCCATCGGTTCTCTTTTTCCCATTTTGGCTGATCAGTCCTCTTTCTACTGGTTTCCTGTTTCCGTGCCCCTGACTATCGCGAACCTTCAGGACTCCGACACCGCGGCCTCGGCGCCCGCACCGCTGGCACCGAACAGCCGCTCCTTCAACTGCGCGAGCTGGTCGCGCACCTGGGCGGCCTTCTCGAACTCCAGGTTGCGCGCATGCTCCTGCATGACCTTCTCGAGCCGCTTCAGCTCGCGTGATGCGGACTTCTCGCCCATCACCTCGTACTTGGCGATCTGACGGGCGGCTTTCAACGTCTCCTTCTCCTGGGAGATGTCGTAGACCCCGTCGATCATCTCGCGGACCTGCTTCATCACGCCGCGCGGCGTGATGCCGTGGGCCTGGTTGTAGGCAATCTGCTTCTCACGGCGCCGGTTGGTCTCGCGGATCGCCACCTCCATCGAGCCGGTGACCCGGTCGCCATAGAGGATGGCGCGACCATCGATATGGCGGGCCGCCCGCCCGATCGTCTGGATGAGGCTGCGCTCCGAGCGCAGGAACCCTTCCTTGTCCGCGTCCAGCACCGCGACCAGCTCGACCTCCGGGATGTCCAGGCCTTCCCGCAACAGGTTGATGCCGACCAGGACGTCGAAGACGCCGAGTCGCAGGTCCCGGATGATCTCCACCCGCTCCACCGTCTCAACGTCGGAGTGCAGGTAGCGCACCTTCACCTGGTGGTCGGTGAGGAAGTCCGTCAGGTCCTCGGCCATGCGCTTGGTGAGCGTCGTCACCAGCACCCGGTTGCCCCGTGCCACGCAGGCATTGATTTCCGAGAGCACGTCGTCCACCTGGGTGGAGGCGGGTCGCACCTCGATCGCCGGATCGACCAGGCCGGTCGGCCGAACCACCTGCTCCAGCACCTGGCCGGAGTTGGCCTTCTCGTAGTCCGAGGGGGTGGCGGACACGAAGATGCACTGGCGGATCTTCCCCTCGAACTCCTCGAACTTGAGCGGCCGGTTGTCCAGCGCCGACGGCAACCGGAAGCCGTACTCCACCAGCGTTTCCTTGCGCGCACGGTCGCCGCGGTACATGCCGCCCAGCTGGCCGATGGTGACGTGGCTCTCGTCGATGAAGATCAGGCCGTCGCGCGGCATGTAGTCCACCAGCGTCGGCGGCGGCTCGCCCGGCTGTGCGCCCGAGAGGTGGCGCGAGTAGTTCTCGATGCCCTTGCAGAAGCCGAGCTCCTGCAGCATCTCGAGGTCGAACCGGGTGCGCTGCTCGAGGCGCTGCGCCTCCACCAGCTTGCCGGCGTCGTAGAAGAACTTCAGCCGCTCCGCGAGCTCCGCCTTGATCGTCTCCACCGCGCGCAGCACCGTCGCCCGCGGCGTGACATAGTGCGAGGAGGCATACACCACGAAGCGCGGGATCTTCTGCCGCACCCGCCCGGTGAGCGGATCGAAGAGCTGGATGGACTCGATCTCGTCGTCGAAGAGCTCGATCCGCACCGCGAGCTCCGCATGCTCGGCGGGGAAGACGTCGATCGTGTCGCCGCGCACGCGGAAGGTGCCGCGTGCGAAATCCGCGTCGCTGCGCTTGTACTGCATCGCCACCAGGCGCTGCAGCAGCTCGCGCTGCGACAGGCGGTCGCCCACGCGCACCACCGCCCGCATGTCGAAGAAATCGTCCGGGTTGCCGATGCCGTAGATGCAGGAGACGCTGGCCACGATGATCGTGTCCCGGCGCTCCAGCAGCGACTTGGTGGCCGACAGCCGCATCTGCTCGATGTGCTCGTTGATCGAGGAGTCCTTCTCGATGAAGAGATCCCGCTGCGGCACGTAGGCTTCGGGTTGGTAGTAGTCGTAGTACGAGACGAAGTACTCCACCGCGTTGTGCGGGAAGAACTCCCGCATCTCGGCATAGAGCTGCGCGGCCAGCGTCTTGTTCGGCGCGAGCACCAGCGCGGGTCGCCCCAGCCGCGCGATGACATTGGCCATGGTGTAGGTCTTGCCGGAGCCCGTGACGCCGAGCAGCGTCTGGAACGAGAGGCCGTCCGCGACGCCCTGCACCAGCCCTTCGATGGCCGCGGGCTGGTCACCGGACGGCGGGAACGGCTGGTAGAGCCGGAACGGGCTGTCCGGGAACTCGATGAACCGGCCTTCGGCCTCGAGCGGGCTGGCGGCAGCCGGCAGGCCGGCCTGATCCGCGGCCTTGCTGTCTACCGCGATCTCGACCGCACCGCAGGCAGCCACGACGCCGCCCACCGCCTCGTCGCCGGGCAGTCCGGGCACGGCGACGGGCGCCGTGTCCGGGAGCAAGCCGGCCGCGGCCGCAACCGCGAGCCGCGGCTTCCCGGCACGCGACCCCGGCACGGCGGCCGGCGCCTTGCGGGAAACGAGTTCAGACATGAGTGGAGGACAATACTGCCGTGGATGCGGGGGCGCACAGCCGGCCGACGCCGCTGCTGCAGCCCGGCGCCGACCATTCCCGCACCCCTTGGCGGACGCCCTTCTGGGGCAGCTCGGGGCCGGTTCGGGTGGTAAGATTTCTGCGGTGCATCAGGCTTGTGCGCTAATTGGCGATTATGGACCGCCGGGCGGCAAAAAGCCAGCGCTTTGCACAAAAAACGGGCATGTCGGGGCCCCTTGCCACCCGAGCAGTGGTTTGCCAAATCAGGACGTTATGATGGCTTCCTCACCGTTTTCACAAGTACCACTGGCCCCCAAAGACCCCATCCTCGGCATCACCGAGCAGTACAACGCCGACCCTCGTCCCGACAAGGTCAATCTGGGCGTCGGCGTCTACTACGACGAGGCAGGGAAGCTGCCCCTGCTGGAGGCCGTGAGGCTCGCCGAGGACGCCCTGACGGCCCGCCACGTGCCCTATGGATACCTGCCGATCGACGGCATCGCCCAGTACAACAAGGCGGTGCAATCGATGCTGTTCGGAGCCGATTCGCCGCTGATCGCGGAAGGAAGGATGCTGACGGTGCAGTCGCTGGGCGGCACCGGGGCGCTGCGGATCGGCGCTGACCTGCTGCGGCGCTTCCTCGGCGACAAGCCGGTCTACATCAGCGATCCGAGCTGGGAGAACCATCGGGCGCTCTTCGAGGCCGCCGGTTTTGCAGTGCACCAGTACCGTTACTACGATCCGGCCACCCGGGGCGTCGACTTCCCCGGAATGCTGCAGAGTCTCAAAGATGCGCCGACGGGCTCCATCGTGGTGCTGCATGCCTGCTGCCACAACCCGACGGGCGTGGATATCGACGCCGCGCAATGGGACGACGTGCTCGACGTGATGGTCGAGCGGGCGCAGCTGCCTTTCATGGACATCGCCTACCAGGGCTTCGGCGACGGCATCGATGCAGACGCCGTGGCGGTACGCAAGTTCGCCGCCAGCCCCCTGCCCGTCCTGGTCGCGAGCTCCTTCTCCAAGTCGTTCTCCCTGTACGGCGAGCGGGTCGGCGGCCTCTCAATGGCCCTGCCCTCCCAGGACGAGGCACAGCGCGTCCTGAGTCAGCTGAAGCGCGTGGTGCGCACCAGCTACTCTAATCCGCCCACCCACGGCGGCGCGGTTGTCTCCTCGATCCTTTCCAATCCGGAATGGCGTGCGCTGTGGGAGACGGAGCTGGCCGGCATGCGCGACCGCATCAAGCGCATGCGCGAGGAGCTGGTCCGGCGGCTGAAGGCGGCCGGCGTCAAGCAGGACTTCGGTTTCATCACGCGGCAGCGGGGGATGTTCTCCTACACCGGCCTCACCTCCGAGCAGGTGAACCGGCTGCGGGAGGACCATGGGGTGTATGCGGTGGGCACCGGGCGCATCTGCGTGGCAGCGCTGAACGAGCGGAACATCGGGAAGGTGGCGGAGGGGATCGCGGCGGTGCTGGCGTAACGGGCTCGCCTCAGTGGGCCGCACGTTGCCGGCCGATTGTTTCAATAGCGCGGACTGATATACTGCTGGGCTCTTCCCCGATAGCTCAGTCGGTAGAGCGACGGACTGTTAATCCGCAGGTCCCTGGTTCGAGTCCAGGTCGGGGAGCCAAGTTAACGTGTTGAATGCAAAGGCCTTCTTCGGAAGGCCTTTGTCATTTCGGCGGTCTTGTGAGCGTTTGGTAGCGCGAAGTGGTAGAGCATGGTCGCATGGCCGCTGTCGGCCGCGGCGGTGTTGGGCGGGACCAGGTCATGCGGTCTCCTTGTCAGTGGGGCCGGCGGCGTCGGCGACATCGGCAGTACGCGCGGCGCGGCTCGCCGCCGCTCCTCGTAGCGGCGCAGCCGGTTCTGCAGCTCGGTGCGCGCGCGGGCGATGACGGCCTCAGCCTCGCCGACGGTCATGCCGGCGCTGGCCGCGCGACCGCGGGCCGGATCCGCAGCGCGCTCAGGGACGCCTTGGTGCGGCCAGTCATCGGGCCCCTCCCTTGGCGGGCGGTGCCGACGGCGGGATCACCAGCTGGAGGTTGAGTGCCAGCTCGTTCCTGCGGACTGCTCCCCGGATTCGCTCGCCGGCGTTGATCCCGATCAGCTTGGCCGCCACCGCTCGGTTGACGAAGTCGAGCGTCATCTTCTTCCCTGCACAGGACGCTGCTTGCGGCATACGCAAGCGCACCGGATACGTGGAGTCGGTTCTGTGCGGTGGGGTCGGTTTCTGATTTCTGCGCCCACAAGCGCTATCGCACCGGCTCCTTCGGGGACCTCGATACCGTCAACGAGCTCGCAGAGTTCAAGAGCAAATCGATCCCCGACGGCGAGGCGGCGTCGATTGCAGCTACCACCAAGGGCAACATCGCTTCCATCTCTAGGCAAGCCATCGTCAACGACGACCTGGGCGCGTTCACTTCGCTTGCGACCAAGCTGGGCCGCGCCGCCCGTCGCTCGATCGAGGCCGACGTGTACGCGCTCCTGGCGCTCAACTCCGGCGCTGGCCCGACGATGGGCGACGGTAACGCGCTCTTTCACTCCAGCCACGGCAACGTCGCGGGGACGGCCGCCGACCCGCCGACCCGACCGTCACCCTGGTAGACACCGGCCGGGCCGCGATGGCTGACCAGATGGACATTTCCGGCAATGACGACCTGGACCTGCGGCCGGCCGTCGCGGTGACGTCCGTGGGCGTTGGCTCGCTGACGCGCGTGCTCAACGACTCGCAATACGACCCCGACGCGGCCAACAAGCTGCAGCGGCCCAACAGCGTCCGCGGCATCGTGCGGAAAGTCGTCGACACGCCGCGCCTCTCTAGCAAGGCCTGGTACCTCTTCGCGGACCCGTCCGTGGCGCCGGTAATCGAGGTTACCTTCCTCGACGGCGTCCAAGACGCCATACCTTGAGCTTCAGGACGGCTTCGACGTGGACGGCGCTCGCTACAAGGTTCGGCTCGACTACGGCATGGCCGGGTTGGACTACCGCGGCGCCTACGCAAGCCCTGCGAGCTAATCGAAGTTTAACTGGATTGGCCCCGTCAATGAGCAGGTACTGCCATCCGGTGTAGATCTGCATGTGTTACTCCATAGGAATGGGTCGAAGCTTGGGGCGTTGGTTGATCAGCGCCTTCCAGACGACCAGGTTCAGGACGATAGACCCCACGCTCTCCACGAAAGCGCGGATGCTCATGGGTCGGCCGAAGAAGAAGGCGTAGCCGATCGCACCTGCGGCGATGAGAATGAAGAGGATTGGGACCATCTCGACCACGTTGTTGATTCCGAGGTCATGTTTGGGCTCCTTGGCGAGGCATCGATACACTGCAACCAGACCAAGGAGCATCAGCACTGGCACGCTGGCGATCATGAAGGCCTGGGGATCCTGAACTCTGGTCAGCAGAAGGATCGCTCCACCCAGAATCAAGAGGGTGGGCAGCATCTGCATTAGAACGAACAGTTTGGCGATCTTTCTCATGGTTGGTTTCCTCTAAGGTATGTACGTCTAGTGAATGCCGAGGAGCAGAAGGGTAAGCCGGACCTTCTTGGGGAAGTCCTCAAAAGGGATGTAGAGCCAAGGATGTTGGTCACTGTCTGCAGTGACCCACATGCCGTAACGGAAGTCGGCGTCCGTGGACTTTGGATCAACGCAGTAGGCCCCGTAGATGCAATCCTTGCTGATCACGAGCTCAGCGTCCTTTCAGAAGTACAACTCGTGGCAAACCTCTTTCCATAAGTGACCTCGGACGGTGAACGTTCTCGCGGTGCTCGTGATGTCGGTACTCCTTCGATGACCTCCTCATGAGCCAGCTCGATCATGGCCTTCTTGAAACTGGTCCCTTGGGTGTTGCTTCCGCGCGGACCAGGACGGCTGACCTGGTCCGTACCCGGCTTGCGGACGCTCTTGGCATGGCAGCGGGGAAGCCGGCCCCCTCCGTCAGCCAACTAAAGGAGCAATCCATTGACCGATCCGAAGCTTGCCCCGCGCAGCGTGATTCAGCTTGAAGCGACCCCCGGCAGCCCGGCCGCACTGACCATCTCGACGTCGTCGCTCGTCGAGACCTACCCAGTTGAGGATCGCGCAGCCAACGATCGGCTGCATCGTCGCTGGTGTCGAGGGTCCGCAAGCTATTGAGGTTCTCAGCCGACGCCACGCCGCAAACGATCTGACGACGAGGGAGTTGCTCGCGTCGCTCAATATGTCCGGCGTCGAGTTGAAGTTTGCACAGATCGCCGAGCGCCTGATCGCACAGCACCTGCTGGCCGACGAAGGCCACGCCGAAGATGACCCCGCAAGCAGCAACGGCTGACCCTGACGGCACAGCCGCGGTCGGACGGGCTCGACGCCGGCGATCGTTTCATCATCTCCACGGCCAGGGCGCGCGGAATCCACGTCGGTCGTCGCGGTCGAGCCTGGTACTTTCCGGGGACCGGATGTCTACCTGGTCGTGGACCGTCCGGGCCGCTTGCGTCTCGTCGACCTCCTTCCCGAACCCACAACGACGCGCGCCAAAGCTGGCACCGCAGGGGCAACTAAGATGTCATTGGCTGTTCCTTCGCCAACGTCGGCTTCCTCCGCGCGTTCTTGCGCTAGCCTCGGCGACTGCGGTTCTTATCGCGTCTCCCACGTGTGCGCGCCGAGACCGAGCGAATCGTCCACGACATAGATTCCCCGGAAGTCACCGGTCAGACGATCGTGCTTCGTACACCATAGCCGGATCACTTGGGGCAGGCGCGCATCCCAACAGACCCGAAAGACCGTGTTGCTCCGGCTGTCGGTTTGCAGCATGAACTTCGCGTACCACGGGTCGGCGGGATTCTGCGCGGCCCAGGTCGCGAGCGTCGTGTCGAGTGGGTACTGCGCGCCCTGGTTAATGAGGAACGCTTCCGGTCGCTCCAGCATGTCGCCGTAAGTCGTGCGCAACGTCGGGCCAATGCCGTCGAGCCACGTCGAGAACAGCCCCATCTCAGGCAGCTGCGAGGTGGAGAATGGCCAAGCGGACGAGATGTAGGTCGGGGTCGGCCAGGTTCGCGACGAGCCAGCGAGGATGTAGACCGTGAAGTAGCTTTCGGGGACTGTCGTGCTCTCTCCGACCCAAGGCGTACCCGTGGGGTTATAGTCCGGCGCGGTGGTTCGCAGCGCCTTATAGAGCACGGCGCCGCTGATCCCTGGAGCGGGGGCTGGAGCCGGCGGAACGGGCGGCGGTGCTGGCTGTGGCGCGGGCGGCTCAGGCGATGGCGTCGGCGCCGGCTCAGGTGCAGGCACAGGAGCGGCCACAGGCGGCTTTCCGGCCGGCGGTGGTATCTGGACAGGGGCAGGACCGTCTACGCGCGGTGGCGGCGCTGGTGCGGGCTGTGGCGTGGCTGGCGCTGGTGATGGTGGCGCGGGCGCTGCCGGCGGATTCGCGCTGACGGCTGTGTCGCTGCCGCCGCCTCCACAACCGGAGAGCAGGAGCGCTATCAGGGCGGTAGCATGGCGGGTACGCATCGGACGGGTCTCCTCCGTTCTCTATTCGAAGCTGGCAATTCCTTGCAGTGGAATTGTTCGGTGCCCCGCTTTCTGGGAACAGTATATGGTTCGAAGGTGGACCTCGAGGACCGGGGATATCCGGATGTGCCGCGAACCGTCAACGCCGACGACGAGCAATGCGGTGGTGATCGAGGAATAGTCATCGTGGGGCGGGCAGATCATTGTCCGGCCTGGCGAATCGCAATCTCGAAGTACCGTGCCTCGCCTTCGAACTGCCTGACCTCACAGCGCAGACCGTGGGCGGCCAGCCGCCTTGCGTGCTCGAGGTCTGCATGGACCCGGTAGCAACATGGAGCACTAGCCGCTCTGGAGTCGTGGCCGTCGACATGTAGACCGGCGCGAGGCCAAACTGGTTGAGGGTGCGGCGCCGCCAGGGGCAAGATCGACCGTCTTAGGCTGTTTGGCCGATCTCCCTCTGCTGCTGCCGTGTCAGGCTTGGCCATGGCGCACGACTCCGACGACTTCCACGCCCACCGCCTACTCGCCGAGGTCGAGGCGATCCGCCGATTCCGACCCAGAACCACTCGTGCCCCCCAAAGCCGGCGCGCGGATTCCGGGCGATGCGGTAACGGATACAGAACCGGCCCCAGATGCCGGCATCGACCTCGACCGACTGCGGCTTGGCATCCGGGCGGGCTTTCGGCAGCTTCGCCATGCCTTTGAGGTTTCCCACTCCGGAGGGATGCTATCGAGTCATCCAAGGTGGTTCGAATACGGTCGGTTCTCTTATCGGCCGGCGGCGGGACGTTCAACACAATGATCCGCTGCCCGCCTTGGCTCGATTCGTTCCAGTTCGCGCAAGAGGTCGATCGCGGCCTGCTGCACTTCACCGAGTGCCGCCAGCGGTGTTGCTTCTGCCGCGGCGACGAGATCGAAGTGAAAGAAGATGTCGTTCGGACCGGCCTGGTCAAAGACGAGCTGATCGGCCTCGAGCTGACCGCCGTCGCACGCGAGATAGTTGTCGACTTGCTGCCTGCGCGACGCTCTGCGAGTTTCGTCAGTGGGAGTACGCCGAAGTCGGACCGACCTGAACACGCTGAAATCGCAACCGGCCTACGGCCAGAGTATGCCGGAGTCCAAGCGGCCGGATTATGCCGGACGGTGACAATTGGATCAGTTAGCCCCCAGAATCAATCGTCTTGGACGTTAGTCAACCTTGATCCCTGCCTTCTCGATCACCTGCCGCCATTTGCCGATCTCGTTGTTCAGCAGCTTGCCGAACTCCTCCGGCGTCCCGACTTCTAGAACCGCGCCCAAGCCAGCCAACTTGCTGCGGATATCAGGGGTGGCCAGCGTCTTTGTCAAGGCATCGTTCAAGCGATCAATGATCGGCTCCGGCACGCCTGCAGGTGCTAGCAACCCGAACCAGGCCGTGACCTCATAGCCCGGCACTCCACTCTCGGCTAGCGTCGGAATGTCCGGCAACGTCGGGTGCCTTGACTTGCCGGTGACGCCCAGGATCTTCAGCGCGCCGCTGTTGACCTGACCCGCAACGGCCGGGGCGCCGGTAAACAAGAGCGACACACGGCCGGCCATCAGGTCGACGATCGCCGGTCCGTTTCCCTTGTAAGGCACATGCACCATGTCTAGGTTGGCCAACGACTGCAGCAGCTCGGCCGACAGATGCGGCATTGAGCCGCTGCCGGCTGACGCGTAGTTTATCTTTCCGGGTTCGGCACGAGCGCGTTTCAGCAGGGTTTCGATTGAGTCAAGACCTTGGGACGGATTGACGACAAGCGCCATGGGGTAGGTTCCGACCAGACCGATTGGTGCCAGATCCTTCCCGGCGTCGTACGGCAGCTTCGGCCGAAGGCTGTCATTGACAGTCAGGTCCGGCGTGGCGAGCAGGATGGTGTGTCCGTCGGGTGCGGCTCGTACGACAGTCTCGGTGCCGATAACCGTACCGCCCCCGCCCTTGTTCTCGATGACGACCGTCTGCCCGAGGATCTCACCCAAGCGGGGCCCAATGGTCCGTGCGACGAAATCTGTCGTACCCCCGGGCGAGAAGGGCACGACCATTCGGATTGGAGCGGTAGGCCAATTCTGCGCCGTGGCGGTTCCAGATGCGAGTGTTAGGGTAGCCGCAAGGGCCAAGTGCAATGCATTCTTCATCGAAATCTCCATCAGTGCAGCTCGTCGTGGGTGCCGTCTATCGAAATCATGGACCGCACTCTTGTCGCCAATCATCTAAGCGGCGGTCATTACCCTGCTCTCCGTACCGAGCAGTTCCGAAAGACCCGTCTGAGCGGCCCGCTTCTGGGCCTCGGAGGCCGGGGTTAGCGGCGCCCGGGGCTTTCCGACCGGAATGCCCTGCAGTGACAACGTGTACTTGGTAACTGCAAGTCGATTGTCGCCAGCGATTGCGTTCCACATCTTCAGTAGACGGTTATGCAGTTTCAGTGCCTCGACATGCTCGCCCGCTTGAACGTGATTCCACAGCTTTACGCAGGGTCCGGGCACAGCGGCCAGGATCTGGGAGATGGCGCCATGAGTGCCCAAGGCGAACGTGGGGTATAGCAGCGCATCGATGGCGGCATAGATGCGATGGTCCGGCTCACAGCGGAGCATCAGGTCCGCCATCGACTTCAAATCACCTGCACTCTGCTTGACGCCATAGACGGCAGGCAAGGTCTTCATCATCCTAAGCAGCAGGTCAACGGAGAGGTAGTTCCAGGGAATGACGTTGTAGACGATGATGGGGATGCCGACGGCGTCCTGGATCGATCCGAAATAGCGGATCATGGCTTCGTCGTCGCTTTTGTAGATGTAGTGCGGCGGGGTAATCTGAAGCGCCGACACACCGAGGTCCGATACTGCCTTGGCCTTCTCGATCGCCTGAAGGGTGCTGTTGACGATGATGCCGGCGACAACTGGCACGCGACCGGCT
>JAEWEW010000035.1 GCA_023389175.1 Pseudomonadota bacterium | reverse complement strand
TAGACGATCCGGCCGGCACTGGCCTTCTGAAGGCCGGAAATGGTTCTCAGCAGGGTGGTCTTGCCGGCACCGTTGGCGCCCACCAGGGCGACGATCTGGCCTGCGTTCACCGTGAGCGAAACGTCTGCAAGGGCCCGGATGGGCCCGTAGTGCGTGGAGACCGCGTCGATCTGCAGCACGGGGGTGTCGTTCCGGGTCATGGACATCGCAGCGGTCAGGCGGCCTGGGTGCCGAGGTAGGCGGCGATCACCTCGGGGTTCTCGCGGACCTCGCGGGCGGTGCCTTCGGCCAGCTTGCGGCCGTAGTTGAGCACGATGATGTGCTCGGAGACGTTCATGACCAGCTTCATGTCGTGCTCCACCAGCACGACGGTGACACCGCTGCCGTCAATCTTGCGGATCAGCCGTTCGAGCTCGGCGGTCTCGGCGTCGTTCAGGCCCGCCGCCGGCTCGTCGAGCAGCAGCAGACGCGGCCGGGCCGCCAACGCGCGGGCGATCTCGAGGCGCTTGAGGGCGCCGTAGGGCATGGCCGACGCGTCGCTGTCGATGTACGCCGCCAGGCCGACGAAGTCCATGAGCCCGGCGCTCCGTTCCCGGCAGGCACGCTCGCCGCGGCGCACCCGAGGCAGGCTCAGCAGGGCCGGCAGGAAGCGATGGTCCAGGTGCTGGTGCTCGCCGAGCATGACGTTCTCCAGCGCGCTCATGTTCATGCAGACCTGCAGGTTCTGGAAGGTCCGGTTCATCCCGCTGCAGGCCCGTTGATGGGCGCTGCGCCGGGCCAGGTCCTCCCCGTCGAGCAGGATCCGTCCCGAGGTGGGCTGGTAGACGCCGGTGATCAGGTTGAACAGGGTGGTCTTGCCGGCACCGTTGGGGCCGATGATGGAATGCACGGCCCCGGAACGGATCTGGAAGGAGAGCTCGTCGATGGCGCGTACGCCACCGAAGGCCTTGGTCAGGGACTCGACCGTCAACATGCTCGTGGATGAATGAGCGAGCCCGCCTTCGCGATCGCGCGAAGTGCTCATCGCCCCGGCCTTCGCAGCTTGTCGTGAAGCGTCGGCACCAGGCCCTTGGGCAGGAAGATCATGACCAGCATGAGGATGAGGCCGTAGATCACCCACTCGTAGTCGGCGAAGGTGGTCAGGTATTGGGGCAGCAGGGTCAGGATCACCGCCCCGACCACCGAGCCGACCAGCGAGGCCATCCCGCCGAAGACCACCATCACCACGAACTCGATCGAATGCATGAAATCGGCCGTGCTGGGCGTGATGAAGCCGCTGTAGAAAGCGTAGATGGCGCCCATCAGCGCCGCCACCACCGCCGAGGCCACGAAGATCAGCACCTTGTAGCCGGTGACGTCGATGCCCGCAGTGGTCGCGGCGATCTCCGAACCGTGCACCGCGCGCAGCGCCCGGCCGACCGGCGAGTGGACGATGTTGAGCGCCATCAGGTAGGTCAGTACCGTGAGCCCGGCCACGATCCAGTACCAGGTCAGCTCGCCCTCCACGGCGTGGCCGAACACCGCCAGCATCGGCACCGACATGCCGTCCGGGCCGCCAGTGAACCAGGCCTCCGTGGTGATCATCAGGTACACGATCATGCCCAGGCCCAGGGTGGCCATGCCCAGGTAGTAGCCCTTCAGGCGCAGGATGGGGCGTGCGATCAGCAGCGCGACGACGCCGACCACGATGACCGAGACGAGCAGGGCGAGCAGCGGCGGCCACTGGTAATGGGTCGAGAGCCCGGCGCTGCCGTAGGCGCCGAGCGCGAAGAACGCGGCATGCCCGAGGCTGATCTGGCCGGCGTAGCCCACCAGCAGGTTCAGGGAAACCACCACGCTGATGTTGATGCCGACCAGGATGGCCAGGTCGTAGTGGTACAGGCTGTCGAGGAAGAAGGGCGCCGCCACCACCACCAGCAGCAGCGCCGCGAGGCCACCCTGCGCGGGCGAGAGCAGGCGTTCCCGCCAGGATCTCGGCGCCGGTCGAGCCTCGCCGGCAGCGGCAAGCGGCGCCGGGGCGATCTGGCCTCCCATCGTGGCCGCGCCTCAGACCCGCTCGACGCTGCGGCTGCCGAAGATGCCGCTTGGCATGACGAAGAGGATCAGCAGGATCAGCACGAAAGCCACCGCGTCCTTGTAGTGAGAGGAGACGTAGCCGGCCATCATCGCCTCGGTCACGCCCAGCACCAGGCCGCCGGCAACCGCGCCCGGGAAGCTGCCCAGGCCGCCGAGCACCGCCGCGACGAACCCTTTCAGTCCCAGCATCACGCCGATCTCGTAGTAGGTGAAGGTGATCGGCGCGACGATGACACCGGCAACTGCCCCGAGCATCCCGGCCAGCCCGAAGCTCACCAGCAGCACCATCCTGGTGTCGATGCCCATCAGGGCGGCCGCGTCCGGGTTATACGAGGTGGCGAGGATGGCCTTGCCGCTGCGGGTGCGATTGAAGAACCAGGCGAGCGCGGCGACGATCAGGCCGGTGACGCCGACCACCCACAGGCTCTGCGGCACCATGACCGCGCCGAAGAAGCGGATCGGCGCGTCGCCGCTGAAGGACGGCAGGGCGAAGAAGCCCTTGCCCCACAGGATCTGCGCCAACCCGCGCAGGAACAGCGCGGCGCCGATGGTGATGATGATGAGTTGCACCACGCCGGCCTCCCTGGCCGGCGCGATCCCACCCTTGTAGAGCAGCACACCGACCACCGCGCCGATCGCCACGGCGACGGCCACCGCCAGCGGCAGTGGCAGCCAGGTGAGCAGGAAGACCGCCGTCATGCCGCCGATCATCACGAACTCGCCCTGGGCGAAATTGATCACGTGGCTGGCGTTGAAGATGATGCTGAAGCCCAGGGCGACCAGCGCGTACGTGGCGCCGATGGTCACGCCCGTGACGAGGAACTGGAGGAATTCCGACATGTCGTGCGAGCTCCCAGGGAAACGCCGGGCCCCTCGAGTTTCCTTCACCCCCTCGGCGGGTGGCCGGGCGCAGCCCGGTCCTGAGGACGCTCGAGGCAACGTCGCCGCCTGACGCGCTGCGCGGCGGCGATGCTTCTGTGAGGTGGGTCAGTCCTTCATCAACTGCCAGGTGCCGTTCTTGACCTGCACCATGCGGAAGGCCGTATCCAGGTCCAGGCCGAGGTGGTCTTTCGGGCTCATGTTGAAGTTGCCGGTGGTGCCGGCGAAGTTCCTGGTCGCCTCGATGGCGTCGCGCACCTTCGCCTTGTCCGTGCTGCCGGCGCGCTTGATGGCGTCCACTGCCAGCATGAGCGCATCGTAGGCATAGCCGCCGAAGGCGGAGGGCCACTCGCCAAAGCGCTTCTCGTAGGCGGTGCCGTAGGCCATCGACGGCGCCTTCTGCGGGTCGCTGTCCGGCAGCAGCTTGGCCACCAGGATGGGCGAGACCGGCAGCCGGATACCCTCGGCCGCATCGCCGGCAAGCTTCAGGAACGCGTCGGAAGCGACGCCGTGGGACTGGTAGAACGGCAGGTCGATGCCCAGCGCGGCATAGTTCTTGGTGACGATGGCCGGCGCCTGGCCGAAGTCGAAATTGAGCACGGCCTGCACGCCCGGGGTGTTCCGGATCCGGGTCAGCTGGGCCGACATGTCGGTGTCGCTCGGTGCGTAGGTCTCGTCGGCGATGATCTCGACGCCGTGCTTGCCCGCCACCGTCAGCGATTCCTTCCGGCCGGAGGCGCCGAAGCCGCCGGTGCCGGAGATCAGGCCGATCTTGGTCAGGCCGCGCTTCTTCATGTCGGCGAAGATCTTCTCCGCTGCCATGCGATCGGTCTCCGGGGTCTTGAAGTTCCACTTCTGGACCGGCTCCACCGCGACGACGGCGCCGGCGAAGTTGATGATCGGTATGCCGGCGCGATCGACCAGCGGAAGGGCCGCCATGGTGGTGCCGGTGGTGGACCCGGCCAGCAGGATGTCGACCTTGTCCTGGGAGATCAGCCGGCGGGCGAAGGTGCGCGCCTCCTCGGCCTTGCCCTGGTCATCGTAGTGGATGAACTGAAGCTTGCGGCCAAGCACGCCGCCGTCCGCGTTGATCCTTTCGACGAACAGGCTCATGGTCTTGACCTGCGGGTCGCCCAGGAAGGACGCCGGTCCGGTCGCGGACAGGAAGGCGCCGATCTTGATCGGCTCCTGCGCCATGGCCGGCACGTTCGCCAGCATGCCCAGCAGCAGCCCTGCGAGAGTCCTTCTCAACATTGCACTTCTCCTCCAAGCGTTGTGGGGGCCCGCCATCGGCCCTCTTGTCTGATGACCGGTCGATGGCCGGCGCAGCGAAATCAGGCGCGCATCGATCGATGAGAGTATCACCCTGTGTCGCGATGTCCGCTAAAGCTCCAGCACCAGCCGCCCGCCCCGTGCCCGCGAGCAGCAGCTCATCATCCTTCCGCCGGCTTCGCGTTCCGCACGGGTGAGGACCAGGTCCCGATGGTCAACCTCGCCTTCCAGCACCCGCACCTCGCAGGAGCCGCACAGACCCTCCTCGCAGTCGCTCTGGACGTCGATGTTGGCCTCGCGCAGGACGGCGAGCACGGTCTTGTCCGGTGGCACCTGAAGCACCAGGCCCGAGTCCTTCAACTCGAGCTCGAAGGCATGCTCGCGCGAGGCGTCCAGCGTTCCGAGCGTGGAGACGAAGTGCTCCATGCGGACCGAATCCTCCGGCCAGTCCTTGCACGCGGCCTTCACCGCATCGAGCATGCGTACCGGTCCGCAGACGTAGACTCGCGCGTCCGGGTCCGGACGGGCGAGCAGCGCGGCGACGTCCGCGCGTCCGCCGTCCTCGCCGATGTAGAGATGCAGGCGCTCGCCGTGCAACTGCTGCAGCTCGTCCAGCATGCCCATCGCCGATCGGCGCCGGCCGCAATAGTGCAGGCGGTAGTCGATGCCGAGCGCCTGCGCGCGGCGGGCCATCGCGCTGATCGGCGTGATGCCGATGCCGCCGGCGATGAAGACCGCCCGGGGCGCAGTTTCGTCCAGGTGGAAGTGGTTGCGCGGACCGCGGATCTTGAGCCGGTCGCCTGCGCGGACATGCTCGTGGATCCAGGCCGAGCCGCCGCGGCCGTCGCGCTCGCGCAGCACCGCGATCTCGAGCGCCGTGGCGTCCTCCGGATCGCCGCAGAGGGAGTACTGGCGCGACCGGTCCGGCGAGCCGCACTCCACGTCGATGTGCGCGCCCGCGGTCCAGCGCGGCAGTGGGCGGCCGTCGGGAGCGACCAGCCGCAGCCGCACGACATCGTCCGCGATCCGCGTCACGCTTTCCACCCGCACCGGCCGGGTGATGGAATGCCGCGACGGCTCGCCGATGCGCACCGGGCTCGGCGGCCGCGCCAGCAGGCCGGGATCCAGCCGCTCGGGGTTGCGGGCAGGATCCCACTCCACCCAGAGATGCTCCGGCCCGCGGAACGACGTGTTGGGCAGGTAGGTGAACTTCTGCTCCGCCAGCCGCATGTGCGGCAGGCGCAGGGCGAACTCCTCGAGGAAGACCTGCATCTCCATGCGCGCGAGGTTCTTGCCCATGCACTGGTGCGAGCCGTAGCCGAAGGTGAGGTGGTCGCTCGCGTTGTCCCGGCGCACGTCGACCCGGTCGGCATCCTCGAAGTGGCGCTCGTCATGGTTGGCCGACGAGGTGACGATCAGCAGACGCGCGCCCGCGGGGATGTCGACGCCGCCGACCTGCACGGCGCGCGTGGTGATGCGCCGCCAGGCGGCCACCGAGCCGTTGTGGCGCAGGCATTCCTCCACGGTGTTCGGGATCAGCGCCGGATCCTCGCAGATCTCGCGCCAGAGCTCCGGATGCGAAAGCAGCAGCTTCATCGCGTTGGCGCTGGCATGGGCGGTGGTCTCGTGGGCCGCGACGATGATCGCCATCATCATCGAGTGCAGGTAGGAGTCCGTGACGATGTCCGGATGCTCCTTCTGCTTGCGGATCGCGTAGCGCATCCATCCCGGACCGTCCGGGTCCCGGCGCATCTTCTCCAGCACCTTGCCGGCGTACTGCCAGAAGTTGCCCACCGCATGCGCCACGGCGACCTGCTCCTCGGGTTTCGGCCGGCCCCAGGTATTCACCGTATGCGCGATGGAGTAGCGCCGCAGGGTGGCCATGTCGTCCTCGGGCACGCCGAGGAAGTGCAGTGCCATGGTGAGCGGCACTTCCCAGAGCATCTGGTCGACCAGGTCCGCGCGGCCGTCGTCGATGAACCGGTCCACGTACTCGCGCGCGAGGCGGCGCACCAGCGGCTCGTGCTCCGCGAGCCGTGGCGGCGTGAAGGGCTCCATCAGCACGCGGCGGCGCGGCATGTGCGCCGGCTCGTCCTCGTTCACCAGCGTCCGGTTCATCGCGTAGCCGTAGGAGGCCAGCACCGCGTTGGCCTCGGCGCCGGTCGGCGTGATCTTCTCGAGCGCGATCGAGGGACTGAAGGTGATGT
>JAEWEW010000017.1 GCA_023389175.1 Pseudomonadota bacterium | reverse complement strand
GGCGCGAAGACGAACAGGCCCCAGATGCCGTAGATGATGGAGGGGACGCCCGCGAGCAGCTCGACCGCGGTGCCCAGGGGGCGGCGCAATCGCAGCGGGCAGATCTCCGTGAGGAACACCGCGATGCCGAAGCTGATCGGCACGGCGATCAGCAGCGCGATGGCCGAAGTGACGACGGTGCCGTAGATGGCGATCACCGCGCCGTACTCGTCACGGGCCGGACTCCAGGTGGTGCCCACCAGGAAGCCAGGCCCGAACTCGCGCAGCGCCGGCCAGGCCTCGATCACGAGGGCGACCAGCAGTGCCCCCATCGCGACCAGGACCAGGGCGGCGAAGGCGAAGGTGACGGCCGCGAAGAGCCGGTCCTGGAAGGCGAAGCGGCGGACCCGCTCGCGGAAGCGGCGCTCGGCCTCGCTCTGGCGCAGCGCGGGCGCCGCGCGATCCGCCCCGGCGCCTGCCGCAGGCGCATGCGGATCGATCTGCTCGGTGGCTGATGCGGTCATCGTCGTCTCACCGGGAAATGGGCTGCGGGCCTGCCGTTTGGGCAGGCCCGCGGGGACGCGTCCGGTCGGGCGGAGGGATGGTCCGGCCTCCGCCTTCGAATCGCGGGCAGGCCCTGCGTGCTCCGGCACGACCTGGAAGCGACGCCTACCTGGCGGCGACCGAGAGGTTGCCGATGCCTTCGATCTCCTTCCAGGCATCCTCGACCAGCTTGACCGTGTTGGCCGGAATCGGCACGTAGTCGAGTTCCTTCGCCATTGCGCCGCCCTCCTCCAGGGCCCATCGGAAGAACTTGAGCACCTCGGTGGATCGCTGCGCATCGACCGGCTTGCGGTGCATCAGGATGAAGGAGGCGGAGGTGATCGGCCACGCGTCTGCGCCCGGCTGGTTGTTGAGGCTGATGCCGAACCCGGGCGCCTGCTTCCAGTCTGCGTTGGCCGCGGCGGCGGCGAAGCTGTTCTCGTCCGGCTGCACCGGCTTGCCGTCACGGTTCACCAGGGCGGTGTGCGAGAGCTTGTTCTGCTTGGCGAAGGCGTATTCGACGTAGCCGATGGACCCCTTGAGCTTCATGACGTTCGCGGCCACGCCGGCATTGCCCTTGCCGCCCACCCCGGCCGGCCAGTCCACCGTCTTGCCGGCGCCGACGTCCTTCTTGAAGGTCGGGGCGATCTCGGCGAGGTAACCGGTGAAGACGGCGGTGGTCCCGGAAGAGTCCGAGCGATACACCGGGGTGACCGCCTGGTTGGGCAGCTTCAGCGACGGGTTGAGCTTGGCGATGGCCGGGTCGTTCCACTTGGCGACCTTGCCGCTGAAGATCGCCGCGAGCACGTTGGCGTCCAGCACCATCTTGCCGGGTTCGACCCCTGCGACGTTGACCACCGGCACCACGCCGCCGATCACCGCAGGGAACTGGACCAGGCCGTCCTTCTGCAGGTCGTCCCCGGGCACCGGATCGTCGCTCGCCCCGAAGTCGACCGTCTTCGCCTTGATCTGCTTGACGCCGCCGCCCGAGCCGATCGCCTGGTAGTTAAGCGCATGCCCGGTCTTGGCCTTGTAGGCTTCGGCCCACTTGGCATACACCGGGGCGGGGAAAGTGGCGCCGGCTCCGGTCAGGTCGACCGCATGCGCGGCGAAGGGAAGCCCGGCGACCGCCGCGCCAGCCAGCATGCGAGTCAGGGTGGAGGCTTGCATCTCGATGTCCTGTCGGGTTGGAATGGGGCGACGATATCCGCCGACCGTGACAGCTTCGTGACGAAACGCGTGACAGGATGGACGCCGGCGGGCCGGGCCGACGGATTCCCTCGTTCCCGCCATGGGTATGTCCGAATGCAAGGGCGTTACGGCGCCGTGACCGCCGCAAGGCTGCCCAGGCGTCGCAGCCGGTGCAGCGCCCGGGCGACCGCCATCCGCAGGCGCGGCTCGGTCGCGAGGTCACCGAAGACGGCGCTGTCGCCCAGGATCGCATCCACCGCCTCGCGTGCATCCGGCCTGGTCGCGAGCGGCTGGAGCCGGTCCGCCGCAGGATCCTCGACCGGGTAGCTCGCGCCGCGCTCGTCGATGCCTGCGAGGTACCGCACCCACGCCGCGACCACCAGGGCCAGCCGATCGATCGGCAGCCCCTCGGCAAGGTTGCGACGCACCGAAGGCAGGATCCGGAGCGGCAGCTTCTGCGACCCGTCCATCGCGATCTGGGCGGTACGGTGGGCAAGGCCCGGGTTGGCGAAGCGCGCGAGCAGGGTCGCACAGTAGCCGGGCGCCTCCCGCGCCATCTCCGGATGCTCGACAACCAGGCCCGGGATCGCCTCCTCGCGCCACAGCTCCTCGGCGAAGCGGCGCAACTCGGGCATCGAGATCGCCCGCTCGACGTTTTCGATGCCGGCCGGTACGGCGAGCCAGGCGAGCGCGGAATGCGCGGCGTTGAGCAGGCGCAGCTTCATCGCTTCGTACGGGCGCACCGACCGGACGAGCTGGACGCCGCTGCGCTCGAGGGGCGGCACCGGTCCCGCGAAGTCGTCCTCCAGCACCCACTGCCGGAACGGCTCCGTGAGCACCGGCCAGGCGTCGACCATCCCGAGCAGCGCGGCGACACGAGAGCGATCGGCGTCGATGGTCCGCGGGACGATGCGGTCGACCATGGTGTTGGGAAAGCGCAGGTTCGCCTCGATCCAGCCCGCGGCGCCGCCGCCGACGGCCCGGTCGTGCTCGAGCAGCAGCCGGCGCAGCGCCTCGCCGTTGCCGGAGAGGTTGTCGCACGAGACCACCGAGATGCCGGGCAGCCGGCGGTCGCGACGCAGCACCGCGGCCGCATGCAGCAGGCCGACCGCGCTGCGCGGCCGCTCCGGCCGTCGGCGGTCGTGCTCGAGATCGGGATGGCCGGGCTCCAGCCCGTACCCCTTCTCGGTGATCGTCAGCGTCACCCAGCGGGTCTCGGGCGCGGCGATCCGCTCGACGACGCGCTGCGGATCCTCGGGGGCCACCAGCAGCTCGCGCAGCGATCCGACGATGCGAACCCGCGCCTGGGCACCGTCGAGTGCCACCACCGCGTAGTACCCGTCCTGCGGCGCAAGCGCGTCACGGGTGCCGGGGCTGCGCAGGCTCACGCCGCAGACGCCCCAGCCGCGAGCGCCGGCAGCCATGGCTTCGTCCAGGTAGACGGCCTGGTGCGCGCGAAAGAAGTTGCCCACGCCCAGGTGGACCACGCCGATGGTTGCCACCGCGGCCGGATAGCCGGGCCGCGCGACACCGGCCGGCAGGCGCGGCAGGGTGGCGGCGCCCAGCCGAGGGGAGGGGGTCATTGCTTTAGTATACGAACCGGCCGGACGTGAACCGGCCGAACGGGAGACGCCAATGCTCGACTGCAAGGTCTATGCCGCCAACGACCTGCGGGTGCTGGAGGTTCCCACGCCGCGGCCCGGCGCGGGCGAGGTGCTCATCCGCCTCGGCGCCGCCGGGATCTGCGGCTCCGACATGCATTACTTCTTCCACGGGGCGAACGGCAGCTTCCGGATCCGCGAGCCGCTCACGCCGGGGCACGAGGCCTCCGGCGTGGTCGCCGAGGTGGGGCCGGGGGTGACACGCGTTGCCGCCGGCGACCGGATCGCGATCAACCCGTCGCGCTGGTGCGGCCGCTGTGCCGCCTGCCGCGCGGGGCGCGAGAACCTGTGCGCCAACATGCTGTTCCTCGGCAGCGCGAGCGTCTTCCCGCACGTGCAGGGGATGTTCTGCGAGTACTTCGTCATGCCCGAGGGCCAGTGCGTTCCGGTGGCCTCCGACGTCTCGCTCGAGGAAATCGCGATGTCGGAGCCGCTCTCGATCGCGCTGCACTCGGCTACCCGCGCGGGCAACCTGCTCGGCCGGCGGGTGCTGATCACCGGCAGCGGCACCATCGGCTGCATGATGGTGCTGGCCGCGCGCCTGGGCGGCGCGGCTCATGTCGCGGTGACCGACGTGGTCGATCATCCGCTCGCGGTGGCATCCCGGGTGGGCGCCGACCAGGTGGTGCGCAGCGATCGCCTGCCTGCCGGTGCTTCCCTGGCGGACGTGGTCGGTGAGCCCGACGTGGCCTTCGAGGTCTCCGGCGCGGTGCCTGCGCTCGCGTCGGCGTTGGAGACGGTGCGGCGCGGCGGGATCATCGTCCAGGTGGGGACGCTGCCGACCGACGGCGTCGCGATCGCAGCGAACCAGATCATGGCGCGGGAACTCGACCTGCGCGGCTCCTTCCGCTTCGGCAATGTGTTCGACACCGCCGTCCAGGCGATCGCCAGCCGACGGGTCGACGTGCGGCCGGTGCTCTCCGGAACCCACCCGCTCACCGAGGCCGCCGCCGCCCTCGCGCTCGCCCGGGACAAGACCCGGAGCATGAAGGTCCAGCTGCGGCCCTGATGCGCCCCGCTCGGCCTTCGCCACCGGCACGAGCATGGACTTTTGCGCTGCAGCATGAGACAATGACGTGTTGCGATGGCGGCCGAGGCTCCTGGCTTCGGTCTTCGGCACGGCATCGCTCACATCGAAATACATCGAACACTGGCCCCCGCCCGGCAGAGCCTGCGCCCTCGAGGCGTATGCGTTTCGCCGCGGTCCTCTCCGGTTGGCGTCGATGCATTGCAGTCGCCAACCGCGCCGGTCGGCCCCATGAACGTGGGCAGATGACCGGTGCAACCCGCCGTGGCCTCCGAGTGGTGCTCGCACCGATCGGAGACCGGGCGAGTCCATGGGGCATGGCCCCGGAGTAGATCCGTGTTCGAAACCACAGCTTCCGTTTCTCCCGAATCCGTCATGCCGGGTGCCGTTGCACCGGCCGCCGCCGTGCCGACCGTCGTCGTACCAGCCGTGGACGGGCCGGCCGTCGATGGGCCGGGCGTCGATGGGCCGGCTGGCGGATTCGCCGCGATGGGTCTCGCCGCGCCGCTGGTCAACGCGCTGCGCCGCCTGGACATCGTCGAACCCACCCCGGTCCAGGCCGAGGCGATACCGCTTCTGCTCGCCGGCCGCGACCTGATCGCGTCGGCGCCGACCGGCACCGGCAAGACCGCGGCGTTCCTGCTGCCGGCGCTGCAGCGGATCGTCGACGCCCGCGCAGAGCGCATCCCTCCCGCCGCGCCGGCCGCGTCCGGCGGGCGCCGCGGCCGGCCGACCTTCGGTCCGCGGGTCCTGGTGCTCACGCCGACGCGCGAGCTGGCCCAGCAGGTCGCCCGCCACGGCCAGGCGCTGTCGCGGTCGCTGCCGCGGGTCACCACGGTGTGCGTCACCGGCGGCGAATCCTACTACCTGCAGAATCGCCTGCTGGCCTCGCCCTACGAAATCCTGGTGGCCACCCCGGGCCGCCTGCTGGACCAGCTTCAGGGCGGCCGCATCGACCTCTCCCGGGTCACGATGCTGGTGCTGGACGAGGCGGATCGCATGCTCGACATGGGCTTTGCCGACGACGTGGTCGCGATCGGCGAGGCGGTGCCGGCGGCGCGGCAGACGGTCTGCTTCACCGCGACTCTGTCGCGCGCCGTTCGCACGCTGGCCGACCGGCTGCTCCGCGATCCGGCGTGGATGGAGGTGGCGCGCGTGGCCAGCGACGCGACGCCGATCGACGATCACGTCGTCTATGTGGACAATGCGCAGCATCGCGACCGGATCCTGCGCAGCTGCCTCACCGACGACGGCATGGGCCAGGCGATCGTGTTCACGGCAACCAAGCGGCACGCCGAGCAGCTTGCCGGCGAGCTGTTCCAGTCCGGCATCGCGGCGGTCGCGCTGCACGGCGATCTCGGCCAACGGGACCGCACGCGGGCGCTCAACCGGCTGCGACGGGGCGAATGCAAGGTGCTGGTGGCGACCGACGTGGCGGCCCGCGGCCTCGACGTCGCCACCATCACGCATGTGATCAACTATGATCTGCCGAAGGTGGCGGAGGACTACGTGCACCGGATCGGCCGCACCGGCCGCGCCGGTGCGAGCGGGCAGGCGGTCTCGCTGGTGGGGCGCGAGGATCTGATCGCGCTGCGCCGGATCGAGCACTTCATCGGCCGCCGGGTCCAGGTGAGCGCAATCGATGGCCTGGAGGCCGCGTTCCGGCCGGTGGAGCGGCGGCCGCGCAAGCCCGGCGAGGGTTTCCGCAAGCCGAGGTTCGGCAGCGGTGCCGGCCCGCGCCGCGACGGGCGCAAGGCGGGGCCGGGCAAGCGCCGGTAGGAGAACGGAACAGGGGGCGATGACTTCATGAAGGATGGTCCGGAGGCTGGTTCTGTGCATCACGACGTCGTCATCATGGGCGGCGGGCTCGCCGGCCTCTCGCTCGCGCTGCAGCTCAAGCAGCGCCTGCCGGGCCTGGACATCCTCATTCTCGAGCGCAATCGGCATCCCCTGCCGCCCGCGGCCCACAAGGTGGGTGAGTCGACGGTGGAGATCGGCGCCCACTACTTTGCCGAGGTGCTTGGTCTGCGGCCCTACCTGCAGGAGCACCAGCTCAAGAAGTTCGGGTTCCGCTTCTACTTCTCCGACGGGCGTGCCGAGCTTGACCGGGTCACCGAACTCGGCGCGAGCACCCTTCTGCCGACGCCGAGCTACCAGCTCGACCGCGGCGTCTTCGAGAACGACCTCGCGCGGCTGGCGACCGAACGCGGCTGCCGGTTCCTCGACGGGGCGATGATCCGCCAGGTGGCGCTGGGCGAAGGCACGGACGCGGCCCACCGTGTCGCCTACGACCACGACGGCATGCGCCTCGAGGCGACCGCGCGCTGGCTGGTCGATGCGTCGGGGCGCGCGGCGCTGCTCAAGCGCAAGCTCGGCCTGGCCGAGGACAGCCCGCATGATGCGGGCGCGGTCTGGTTCCGCGTCGGCGAGCGGGTGAATGTCGACGACTGGTCCCGGGACCCGGCATGGCTGGACCGCGCCCGTCCGCGCAACCGCTGGCTTTCCACCAACCACCTGGTGGGCGAAGGCTACTGGGCGTGGCTGATTCCGCTGGTGTCGGGCGCCCATTCGGTCGGCATCGTCGCCGACCCGTCGGTCCATCCGATCGAGTCGATCAACAGCTTCGACAAGGCGATGGCCTGGTTCGAGCGGCACCAGCCCCAGCTATATCGCGACCTCGACGGCAAGCGCGACAAGGTGCTGGACTTCGCCTGGTTCAAGCGCTTCTCGCACGGCTGCAAGCAGGTTTTCTCGGGGCGCCACCGTTGGGCGCTGACCGGCGAGGCCGGCGTGTTCCTCGATCCGTTCTATTCGCCGGGCAGCGACTTCATCGCGATCGCCAACACCTTCATCACCGAGATGGTCGCGATCGACGCGGACCGGGGTCCGGTGCAGATGGCCGCCGTGATGTACGAGCAGGTCTTCTTCTCGCTGTACCGGAACATGCTGCCGATCTACGTCGGCCAGTACGGCATCTTCGCGGATGCCCAGGTCATGCCGGTCAAGGTCCTCTGGGACTACTCCTACTACTGGGGCATCATGTGCCCGCTCTTCATCCAGAAGCGGCTCACGGACCTGCAGAAGATCCGGCAGCTGCAGCCGGAGCTGACGCGGCTGGCGGATCTCAATGTCGCCGTGCAGGCGTTCATGCGCGAGTGGAGCGGGCTCACCGACCATGCGCACAATCCGCCGCAGCTGCTGGACCAGGCCGCGCTCCCGTGGTTCGCCGAGATGAACCGCGGCCTGACCGACCAGCTGGACGACGCCGGGTTCGATGCCCTCATCGCCCGCTCGGCGCGGATACTGGACGAGCTGGCGGTCGAGATCGTGCGGGAGGCAACTGCCCGGCATCCGGAGCTCGACGGCGCCGCGGTGCTCGGGATGGTCTCGCCGGACATCCGGCCGCGCGCGCGCCTCTTTCCCGATGGACTTGCTCCAGTGCGTACCCCTGAAACCGCAGGCGGCCATGGATAAGCGCCCGCTCGGCCGATCCGGCATCGCGGTGGCACCGCTCTGCTTCGGCGGCAATGTCTTCGGCTGGACCGCCGATGAGCCGACATCCTTCGCACTGCTCGACGCCTTCACCGGCGCGGGCTTCGACTTCATCGATACCGCGAACGTCTATTCCCGCTGGGTGCCCGGCCACGAGGGCGGCGAGTCGGAGACCATCATCGGCAACTGGCTGCGGCGCAGCGGGGCGCGCGACAAGGTGGTCATCGCGACCAAGGTCGGCTCGGACATGGGGCCCGCCGGCAAGGGGCTGCGCGCGGCGCACATCAAGGCGGCCTGCGATCGGTCGCTCGCCCGGCTGCAGACGGACCGGATCGACCTCTATTACTCGCACAAGGACGACCCCGACACGCCGCTCGAGGAGACGCTGCGCGCCTATGCGGACCTGATCGCCGCCGGCAAGGTGCGCGCGATCGGTGCGTCCAACTACGACGAGGCGCGATTGCGGCAGGCGCTCGAAGCCAGCCGTCGATTCGGCCTGCCGCGCTACGAGGTGCTGCAGCCGGAATACAACCTGTACGCGCGCCGCGGCTACGAGGCCGCGCTGGAGGGCCTCTGTCGCGAGGAAGGGCTGGGCGTCGCGCCGTACTACGCGCTTGCGAGCGGCTTCCTGACGGGCAAGTACCGCTCGGAAGCGGATTTCGGCAAGAGCCCGCGCGGTGGACGCATGGCGGCCTACCTGGATGACCGCGGACGCGCCATCCTCGCTGCGCTGGACGAGGTCGCCGGGGCGACCGGCGCCACGCCGGCGCGGGTGGCGCTTGCCTGGCTCATGGCTCGCCCGGGCCTCACCGCGCCGATCGCGAGCGCGACCTCGCTCGAGCAACTGAACGAGCTCATGGCCGCGGCGCGCCTGCAGCTCGATGCGAAGGCCGTGGCCCGGCTGGACGCCGCAAGCGACTGGCACTGAGCGCTTCCTCGGCATGGCCGGCGACGCCGGCCTACCAGGGCGCCGCGTCCGACTCGCGCCTGTCGCGCTCGGCCAACCCGCGCTGACGCCGCCCGAGCCAGAGCGCGTTGGCCAGCCAGGCGATCGACAGCGGAATCGCCGCCATCGCCACGCCGACCGGGCCGGCACCCAGCATCCCGAGCGCCGCGTAGGACCAGCTGCCGACCTGGTCGCCCGCGCGGTACACCACGGTGTCGATCAGGCTCTTCGCCTTGTACTTGTCCTCGCGCGAGACCACGGTGAAGAACAGCTCGCGGGTCGGGCGCGCAAGCCCGAAGTTGCCGACACGGCGCAGCACCTGCACCGCGACCAGCACCGCCAGGGTCGGCGCGGCGGCGAGGGCGAGGAAGCCAAGCATCGTGATCGCCGGCAGGATTGCGGCGGTGACGGCCACGCCGAAGATCTTCAGGAACCGGCCGGTGACGAAGAGCTGGACCGCGAGCGTCAGCACGTTCACCACCAGGTCGACGCCGGCGAAGAAGGCCGTGCGCGACGGCCGGTCCGGGAAATAGTCCCGCACGATGGCCGCCTGCTCGAAGTAGAGAAAGGTGGAGGTGATGGTGAAGAGAAGGATGAAGAGGCTGATGTTGAGCAGGTAGGGCGAGCGCAGCGTATGCGTGATGCCGGCCAGCACGCCGCCGCCGATCGGTGCCTGACCGGCTTCCGGCGCGACGTCGGGCGACGCCGAAGCGGCGGGCGCTGCTGCCGCCGCCGTGCCGCGCCCCGGCCGGGCAGCCCCGGCAGCGCTGCCGCCGAGGCGCGACAGTCGCCGGGCGCTCACGATCGCCACCTGGAGCAGCGCCGCCGAGACGACGAGCAGCCAGGTGGTGTCCACGCCGCTCGCGAGCGAGGCGGTGAGGCTCGATCCGGTGATGGCGCCGACAGTGGCACCGGCGGCGAGGAAGCCGAAGAGCCGCTTTCCCTGCTCGGAATCGAAGATGTCCACCATCAGCGCCCAGAACACGGACACGACGAAGAGGTTGAACACCGAGACCCAGATGAAGAACGCCCGGCCGATCCAGACGATCGCCGTGCCGCTCGCCAGGTGCATCAGCACCGCGAACACCAGGATGTTGACGATGAAGAAGCGGTAGGCCACCGCGATGAAGCGCTGGCGCGGCATCGCGCGGACCAGCGCCGCGTACGCCGGATTGACCGCGATCATGGCGAGCAGCGTGCCGGTGAACAGCCACTGCAGGTTCTCGACCCCGCCTTCCACGCCCATCGCGTCCCGGATCGGCCGCAGCACGTAGTAGGACGACATCACCGACAGGACGTAGAGCCAGGCCCAGCCGAGCAGGGCCGCCTCGTGCGCGCGGATGTCGATCGCGCGCCGGGCGAAGCGCAGGAGCGGCCCGGGCGCGGCGACGCCCGGCCTCAAGGAACCGCCGGGCCGCCCCAAGGTTCCTTGACCCCCTCGGGGGGCGGGCAGGGCGCAGCCCGGCCCCGGGGGCGCCAAGGAACCGCCGGGCCGCCCCAAGGTTCCTCGACCCCCTCGGGGGGCGGGCAGGGCGCAGCCCGGCCCCGGGACAGCCTCCTAGATCGCATCGATGAAGGCTTCCATCCGCCTTCGGGTGGCGGCATCGGGCAGCCGTCCGAGGGCGGCGCCCATGTTGTCGACCACGTACTCGGGCCGCGCCATCCCCGGGATGACGCAGGTGACCGCCTCGTGTGCAACCAGGTACTTCAGGAAGAACTGGGCCCAGCTGCTGCAATCGAACTCGCTCGCCCAGGCCGGCAGCGGCCGGCCACGGGTGGCCTGGAAGAGACGGCCGCGGCCGAACGGCAGGTTGACCATCACCGCCATGCGTCGTTCCTGCGCGAGCGGCAACAGCCGCTCGGCCGCGCCGCGATTGTCGAGCGCATAGTCGACCTGGATGAAGTCGAGCGTCTCGCGGGCCATCATGGCCTCGAAGTCCTGGTACTGGCGATCCGATGACGTGGTGGCGCCGACATAGCGGATCTTCCCGGCCTGCTTCAGCTCGCGCAGCAGCGCGAGCTGCGTCGAGGTGTCCTGCAGGTTGTGCACCGCGATCAGGTCGAGGCGATCACGCCCGAGTCGCCGGAAGGACGCCTCCACCTGGGCCTGTCCCGCGGCGCGCCCGGTCGCGCCCACTTTCGTCGCCAGGAAGAGGGGCCGGCCGAGCGTCAGGTCGGGCAGCAGGGAGCCGACCACCGCCTCGGCATTGCCGTAGGAAGGCGCGGTGTCGATGACGGTGCCGCCGAGCTCGGCGAACTTCTGCAGCGCGGCGCGCAGCACGGCCCGCGTGGCGTCGTCGTGGCTGCCCTGGAAGCGCCGCGCGGTGCCGACGCCCACGGCCGGGATCGTCTCGCCGCTCGACGGAATCGTCTTTAAGATGGGCGTGGCCGCGATGGCTGGCGGCGGCAGCGCGGCGGCCAGGGCAAGGGCGAAGGGGCTCCTGAGCAGGGTGCGGCGTGGCTGGTTCATCGACGGGTTCCAGTGAGGCTTGCTGCCCCGGACGGGCAGGCCGATTCTTCCAGCAATCGCGGCTGCGGCGGTGGAACCGCAGGTGCAGCGCGAGGGCTTTGTTGCGGTCGGGTCGGCGGTCGCCAGGGGATACGCCCTCGAATCATGGTGAGGCGGCTAACATTGGGCGATGGAGCCCAGCGATTCCTTTCCGTCCGGACAGGCCGGTTGGTCCCGCCCGGATACGCCCTCGCAGCTGCTGCTCGCCACGGACCTCGGGCCGCGCTCGGACCGCGCGCTGGACCGCGCGGGGCAGTTGGCCACGGAGTGGCATGCCCAGCTCACCGTGGTGCATGCGCTCGAGCAGGCGCCGGAGTTCGTCGATTCGCCGGGCCGAAAGGGCCGCTTCTGGCGGGCGAGCGAGGACCGGGTCGCGGCGGTCGCGCGCCAGCTGCGCGCCGACATGCTGGACGAGGGCATCGCGGCATCGGTCGTGGTCGAAGATGGCGACCCGACCGATCTCGTGCTGCAAACCGCCCGTCGCACCGGTACCGAGCTGATCGTCACCGGGCTGGCGCGGGCCGAGCCCTTCGGACGGCTCTTTCCCGGGGCGACCGTGGAACGGCTGGTGCGGCGCGCGGACGCGCCGGTCCTGATGGTGCGCAAGCGCGTTCGCGGCGCCTACCGCAGGATCTTCGTCGGCACCGATTTTTCCGCGGCGAGCGCGGGCGCCCTGATGGTCTCCGCTCGCTGGTTCCCCGACGCCGAGCTCACGCTCTTCCATGCGGCCGAGCCGCCGCTTGGCGGCCTTGCCTCGCGCGACGAGCCTGCCGTCGAGTGGACGCGGGCCGCGCGCGGCGAGGCCGAGCGCTTCCTCGCCTCCGCCGCAATCGCGGTGGAGCGCCGCCCCTCCGTGGCCATCGTGATCGAGCAGGGACGGCCGGAAGCGGTGCTGCGCGACTACGCCGAGGATGATGCGTTCGACCTGGTGGTGGTCGGCCGGCGCGGCCGCAACCCGGTCACGGACCTGCTGCTCGGCAGCACGGCGGATGCCGTCATGCACCAGGTGCCGAGCGACGTGATGGTGGTGCGCGACTAGCCCGGCAGACGCTCCTCCTCCGGTCGGGTTGCCAGCGCGCTTGCCAGTGCGGTAGGCTGCGCCAGCAGACCTGTTACCTGAGGAGGCCCGGATGCGTTCTCGACGGTTTTGGTCTATCGCGCTGGCAGCGATCGCCTCGCTTGCCACGGTGCATCTCTCCTGGGCGCAGTCACGCGGCGCGGAGCGGCCCGCGGCGGTCGACTGCGTTGCCCAGTGCCGCGCCGATCCACTCCAGGCGGCGGCCGAATGCGACTGCACGAGCGCTGGCAAGCGTCGGCAGCCCGATGCCGGACGGAGCTCTTCGGCAGCGGACCTGGATCCAGCCCGGGTGCTGGCGAACATGCGAGCGGCCTACGAGGCGAGCATCGCCAGCGTCGACAACTATCTTGTGGTCGAGAAGATCAACATCTCACCGCTGCCGTCCGTCGTGTACTACGAGAAGGTGCACGGTGGCCGGTCGGGGGGGGCCTCGGCGAGCAAGTCCGGTGCGAGCAAGGCTGGTGCGGGCAAGACGGCAAAAGACGCCGGCCCGGCCGACACGCCGGCGGCGGCCGGGCCTCGCACGTACTTCAGGCAGGTGCCGCCGAGCGAGCTCGCCCAGAGGGAGGCCACGGCAAACGCCGCGGCGGCCAAAACGGCCGATGCGAAGGCGGGTGCCGAAGCGATGGCGAACCCGATGGCGTTTCTCGGCGCGCTGGCGTCAGGCCTCGACGCGCTGGGCAAAGGGTCCGGATCCGGGCTCGTCGAGGGCGCGAGCTCCGGCATGGCGGACGTGTTGCGCAAGGTCCAGTCCGATGTCACCGGGCAGGCGCAAGAGGACGCGAACGATACCGTTGACGATCAAGTGGGCCTGATCTCCGAGGTCCTGGAGCTCTTCAACACGCGACTGGAAGGGCAGAGGCACTTGGAGGACTGGAATAGGCGTGAGATCGTCTATGCGATGTATGGCATCTACTTTATGAATCGTGGAACACCGGAGCAGCGTTTCTACCGTGAGAAGCCACCCCTTGAAATTGCGTTTGATTATCCGTCGCATGCATATCATCCGTATGAATACTTCGTTATAGATCATCGGTCCCCTGTCATCGTGAAGAAAGCGAGCCTGCCGGCGGATGCCGTTCGGTGCCTTGTATACACGCGAGACGTGCCGACCGACTTCGAATACCGGGGGGTGACGCATACGCTGGAAGAAGGGGAGGTTTGGATAGCCGAAGATGGCAGAATGAGCTGGGGCAGGCACAAGCACGATTTTTCACGCATGGTCCGTATCAGGGTGACGGTCCGCGCCCTGGGTACGAACGGCTTCCAGCGCATGGTCATCGACCGCGAGACCTCCGATTACCGAAACGCCGGCCCCATGCGGGTGCCGCACCGCACCCGGCAGCGCATGACGATGGACGGGAAAGCGCTCCCCGAGGTCGACAAGTCGATCCAAAGCATCAGCGTCAACGAAGGGCCTCCGACACAGGCCCAGACTGCGGCCATTCTCGCGAAGGCGGCCGATCGACCGGGAACGGCGACGCCAACCCCGAAGTAGGGCCAACGCCTCGCGTGCGCTCCGCCCGCCTAGAAGGCGGCGGCGAGCCCGTCGCGACGCGGATCGCTCGCGATCACGTAGCCGTCCTCGGCGGCGTCCGCGCCGAGCCGCAGGATGAACTGGCCGGCGCCGAAGTCCTGGTAGCTGTCGCGCAGCACGACGGCGCGGTGCCCCAGCGCCGTCAGGCCGACGACGGTTTCGGCGCCCATCTGCGCCTCCACGTTGATCTCCACGCCGGCGTTGAACCGCCAGCGCGGCGCATCGCAGGCGGCCTGCGGTTGCTGCTGGTAGTCCACCATCCGCACGACGGTCTGCAGGTGGCCCTGGGGCTGCATGTTTCCGCCCATGACGCCGAAGCTCATCACCGGCGCGCCGTCGCGCGTGAGGAATGCCGGGATGATGGTGTGGAACGGCCGCTTGCCGGGCGCCACCACGTTCGGGCTCCTCGGATCCAGCGAGAAACCGAACCCGCGGTTCTGCATGGAGATGCCGTAGCCCGGCACGACCACGCCGGATCCGAACCCCTGGTAGTTGCTCTGGATGAAGCTCACCATCATGCCGCGCTCGTCGGCCGCGGTGAGGTAGATGGTGCCGCCGGTCGCCGGATTGCCGGCCTGGAAGTCCTGAGCCCTGCGCCGATCGATGCGCTTCGCCCGTTCGGCGAGATAGCCGGGATCCAGCAGCTGCGCCGCCGTGACCGTCATCGCGGACGGCTCGGCCACGTGCCGGTAGACATCCGCGAAGGCGAGCTTCATCGCCTCGATCTGCAGATGCTGCGACTCGACGCCGTCCACGGGCAGCGAGGCGAGATCGAAGTTCTCGAGAATGCCGAGCGCCATCAGCGCGGCGATGCCCTGGCCGTTCGGCGGTATCTCGTGCACGATGTAGCCGCGATAGTCCACCCCGATCGGCGCGACCCATTCCGGCTGGAAGGCGGCGAGGTCCGCCGCGGTCATCGCGCCGCCGCTCTCGCGCGCATGCCGCGCGATCGCCTCCGCGATCTCGCCGCGGTAGAAGGCCTCGCCGCCGCTCTCCGCGATCAGCGCGAGGCTGCGCGCGGCGTCGGGAAACGCGAAGCGCTCGCCGACGCGGGGCGCGCGTCCGCGCGGCAGGAATGCCTCCCGAAAGCCGGGTTGCGACACCAGGTCCGCCTCGCCCGCGGCCGCTTCCCACTTCTGCTGCACGACGATCGGCACCGCATAGCCGCGCTCGGCGATCGCGATGGCCGGCGCGAGCAGGTCGGCGAAGGGCAGGCGCCCGAAGCGATCGCTCAGGGCCTTCCAGGAGGCGACCGCACCGGGAACCGTGACCGAGTCCCAGCCGCGCTGCGGCGGGCGCGGCCGGCCTTCGCCGTGACGTCCGCGGAACCATTCCGGGGTCCAGGCTGCGGGCGCCCGCCCTGACGAGTTGAGGCCGTGAAGCTGCTTGCCGTCCCACAGGATGCAGAAGGCATCCGACCCGAGCCCGTTGCTGACCGGCTCGACGATCGTCATCACAGCCGCGGCGGCGATGGCCGCGTCTGCCGCGTTGCCGCCATCCAGCAACATGCGCAAGCCCGCCTGAGCCGCGAGCGGATGCGAGGTGGCGACCGCATTGCGGCCGAAGACCGGCAGTCGTGCCGATGGATACGAGTTATCCCAGTTGAGCTTCACGTTTGGGTTTCCGGCTTGGTTTGCATGACGGGGATACCTTGCTGCCGGCGCTGCGCATGCCGTCCCAGCGCGAGAGGCGCGGCGATCGGATGCCGAACAGGTCCAGCACGCGGCCGACGGTAACGTTCACCAGGTCGTCGACGATGGTAGCGCCGGTGTAGAACGCCGGCACAGGCGGAAAGACGATGCCGCGCGCCACCGCCCCGAGCACGCGCAGGCCTTCGGCATCACTTCCTTGCCGATGCCGTCACCTGATACTACCGCGATCCGGTGCGATTACCGCGATCCGGTGCGCGCTCATCCGGGCTCCTCTGTGGCGTCTCCGGCAGCGCCTCGCACCTGCTCAGCCCCCGGCGAACAGCCTGCGCAGCGAATCGACATCGCGGCGCGCGAGCATCCCGATTACCGACCTCGCGAAGACTGCAGCGTCCGGAGCAAAAAGGTGCAGCAGCAGATAGTAGGCGGTGACGCCGAGCAGTACCGCAGCGCCAAGCGCGCCGGCCACCGGGATCGATGCACCGATCCAGGCAACGTAACCGGCCGTGATCGCCGCCATCGCCAACGCCGCGAACCCGGGTCCGGCAACCGCTCGGCTCTGCTGTCCGGGCGTCAGGCCGGTCAGCTGGCGGACAAACCAGGCATACGGCACCCACATCAGGACCGACCGGACCGCGATCGCCGCGGTCACCGCGAGAAGGCCATATCCGAGCGCCGCGTTTACCAGCAGGAGCGTCAGCGCGAAGCCCAGCATCGCGGCCCACAGGTGCCAGTCTGTGCGGCCCATGCCGCGTACCACCGACATCTGCACGATGGTCATTGAAGACCGCAGTCCAAGCAACATCATCAACTGGATGATCGGCACCGATTCGATCCACACCTCACCAAACACAAGGGGCACCAGCAGTCCCGCCACCGCCGCCAGTCCGAGGTAGATCGGGCTTGCGATCGACGCCATTACGCGCATCATCGACGCCGTAAGCCGCCGCGCCACCTCGCGGTCGGTCTGCACCCGCGCGATGCCTGGCATCAGCACCTGGTACATGGGCGCCATCAGCAGCGAGAACACCTGATCGTAGACCCGCTCGGCAAGCGCATAGAGCCCCAGCGCTTCGGTGCCGAGCGCCGAGGCGATCAGCAATCGCGGCACCTGGCTGTTGGCGTGGCCCAGGCCGAGCGCGCCCCAGGTACTCATGTTGTAGCCAAAGAGGTCGGCCGCATCGCGACGACTCGCGCGCAGGCCGGGCCGCCAGCGGGCGAGCCACAACACCAGCACGGCTCCTGCAGCTTGCCGCACCAGCTCCATTGCGACGAGACTCCACAGACCGGCACCCCACCACGCGGCGCCGATTCCGACGAGACCTGCCAGCGTGCCTGCCGTCGCTCGCGCGCCAGCCAGCGACTTCAGGCGCTGATTCCGGATCAGCAGCGCCGCCGGCACTACCGCTAGCGCGCCGAGCGGCAGGGTCGCCGCTCGCAACGGCAGAATTTCCGCCAGTGCGTCGCCGCCGGCCAGCAACTCTGCGATACCTGCGGCGCCGGCCGCGATGGCAGCCCACCCGACGAGCGCGACCGCAACCGCGCCGACGAAGGTCGCATTGCAGTGTCCGGTCTTCAATTCGCGGCGCTGCGCCAGCGCATCACCCGGCCCATCGGCCACGACGATCTCGACCAGGCCGACGACCACATACGACAGCGAGAACACGCCATACGCTGCCGGACCGACCCAGCGCGCGATCAGTGCCACCGCCGCGAGCCCGACGGCGAACTCGAAAAATCGGCCAGCCGCGGTCCAGGCAGCGCCCCTCATGAGGATGCCCGGCCTCACCGTCGAAATCCCTCCACGATCACCCTCGCTCCTCGATCGCGACCCTCGCTCCTCGACCGCGCCTTCAGTTGCTTGACGCCAGGACCGCATTGTGGCGCACCGCCGGTCGATGCGTGCGGACCTTTCGCCCGTATGCGGGAAGTCCGTCACAGACTGCGATGGTAATTTCAGACGATCCTCTCGCGGTCACTGCAGAGGGTGAGACTTGACAGATGGGACCAGACGAATGAGCGCGCCGCCGCACGACCCGCTACCGGAGAATGGTGAACCTGCGAAGGCGGCGCTACGCCGGCAGTTGCTCGCGCAACGGCTGGCGCGCGCCAAGGCAGGCAGCGGCGCCGGCTGGCCCGGCGCGGTCCAGTCAGCCGTCGGGAACGCGACCGACAGCGAGCCTGCGCCGCTCTCTTACTCTCAGGAAGCACTGTGGTTCCTCGACCAGTTGGCCGGGCCCAACGGGGCATGGAACATTGCGCTGAAGGCGCGGCTGATCGGCGTTCATCCCGAGACGCTGCAGCGCAGCCTGCAGGCCCTGATCGAGCGCCACGACTCGCTGCGCACCGCATTCATCGACGTTGAAGGGGAGCCGCGCCAGCGGGTAGCGCCCGACGCAACGATCGCCTTGCAGATTGAAGACCTGCGGGAACTGGCCGCCGAAGCCCGTGAAGAAGAACTCGCACACCGGATGCGGGAGCGGGCGCTCGAACCCTTTGACCTCGCGCGTGCGCCGCTGGTGCGTGCGCGCCTCTATCGCCTGGGGAACGTCGAGTATGCGCTGCTGGTCATCGTGCATCACATAGTCTCCGACGGGTGGTCGAGATCGGTGATCGCACGCGAGCTCGCTGCGCTCTACCGCGGATTCGAAAGCGGCTCGCCGGCCGAGTTGCCGCCGTTGCCCGCTACGTTCGGCCGCTTCGCCTGTTGGCAGCGCAGCCAGTCCAACGAAGGCGCCATGCGCCGGTCGCTCGAATACTGGAAAGCGCGTCTCACGGGCGTCGAGCCTATAGCGCTGCCGCACGACCGCCCCCGCCCAGGGCGGGCCGAGCATCGGGGTGGAGCGCTCACTTTCGACATCGGTGCCCGCGAGCTCGCAGGCTTGAAGGCGATCGCCAGTGGCGCGAGCGCGACGCTTTACATGACGCTGCTGGCCGCCTTCCAGACGCTGCTGATGCGCTACAGCGGCCAGACCGACATCGCGGTCGGCACCTCGGTGGCCGGCCGAGGACACCCCGACCTGGAGAAGCTGGTCGGCTTCTTCGTCAACGCACTGGTGATGCGCACCGACTTGTCGGGCGATCCGTCCTTCGTGGAGTTGCTGGCGCGCGTGCGCCAGCATTCGCTGGAGGCGTACGCACACCAGGACCTGCCCTTCGACGTGCTGGTCCGGCACCTCAATCCGGATCGCGAGATCGACCGAAATCCCCTCTACCAGGTCGCGTTCGTCCTGCAGAACCTGCCCGACTGCGAGCTCGCGATCGGAGACCGTCCTGCGAGCCTCGAGCCACTCGAGACCCGCACCGCCAAGTTCGATCTGTGGCTGGTGATGACCGAGACCGCCGAAGGCCTGCGGGCGCACCTGACCTACAGCGCCGACCTGTTCGACGAGTCGACGATCGAGCGGATGGCCAGGCACCTGTGCAACCTGATCGGGGGCATCGTAGCCGATCCGCAGGCTCGGCTTTCGCAACTCCCGCTCATGGACGCCGGCGAGCTCGAGCACGTGCTCGTGGGATTCAACGACACCGCCCGCGACTATCCGCTGCACCTGACGCTGCACCAGCTCGTCGAGCAGCAGGCCGAGCGCACCCCGGATGCTTGCGCGGTTGTCTTCGAGCAGGAAAGGCTCGACTACGCCACGCTCGAGCGTCAGGCCAATCGACTCGCCCACCACCTGCGTCGTCGCGGCGTGGGCCCCGACGTCGTCGTCGCCCTATGCATGCAGCGAAGCCCCGAGATGCTCGTGGCCATGCTGGGTATCCTCAAGGCCGGCGGCGCCTACGCCCCGATCGACCCCGACTACCCGCTCGAGCGCATCGCCTTCATGCTCGAGAACTGCGCCGCTCCGGTCGTGCTCACGCAGCACGGCCTGCTCGAGCGGCTGCGCATGGTCGGCTCGCGCACCCCGGCCATCGCCCTTGACGGCCCGGAGTGGCACGAACTCTCGGCCTCGCTGCCCGATGCGCGCCCTGCGCCGCTGGCCGGCCCCGAGCACCTCGCCTACGTCATCCATACCTCCGGCTCCACCGGTCAGCCCAAGGGCGCGATGATCCCGCACCGCGGCGTGGTCAACCATATCTTCTGGCTCATCGAACGGCTCGGCCTAAGCGCCGCCGACCGCCTGCTGCAGAAGACCTCTATCAGCTTCGACGCTTCGGTGTGGGAGTTCTTCGCCCCGCTGGCAGTGGGCGCGCCCGTGGTGCTCGCCCGTCCCGGCGGCGAGAAGGATCCCGAATACCTGGTGCAGGTCATCGCCGCGCACGGCGTCACCCTGCTGCAGATGGTGCCCTCGGCGCTGCGCGCGCTGCTGCTCGAGCCCGGGCTGGACGCGTGCAACAGCCTGCGCTACGTCGTGAGCGGCGGCGAGCCGCTGGGCTGGGAGCTTGGCCGCGAATTCGCCCGCCGCCTGCCTGCGGCGCGCTTGGGCAACTACTACGGCCCCTCCGAAGCCAGCGACGACACCACCAGCATCGACGTGGCCGAACTCGCCGAGGCTCCGGGTCCGGTGCCCATCGGCCGCCCGATCGGCAACGCCCGCGTCTACGTGCTCGATGCGCAGATGCAGCCCGTGCCCGTGGGCGTGGCCGGCGAGCTCTACGTCGGCGGTGCCGGCGTTGGACGCGGCTACCTGAACCGCCCCGAGCTCAGTGCCGAGCGCTTCGTGCCCAGCCCTTTCGTCGCTGGCGATCGCCTGTACCGCACCGGCGACCTCGTGCGCTGGCGCCCCGACGGCATCGTCGCCTTCGTCGGGCGCACCGACCACCAGGTCAAGATCCGCGGCTTTCGCATCGAGCTCGGAGAGATCGAGGCTGCCCTGAACGCGTGCGACGGCGTGCGCCTGAGCGTCGTGCTCGCCCGCGAGGATCGCCCCGGCGAGCGCCGCCTGGTCGCCTACGTCGAGGGCGACCACCCCGAACCCGCCACCCTGAAGGCCGCCCTCAAGGCGCGCCTGCCCGAGTACATGGTGCCCGCGTTCATCGTGGCCATGCCCGCGTTGCCGCGCCTGCCCAACGACAAGCTCGACCGCAAGTCGCTGCCCGCGCCCCTGGACGACGCCCTTGCCGCCGACTCCTTCGTCGCACCGCGCTCGCCGCTCGAGGAAACCCTCGCCGCCATCTGGGCCGAGGTCCTCGGTCGCCAGCGCGTCGGCGTGCACGACGACTTCTTCGAGCTCGGCGGGCACTCCCTCTCGGCCACCCAGGTCATGGCCCGCGTACGCCGCGTGCTCGGCATCGAACTGCCCCTGCGCGTGCTCTTCGAAGCTCCTACCATCGCCG
>JAEWEW010000348.1 GCA_023389175.1 Pseudomonadota bacterium | reverse complement strand
GCGCACGGCTCTCGGAGATCCACAAGCAGCCTTTCGTGATCGAGAACCGGCCTGGTGGCAGCGGCGCGATCGGCGGCAACCTGGTGGCCAGCGCGCCCGCCGACGGCCACACGGTGCTGTTTGAATCCCAGAGCATCGCGGTTACGCCGGCCATCAAGAAGGAGCCCCCCTTCGATGTCCTGAAGACCTTCCAGCCCGTCGCGCAGACGGTCACGCAGGCCTTCATCATCGTGTCGACGGCCTCGTTGCCCGTGAAGAACCTTCGCGACATCGTGGAGCTTTCCAGAACCCGGCAAGGCGGGCTGAACGCGGCGGTGTCCGGCTCGGGCACCTTGCTGAGCGCCGAATACTTCAAGCTGGTCGGCGACACGCCCCTGACGGTCGTCTCGTACAAGGGTGGTTCCCAGGCGGCCCTTGCGCTCGTCAGCGGCGAGTCCGACATCGGCTTCATCGACATTCCGTCGATCGCGCCGCAGATCGCGGCCGGCAAGGTCCACGCGCATGCCGTGACGACGGGCAAGCGCATCCGGCTCCTTCCCGACGTGCCGACAGCGGTGGAGGCAGGAATCCCCGACTACAAGGTGGAGGGCTGGCTGGGCGCGTTCGTCGCTGCAGGAACACCGGCCGACCTCGTTGAACGCATCAGCAGGGAGATCCGCGAATCGGTGGCGAGCCCCGAGATCTCGGCCAAGATCGTCCAGCTTGGCGGGGAACCCACGCCGACCGGCGCCGCCGAGTTCACCGCGCGCGTCCGGGCGGAAATCGAGCAATGGAAGGACGTCGTCGCGCGCGCGAAGATCGAGCTGCAGTAGCCTTCTGTTCGCCTCTGCTCCGTCGGTACGTCGACCAGCCGATCGCCAGCGCCGTCGCCGGCTTCAGCGGCCGCCGGTCACCTGCAGCGTCACCCCGGTGATGTAGCTCGCCTCCTCGGAGGCGAGGAAGAGGACCGCGTTTGCAACCTCGATGGGCAGGCCCAGCCGCTTGAGCGGCGTCATGTGGGTAGGGCCGTGCTCGATCGTCTCGTCCAGCTTGCGCAGCTTCGGCCCTGCGCTTTCGGTATCGATCGGGCCGGGCGCGACGGCGTTGACGCAGATGCCGTACTCGCCGAGCTCCAGAGCTACGTCGCGGATGAAGCCGTGCACGCCCGCCTTCGTCGTGGAATACGCGGAGCCGCCCGAGCTGTAGGCGGTCCAGGGCGTACCCTCGCGTGCGCCAGAGGACAGGCACACGATCCGGCCCGAGCGCTGCTTCATCATGATCGGCGCGGCGGCCCGGGTACAGAGGAAGGTGCCGCGCAGGTTGAGGCGCATCACCGAATCCCAGGCCTCGACCGGCATCTCCCAGATCTTGCCGCGCGCGCCACCGCCCACGTTGTTGACGAGCACGTCGAGGCGCCCGCCGTAGCGCGCCACGGCCTCAGCGATGAGCTTCGCCGCCGGCCCCTCGTCAGTGACATCACCCACGAGCCCGAACGCCGTGCCGCCTCTTGCCTGTATGTCGGCGACCGTCTTCTCCAGCCCCGGGCCGTCGACGTCGCCCAGCGCGAGACGCGCGCCCTCTTCCGCGAGGCGCATCGCAATCGCCCGCCCCAGCCCGTGCGCTGCGCCCGTCACCACTGCAACCTGATCCTGCACCCGGCCCATGCGTTCTCCCGACTGCTGCGCGACCCGATCGTCACCACCCACGCCAAGCGTCGGTGCGCAGCGAGTATAGTCCCGTGGAGATCGTGAGAATTCAGGTGGATCGACCGTGAGCCGAATGCCCTATCCCGCCGCCGACAGCATCCCGCCCGCCGTTCAGTCGCTGCTCGACGCGCGCCCGCCGCGCAACGTGTTCCGGATGTTGGCTCACGCCCCGGCGCTGATGCCGGGCATCATGGAGCTGACCGGCGCCGTGCTCTACCGCGCCAAGCTCGACCCGGCGTTGCGCGAGCTCGTGATCCTGCGCGTGGGGCACCTGTGCGGCTCCTCCTACGAGGTGGCGCAGCACTGCAAGATCGCTCGGGCGATCGGCCTCGCGCAGGAAAAGATCGACGGCACCGCGCTCGATGCGGATCCGTCCCTCTACGGCGGCAACGAGTTGCTCGTGCTGCGCCTGACCGAGCAGGTGGTGCGCAAGGTCAGGGCCGACGACGACCTGTTCGCCGCTGTCACGGCCGCGCTCGGCCACGAGCTCACCATGGAACTGCTCCTCGTCATTGGCCTGTACGTGATGCTCGCACAGGTTCTGGAGAACACGGCGGTCGAGCTCGAGGAAGGCGGCGGCCCCTCGGAACAGGACGTGCAAGCGATCTTCGGCAGCCAGGGGAGGCGCTGATGCGCGCGATCCTGTTCGTTCCCGGGGCTGGCGGGGCGGTGCCGGAGGTGCGGGAGATACCGAAGCCCGCGCCGGCAGCCGGCGAAGTGCTGGTCGCCGTGCGCGCCGCCGGCCTCAACCGCGGCGAGATGGCCATCCGACGCGCGCTCACCACCGGCGCGCCCCAGCCGACCGGCATCGAGTTCGCAGGCGAGGTCGTCGAACTCGGCCCGGGTGCGACGCGCTTCGAGCCTGGCGACCGGGTCATGGGGCACTGGCGCGCAGGCCAGGCCGAGTTCGTCGCGGCAGACGAGCGGTTGCTGGTGCCGATTCCGGAACGCCTGACCTGGGTGCAGGCCGGCGCCTGGCTGAACGTCTTCTGCACCGCGCATGACGCGATCGTCACCAATGCCGGCCTGAGAAGTGACGAGTCCATCCTCATCAACGCCGCCTCTTCCGGCATCGGCGTCGCGGCATTGCAGATCGCCCGGCTCCTCGGCGCGAAGCCCGTGATCGGCACTTCGCGGTCGCCCGCGAAGCTGGAGAAGCTGCGCGCCTACGGCATGACGGTTGGCC
>JAEWEW010000378.1 GCA_023389175.1 Pseudomonadota bacterium | reverse complement strand
CGGGGGCGCCGGGGCGGGCGTCCTGATGGCGGGTATCGGCGAGCGAAGCGAGCCGATAGCGCACTCCGGAGCGGCCGTTCAGGCCGCGACTTGCGCGCGGCCCGCCAGCAGGGCGTCCGGCCCGGGGACCGGCGCGAAGCGCCGGCGCCCCCGTTGAAGCCCCACCGCCGGCACGCCCCCCGCCGCCGGCCGCAGGCTACGATCCCCGCCGACGAGCCTCCTCGTCCAGCCCCTCCAGATGCCGCAGCTTCTCGCCGATCTTCGCCTCCAGCCCCCGCGCCACCGGCTTGTACCATCCCGGCGCGACGATGCCTTCCGGCAGATACGTCTCGCCCGCGGCATACGCCTCCGGCTCGTCATGCGCGTAGCGATAGGCCTTGCCGTAGCCGAGCTGCTTCATGAGACGTGTCGGCGCGTTGCGCAGGTGCGGAGGCACCTCGCGCGACCTGTCGTCGCGCACGAAGGCACGGGCGGCGTTGTAGGCCATGTATCCGGCGTTGCTCTTCGCCGCAACCGCAAGGTAGATCACCGCCTGGGCGAGCGCGAGCTCGCCCTCGGGTGAGCCGAGGCGCTCGTAGGTGAGCGCCGCATCATTGGCGATCTGCATGGCCCGGGGGTCGGCCAGGCCGATGTCCTCCCAGGCCATGCGGATGATCCGGCGCGCGAGGTAGCGCGGATCGGCGCCGCCATCCAGCATGCGGCACAGCCAGTAGAGCGCCGCATCCGGGTTGGAGCCGCGCACGGACTTGTGCAGGGCCGAGATCTGGTCGTAGAAGTTGTCGCCACCCTTGTCGAAGCGGCGCGCATTGAGCGTGAGCGCCTCGCGGAGGAAGTCCGCATCGATGCGCGTGATCCCGGCGGCGCGCGCCGCGGTGTCGGCCTGCTCCAGCAGGTTGAGCAGCCGCCGCGCATCGCCGTCGGCATAGCCGACCAGAGTGGTCAGCGCGGACTCTTCGATCTCCAGGTGAGGCAATGCCCGCGCCAGCGCGCGGCGAGCGAGCTCGCCGAGCTCCTCGTCGCCCAGCGCCTGGAGCACATGGACCTGCGCCCGCGACAGCAGCGCCGAGTTGACCTCGAAGGACGGGTTCTCGGTGGTCGCGCCGATGAAGGTCACCAGGCCGGACTCGACGAACGGCAGCAGCGCGTCCTGCTGGCTCTTGTTGAACCGGTGGATCTCGTCGATGAAGAGGATGGTGCGGCGTCCCTGCGCCAGGTTGTGCTCCGCCTGCTCCATGGCCGCGCGGATGTCCTTCACGCCGGAGAGCACCGCGGACAGCGCGATGAACTCGTACCCGAAGGCGCTCGCGGTAAGGCGGGCGAGCGTGGTCTTGCCGACGCCGGGTGGGCCCCAGAGGATCATCGAATGCGGCCGGCCGCTCTCGAACGCAAGCCGCAGCGGTTTGCCGGGACCGATGAGGTGCGACTGGCCGACCATCTCGTCGAGCGTGCGCGGGCGAAGCGCCTCTGCAAGCGGCGCCGAAGGCAGGACCGGAAAGAGCTGGCCGGCGTCGCCGGCGGCGGTCACTCCCTGCCCTCCTCTCTTGAAGCGCGGCATCGTCCCCTAGCGGGGTCGCCTTCGTGCCGCCCGGCGGCAGCAATCATCGAAGCACCGCCGGATGTCACTCGATCACGTCGACGCCCGGCGGCGGCGTGAAGCTGAAGGCATCGTCCGGCACCGGCGCGTTCCGGCTGATGCGGGTGAAGGTGAAGCGGCTCAGCTGGCCGAAGGCATCGACCACCTCCATCTCCAGCGGCAGGCCGTCCCGCAAGCCGACACGGATCCGCTCGAAGCCGCTGTCGGGCAGCTTGGGCGTCGCCTCCACCCAGTGCAGGCCGTCGCGCTCGCCCTTCTCCTCCAGCCGGAATGCCTCCTCGATGTCGCCGCCGCCGAAAAGCACCGCCGCCGGCGTGGCCCGGATCACGTCGCCTGCGGCGCGGATCGTCACCTGCTTGAGATCCTTGTCGAAGAAGTAGAGCTTCTTGCCATCGGTGACGATGAGCTGCTCGTACGGCTCGCGGATCTCCCAGCGGAACCGACCGGGACGGGCAAAGGCGAACTCGCCGCGCGACACCGGCGCGGCCTGGCGTGACTTGCGCTGCAGCTGCTGGGTGAACTCGCCGGTGGCCGAGCGGGTGGAGGACGCAAAGGACTGAAGCTGCTCGATCGCTCCCGCCGCATCGGCTGGCCGGGGCAACAGGAGAGCGACCAGGACAACCACCGGCAGGAGAGCCGTGGTCGCGAGGCGGATGCGCCATGAGCGCCGGCCTCGCGTCGAGCCGGCCGGCCCAGGAGCCGGCGGAAAGGGAGGGAAACCGGTTTGCATCCGTGTAGCTTAGCAGGGACGGGTCACGCCTGTAGCCGGCTGCCGCCAGGCCGGCATGGCGGCTCCGCGACGGCGATCCGCACTAGGCAGCGGGAAGCAGCACCCGCGCGGCCAGCCCGCCTCGCTGCGACGGGCCCAGTTCCAGTCTTCCGCCATAGGCATCCGCCAGGTCCTGCACGATCGCCAGGCCCAGGCCGGCACCCGGTCTGGTCTCGTCCAGGCGCCGCCCGCGGCTGGGCAGCTGGGCGAGCGCTGCCTGCTCGATGCCCGCGCCGTCATCCTCCACCGAGACGAGCAGGAATGACCGGCCTGCATGCGCCGCCGGGCCGGCCGACACCACCACCCGGGAGCGGGCCCATTTGCAGGCGTTGTCCAGCAGGTTGCCGAGCATCTCGTGGAGGTCCTGCTCCTCGCCGGCGAAGCGCAATCCGGGAGGTACCTGGACGTCGATGTGGACACGCCGCGCTGCATGCACCCGCTCCAGCACCCGCACCAGTCCCTGCAGCACCGGAACGAGCTCCGTCGCCTGCGCTCCGATGCGCAGCTGCGCGGCCGTCCGTGCGCGAGCGAGGTGCCAGTCGACCTGTCGGCGGGCGGTGGCGAGCTGCTGTGTCATCACCTGCGCGGCGGCGGCGGCCTGGACCTTTCCGGTGGCAAGCTGGTCGGCCGCCTGCTGCAGCACGGTGAGCGGCGTCTTGAGCGCATGCGCGAGATTGCCTGCATGCTTGCGGGCACGCTCCACCATCTCGGCATCGTGGGCGAGCACCGCGTTGAAGTCGTCCACCAGGGGCTGAACCTCGCGCGGGAAGCGTCCGTCCAGCCGGGTGCTGCGGCCGGCGCGCAGGGCTTCCAGGGCCGCGGCCAGCCGGCGCAGCGGCGCGAGCCCCACCGCGACCTCGACCCATGAGGCGAGCGCGAGCAGCGTGAACAACACCAGGAGCGAGAGCCCCAGCTGCGTGCGGAAGCGCGCGACCGCGGCCTCCAACCCGGCGGTGCCGGCGGCGACCATCAGGTTCCACGAGGCGCCAGGTCGGGCGGCGTCGTGGATGCTTCGCACCAGCAGCAGCAGCGGCTGCCCCTGCGGTCCGACCGCGTCGCGGGCATGGA
>JAEWEW010000293.1 GCA_023389175.1 Pseudomonadota bacterium | reverse complement strand
GTGTTCATTCGGCTGGATTCCTTGAGTGGACTGATCGTTTGGCGATGACCAGTTTCTCAAATCCAGTCCGAATGGACACAAACAACCTATTGGGCCTTCACACCTAGGAGGCTGTCGGAGTTGGAGAGGCGGTCGCGTTCGTACCTCCTCGGGCCCCAGGCAAGGCGCGTGTTCTGGTCGATATCCGTCGATATCGACCAGGTTGCGCAACGCGGCCTGGGGCCCGAAGAGGTGCGAACCCGAAGGGCGACGGCTGCCAGGGCGATCTGCGGCGTTGTCCGAAGGGGTCGATATCGACGGATATCGACCCCTTCGGGCGCCTTGCATCTCATCCCTGGCAGCCGCCGCGCGGCCGCCTTTCCAACTCCGACAGCCTCCTAGGGCCGCGGAGTGGACAGGGCCTGGTGATGCGGCCGAATCCCGGCCCCGCTGCCATGCCTCCGGTGATACGACTGGAGGGCGTGCACCTGCGCTACCGGCGTGCCGTCGCGCTCGCCGGTGTCGACCTGGAGGTGCCGGCGGAACGCATGGTCGCGCTGATCGGCCCGGATGGCGTGGGCAAGTCCAGCCTTCTGGCCCTGGTGGCCGGCGCCCGCGCGCTGCAGGAGGGCCGGCTCCAGGTGCTCGGCGGCGACATGGCGAGCCGCCGGCACCGCCTGGCCGTCTGCCCCAGGATTGCCTACATGCCCCAGGGACTGGGACGCAACCTCTACCCGTCGCTCACGGTGGAGGAGAACCTGCAGTTCTTCGCGCGGCTGTTCGGCCATGACGCGAAGGAGCGCCGCCGGCGCATCGACGAGCTCACCGCGAGCACCGGGCTGCTGCCGTTCCTCGGGCGGCCCGCCGGGAAGCTCTCCGGCGGGATGCGGCAGAAGCTCGGGTTGTGCTGTGCGCTGATTCACGATCCGGACCTGCTCGTCCTCGACGAACCGACCACCGGCGTCGATCCGCTCGCCCGAAGGCAGTTCTGGGACCTGATCGCGCGCATCCGCGCGGATCGCCCGGGGATGAGCGTCGTCGTCGCCACCGCGTACATGGACGAGGCGCAGCGTTTCGACTGGCTGGTGGCGATGGACGCCGGACAGGTTCTGGCGACCGGCACCCCGGCCGAGCTCCTCGCGCGCACAGGGCGGTCTTCCCTCGAGGCCGCCTTCATCGAGCTGCTGCCGGATGAGCGAAAGCAGGGCCACCAGCCGGTCACGATCCCGCCCTTCGCCGGCACGCACCAGGACATCGCGATCGAGGCGCGCGACCTGACGATGCGGTTCGGCGACTTCGTCGCGGTCGACCATGTGGACTTTCGGATCGGGCGCGGCGAGATCTTCGGCTTCGTCGGCTCCAACGGCTGCGGCAAGACCACGACGATGAAGATGCTGACCGGGCTGCTGCCGGCGAGCGAGGGCAGGGCGTGGATCTTCGGCCACGAGGTGGACCCGCACGACCTCGATACCCGCCGCCGCGTGGGCTACATGTCGCAGTCGTTCTCGCTCTACGGCGAGCTGACCGTGGCGCAGAACCTGGTGCTGCATGCCCGGCTCTTCCATGTTCCGGAGACGGCGGTTGCCGCCCGCGTGGACGAGATGCTGGCGCGCTTCGGCCTCGAGCCCGTCCGCGACAGCCTGCCGCCCGCGATTCCGCTCGGCATGCGCCAACGCCTGTCGCTCGCGGTCGCCATGGTCCACCAACCGGAGCTGCTGATCCTGGACGAGCCGACCTCGGGCGTCGATCCGGTCGCCCGTGACCAGTTCTGGCGCTTCCTGGTCGAGCTGTCCCGCCGGGATCGGGTCACCATCTTCATCTCCACGCACTTCATGAACGAGGCGGAGCGCTGCGACCGCATGTCGATGATGCATGCGGGCAAGGTGCTCGACAGCGACACGCCCGCCGAGCTGATGCGAAAGCGCGACGCCGCCACGCTGGAAGAGGCCTTCATCGGCTACCTGATCGAAGCCGACGGCGATGCCGCGCCCGGGGACTCGGGGCGGTCGTCGGCCCCGCCGGCAGCGGCGCCCGCCGGGGTGTCCGCCACGTCGCCCGCGACGTCGTCCGACACGTCCCCACGGGGAGACCGGGTGGCGGCGTCCGTGCCCGTCGGCCGCCGCTTCAGCATGCGGCGCCTGCTCAGCTATACCTGGCGCGAGTCGCTGGAACTGCGCCGTGATCCGGTGCGCGCGACGCTCGCGCTGGTCGGCTCCATCGTGCTGCTGTTCGTGATCGGCTTCGGCATCAACATGGACGTGGAGAACCTCAAGTTCGCTGTCCTCGACAGGGACCAGAGCACCGTCAGCCAGGGCTACGTGCTGGAGCTCTCCGGCTCGCGCTACTTCGTCGAGAAGGCGCCGCTCGAGGATCATGCCGACATGGATCGGCGCATGCGCAGCGGCGAGATCTCGCTCGCCCTCGAGATCCCGCCGGGATTCGGGCGCGACGTGCTGCGCGGCCGCCCGGCGGAGATCGGCGCCTGGATCGACGGCGCGATGCCGTCGCGGGCGGAGACGGT
>JAEWEW010000260.1 GCA_023389175.1 Pseudomonadota bacterium | reverse complement strand
GCCATGGCGTCCCTGCCGGCGTCGCTTGCCTCGCGGGCTGCGGGAAGCGGCGCCGTCCCGGCGACCGGGTTCGCCTCGTCGGGCGACGGGCTGCGGGTCGACCTGTCCGCTTCCGCGCGGGTTCCGTTCGCGGACGCCCGCTCGCCGTCAAGCCGTTCTGCCGCCCGGGAGACCATCTCGGCAAAGAGCGCAACCGCGTCGGCCGGGGCGCCTGCCTTGGGTTCCTTCTGCCGGCCGTCACGGGATGCGCCGGCGATGCGGGCGGAAGTCGGGGGCAGGGCGTCGGTGGCGTTCATTGCAGATCCTCGTATCCGGCCGGCGCGCTCGACCGGTGCCACGACGCTTGGTCGCCGGTCCGCCGGTTGCGCTCGTGGGCCTGCGCGGCATGCTCGTCGGTGCCGAGCTGGTCGGCGCGGTCGGCCCGCTTGCGGGCGACCGCGGCCCGCTGTTGTTCGATCGACTCGACGCCCTTCAGCCGCTGCTGGCAGCCGAGCACGCGGTCGCGGCAGGCCGCGATCCGCTCCTCGATCGCCGCGATCCGCTCCCTCTGCAGCGCGATCGCTTCCTCGAGCTTGCCGCTGAAGCGGGTGCGCAGCAGCAGATGCGCGGTCGACAGCACCTGCTGCTGCGCGGCACGCGCCCGCTCGTGCTGCTCGTCGCGATAGTGCTCGAGCGTCTGCAGGGTCCGCAGCGCGGTGTCCCGCTCCATCTGCACGCGCGCCTGCGCCGCCGCGGCATCGTCGCGGAGGCGGCGGTAGCGCTCGATCACCAGCTTGAGCGGCGCGGGCTTCACGGCGATTCATCCTCCATGGCGATGCCGTCCAGTCCGAGCAGCCGATCCAGCGCCGCCCGGGACTCGACCAGGTTGCAGCGCTCGCCGGTCTCCTGGCAGAGGTAGCGCTCGATCTTCGGCATCAGCCGGATGGCCAGGTCGGTCTGGGCGTCGCTTCCCGGCACGTACGCGCCGATCGAGATCAGCTCGCGGCTGCGCTGGTAGCGCGCCCACAATGCCTTGAGCCGTCGCGCCGCAAGCTGATGGTCCAACGGCGTGACGCTGCTCATCACGCGCGAGATCGACTGCTCGATGTCGATGGCCGGATAGTGGCCGGCGTCGGCCAGCGTCCGGCTGAGCACGACGTGACCGTCGAGAAAGGAGCGCGCGGCGTCCGCGATCGGATCCTGCTGGTCGTCGCCTTCGGCGAGGACCGTGTAGAACGCCGTGATCGAGCCGACGCCATGGATGCCGTTGCCGGTGCGCTCCACCAGCGTGGACAGCCGGGCGAAGACCGACGGCGGATAGCCCTTGGTCGCGGGGGCCTCGCCGATCGCGAGCGCGACTTCGCGGGCGGCCATCGCGTAGCGCGTGAGCGAATCCATCAGCAGCAGCACGTTGAGGCCCTGGTCGCGGAAGTGCTCCGCGACCGCGGTGGCATAGTTGGCGCCCTGCAGGCGGGCGATCGGCGGCGAATCGCTCGGCGCCGCGACGACCACCGAGCGCCGGCGTCCGTCCTGGCCGAGGATGTCGTCGACGAACTCCTTGATCTCGCGGCCGCGTTCGCCGACCAGCCCGACCACGATGACGTCGGCGCCGGTGTAGCGCGCCATCATGCCGAGCAGCACGCTCTTGCCGATTCCGGCTCCGGCGAAGAGGCCGAGGCGCTGGCCGCGGCCGACGGTGAGCAGGCCGTTGATCGCGCGCACGCCGGTATCGAGCGGGTCGCGGATCGGCTCGCGGTCCATCGCGTTGATGCGGCGGCCGTAGATCGGCGCGGGCGTGGTCGCGGTCAGCGCGCCGAGCCCGTCGAGCGGCAGGCCGGCGGCGTCCACCACCCGGCCGAGCAGGCCGTTGCCCATCGGCAGGTGCCGCATCCGGTCCGATGCCCGCCGCCACGGGTGCGCCGGCCGATCGAGCCGCGGTCGCAGCGCAACCGGCTCGTGCGGCGCGACCAGGGTGCTCTGGGCGAGGCCCGCCGTGTCGCTCGCAGGCATGAGCAGCAGCCGCTCGCCGTTGAAGCCGACCACCTCGGCCTCCACCGACTGGCCGTCGACCGACTGCAGTCGGCACAGGCCACCGACCGGCAGCCTCAGCCCACAGGCCTCGGCGACCATGCCGGTGACCCGCGTGAGGCGGCCATGGCGCGCGATCGGCTGCGCGAGCTGCGCCATCTCGGCACAGTTCTCGAGGAAGTTGGAGAGCCGGGTCATGCCCGCTCGTCCGGTGAATGCGGCGCGCCGACCGGGTAGGGCGGATCGTCGGGGGCGACCGCGGCGGCGACCACCGCGTCGGCCTGGTCGCCGACGATGCCGACCGATGCCAGCGTGCGCCGGATCCGGGTCTGCAGGGTGGCATCGAGAGTGGCGTCGTCGGCACGCAGCAGGCAGCCGCCGGGCGCGACGGTCGGGTCCGCGCGGATCGCGAGGGTGCTGTCGCCGCACTGCGCGCGCAGCCAGGCATCGATCGCCTCGCAGTCGGACGGATGCGCGGTGACCTCGAGCTGCCGGCTCGCGCCACCGACCAGCGCGAGCGCCTCGGCCAGCACCGGTTCGATGCGGTCCCGCGCGAGCGTGATCTCCCGGCAGGCGATGCTGGCCGCCATCATGGCCGCGAGGTCGAGCAGCCGGTCGGCAAGCCGGCTCTCGATCTCGCAGATGCCCTGGGCCAGTCCGTCCAGCAGGCCGTCCCAGCGCTGCTGTGCCGACAGGCCGAGCTGCCGTTCACGATCCTGCTGCTCGGTGCTCGCGCGGTAGAGGCCTTCGGCGACGCCCTCCTCGAAAGCCGAGGCGATGCGCGCCTCCACCTGCGCCGCTGCGTCGGCGACCGTGGCTTCGGCGGCGCCGCTCGCCTTGCGCGCTGGCGCCTGGCCGAGCCTTGCCACCTGCAGCGGTTTCCAGCCGGCGGCGGCGCCGCGGATCACCCGGGAACGTGATTCAGACAAACTCGTCCCCACCGCCGCCGCCCACCGCGATCTGGCCCGCATCGGCCAGACGGCGAACGGTCTTCAGGATCTCCTTGTGCTGGGCCTCGACCTCGGAGAGCTTCACCGGCCCGCGGTCCTCCAGGTCCTCGCGCAGCGTCTCGGCGGCGCGCTGACTCATGTTCTTGAAGATCTTCTCGCGCAGCGGCGCGTCGGCGCCCTTGAGCGCGATCACCAGGTCCTCGCTCTGGATCTCGCGCAGCAGCACCTGGATGGACTTGTCGTCCAGGTTGATCAGGTCGTCGAAGGTGAACATCTGGTCCTCGATCGCCTGCGCGAGGTCCGGATCCTCCGCGCGGATGGCGTCGAGCAGGGCCACGTCGGCCGTGCCGCCGAGGAAGTTGATGATCTCCGCCGCGGTCTTGCTGCCGCCGAGGCGGGTGCGCCTGACCTGCTCGCCGCCGGCGAGCAGCAGCGAGAGCGCCTCGTTCAGCTCCTTGAGCGCGTTCGGCTGGATGCCGTCGAGGGTCGCGATGCGCAGCACCACGTCGGCGCGCAGCTCCTCGGTGAGCTGCAGCAGGATGGCGGAGGCCTGGTCGCGCTCCAGGTGCACCAGGATCGACGCGATGATCTGCGGATGCTCGCCGCGGACCAGCTCCGCGATGGACGCGGCATCCATCCAGCGCAGGCTCTCGATGCCGGTCACGTCGCTGCCCTGGGTGATCCGGTCGATCAGCATGCCGGCCTTCTCCTCGCCGAGGGCGCGGCGCAGCACGTCCCGCACGTAGGCGTTGGAGTCGTCCACCAGCGTGCTCTGCGCGGCCGCCTGCTCGTGGAAGCGCTCCAGCACGCGGTTCACATGGTCCTTGGTGGTGAACTGGGTCCTCGCCATCACCTCGCCGATCGACTGGACCTCCTTCGGCGTGAGCTGCCTGAAGACCTCGGCCGCGGTTTCCTCGCCGAGGGCGAGGAGCAGGACGGCGGCGTCGAGCGTGCCGTTCTCGTCGTATCCGGCCATCATGCGTTCGCCGGCTTCTCGCCGTTGATCCAGTCCTTGACCACCGTGGCCACCGCGGTGGGGTCGGTGCGGGCAAGCTCCAGCGCCCGGGTCTGCGCCTCGGTCATGCCGGAGCCCTGGTAGCCGGCTGGCAGCTTGAGCTCGCGGGCGACCGTCGGCTCGGACCGCGGGGCGGGCAGCTCGAGCTCCTCGTCGACGCTCTCGGCGATGCCCGGCGGCGGCGCCGGTGGCCGTGTCGCCGCCTTCAGCGCGGGCCGGATCAGCATCATGAGGATGAGCAGGGCGAGCAGCACGAAGCCGAACTGCTTGCCGAGATCCTTTGCGAGCGCGATGTTCTCCGGCTGGCGCCACAGCGGCAGCTCCGGCGGCGTCGGCTGCTCGATGCGCGTGAACGCGGCGTTGACGACGTTGAGCGAATCGCCGCGGTCGCGCGAGAAGCCCACCGCATCGCGCACCAGGGCATTGATGCTCTCGAGCTCCTGCGCGGTGAGGGGCGTGGAGACGACCCGGTTCTCGGCGTCGAGCGATTGCCGATGGTTGACCAGCACCGCCACCGACAGCCGCTTGACCGAGCCGGTCGGATTGCGCGTCACGCGCACCGTCTTGTCGACCTCGTAGTTGGTGACCGACTCGCGCCGCATGTTGGTGTCGGCGGTCGCGCCGCCGTCCGCCCGGGCGGCCTGGGTCTGCTGGGGCGCGCCGTTGATCGGGGCGCTGCCCGACTCCGGCGGCTGGTTGCTCAGCGCTCCCGGCACGCCGCCGTTGCTCGCGGCGCCGTCGCGCTCACGGGATTCCACCGACTGCTGGCTGCGGATGGCGGCCGCCTCCGGCGCCTGGTTCGGCCGATAGAGCTCGGCGGTCGATTCGGTCCGGGTGAAGTCGAGGTCCGCGGTCACCTGCGAGCGGACGTTGCCGGCACCGACGATCGGCTCCAGGATGTCCATGACCCGCCGGTTGAGGGCCGCCTCCACCTGGCGGACGTAGTCGAGCTGGCTCGCATCGAGCCCGTTCGCGGTCGCCTCGAAGTCGGAGATGAGCGTGCCGTTCTGGTCCACCACCGACACCTGGCGCGGCGTCATGTCCGGCACCGAGGAGGCGACCAGGTGCAGGATGCCCGCGACCTGCTGGCGCTCCAGCATCCGGCCGGGATGAAGGCGCAGCAGCACGGAGGCCGAAGGCTTCTGCTGCTCGCGCAGGAATCCGTTGGAGACAGGCAGGGCGAGATGAACCCGCGCGGTCTCGACCGCGGCAAGCGCCTGGATCGAGCGGGCGAGCTCGCCTTCGAGGCCGCGCTGGAAATTGAGCCGTTCCTGGAACTGCGTGGTGCCGAACTTTTGGTTCTCCATCAGCTCGAAGCCGACGTTGCCGCCGCGCGGCAGGCCCTGGGATGCGAGCCTGAGCCGCACGTCGTGGACATGCTCGGCCGGCACCATGATGGCGCCGCCGCCTTCGGTGAACCTGTAGGGCAGGTTCATCTGGGCAAGCGCCGCGACCACCGCGCCGCCGTCCTTGTCGGAGAGGCTCGCGTAGAGCACGCGCCAATCGGGCTGGCGCGACCACATGAAGGCGGAGACGGCCACCGCGATCAGCGCGATGATGCCGATGCCGGCCTTGACCCGCTGGGCCATGGGTATCCCGGAGAGGCCGGGTGCCGGTAGAGCTGCGTCTGCCACGTTGTCGTCGGATCCGTTTGAGAGTGCCCCGGGGCCGGGCCCTGCCCGGCGCCCCCCGGGGGGTCAAGGAAGCCTGGAGCGGCCCGGCGTTTCCCTGAGCTTCGCGCCGATTATTCGGCAACCGGCCGCGGTGATATGGGCCAATTAGCGGGCTGGATCCCCGCTATTTCGGGCACGTCAGCGCCGCGCCGGCGCTACGATGACGAACATCATGGAAGTGCGATTTCCCAGCTCAGCCCTGCGAGCCGCCGCCGAGGCCGCCGCGGCCGCCGCCCGGCCGGAACGCGTTGCGCCCGCGGGCGGCGTTCGTCCGGCGGCGAAGGTCGAGCCGGCGGCCGAGGGCGGCTTCTCCACGGTGCTGTCGGGCGCGCTCAAGCAGATCAACGAGGCACAGCTCGATGCCGGCAAGCTGCAGCGCGACTTCCAGGCCGGCGTGCCAGGCGCCACGCTCGAGCAGACCATGGTGTCGATGCAGAAGGCCCAGATCGGCTTCCAGGCGGCGGTGACCGTGCGGAACAAGCTGGTGTCCGCCTACACCGACATCATGAACATGCAGGTCTAGTCGGCGATCGCGAGAGGCGTGAGGGCAGCCGACATCCAACGCTACTCCAGCCGGACCCAGTAACCTCTCAACCGAGCCACGGGAATGGCGACCGGCAGAAGGCGACCCGTGTTGGCATAGAGCACGCCGTTCCTGTCCCTCACCGAGAAGAAGTCCTGCGCTCCATCCTTCGTCGTGCGAAGCCACAGGCCCGGCCGATCCGGCAGGCGGTCGCACAGTTGGGCCGAGATGCGAGCCGCGGCGAGACGCTTCGCCGGAAAAGGGGGCCTCAGCGAGAGCTGCAGCGCGTCCAGCAGCCTGGCAAGCCAACGCTGCAACGAGGCGTTGGACCGACGGGGCATGCTCACGCGGCGAGTGCCCTGGGGCTGCCCAGGGCGAACATCTTCCGCCGGAAGAGAGTGCGCGCCACCGGTGGGCCTTCCTCGAGGCATGCAACGTCGATTGCGTGACACAGAACGACCATCGTTCCCACTCTACCCGATCTCATCCCCGCTGCCGGCCAGGAAGCCGCTTGCGGCGGCTCCCGGCCGACGGGAGTACGGCAGCCATGTGCCGGGTCGGCAACCCGACGGCGACGCACGCGCAGCCGGATTCCGGCGGTAGCATTGAAGGGCGCATTCCTGCGCATCGAGGCTTCCGATGAGACTTGCATGTGGATGGACAGCAGGCGGCTTGATCGCGCTGGGCCTGCTCGCCTGCGGCGTCGCCAAAGCCCAGGACGCCGAGCTGGGCCGCACGCTCTACGAGAGCAACTGCACCGGCTGCCACGAGCGATCGGTCCATCGACGCGAATCCCGCATCGCGCGTGACTTCGAGGGCCTGCGCGCCCAGGTCCGGCGCTGGAGCGAGAACAGCAACGCGGCCTTCCGGGAGGACGAGGTGGACTCGGTCGCCGCGTACCTGAACCAGCGCTACTACGGGTTTCCCTGTCCCCCCGTGCGCTGCGGGGTGCAGAAGGCGGATGCCGGCGGGGTGCTGCGTGACGGCGGCATGAAGGATCGCTGAAGCAGCTGCAGGTCAGGGCGGCGGCTCGTGGCCGATGGCCACACCGGCGGCATGCCGATGGGCATTTCCCGCCGGACTCATGTATAGTGCCCGGGTAGACATTTGCAAGACCATCCACTTACCGGTCTTTCTGTCCCGAGCCCAGGCGTCCGTTCCATCGGCGCCCCGCGGCCCAGGCGATACGAGTTACCCCGAGTCGATATCTTGAGATCTCTGCCGCGCGGTGGCACGGTGTTGCCGCACGTCATCTACTTTCGGAATATCGACATGACAACTCAGATCGGAATCGTCAAGTGGTTCAACAGCACCAAGGGCTTCGGTTTCATCATGCCGGAGAACGGCGGCAAGGACGTGTTCGCCCACGCGAATGACGTCCAGACCGGTGACGGCACGCTCGCGGAGAACCAGCGGGTGCAGTTCGAGGTGGTCCAGGGCAAGAAGGGCCCGCAGGCCTCCAACATCCGGGCCGCCTGACGGCCGATGCGCATGCGCCCGATGGAAGTCGGGCGCAGCGACTGGAAGGGCCGGCGCAAGCCGGCCTTTTCCTTTGGTCAGTCGAGCGGCGGCGGGGCCTGGCGGAACGCGTCCTCGCTCATCGCGCCGCCGCCCGGATTGCGGTCGGCCACGTCCAGCGTGGCGAAGCTGAACGCCTGCCACTCGTTCGTCACCAGCTTCGCGCGAGAGACGCCGATGCCGGGGAAGTAGTAGGCCGGTGCCAGGTCGGTCACGCGGGTCGACGCGCGATGGGACGCGGTTTGCGACGTGGGAACCGGCGCGCCGCAAAGCCGCGGACGCGGCGCGGCGAGTCGTAACCGGTCGTTTCAGCAGGCGCGCCGGCCGGCTTCAGAAGCGGCGGAAAGCGGTGCGCTGGGTCCGGCCGCGGGCCGTCGGCCCCCGGGCGTGATCGTTGGAAGCGCCGGTCAGCGTACCGGGTCGGGGCGTCGCTGCGCTGCGCGGCCGCGCTTCTCGATGTCCATCACGTAGAGCTGCACCGAGCGGCAGACTTCATGCGGCATCGCATGGAACTCGGCACTGACGCGCGCAACGGCGGCGGCTTCGTCGGCACCCGTCGTGTCGATGCGGACGATGCGCAGGTCGCAGGGAATCGCGGCACGACCGTCCGCCTCGATGCGGCAGTGATGCAGCGTCGCACCGAGCTCGGGAATTGGCTGGCCGGCCGGCCACTCGAACGAGAGGCCGCCGGCGGAAAGATCGGTCAGCGGCCCGCCGACATCACCGCCATCGTCGGTCCGCAACATGACGCGTGCCTTGTCCTGCGGCATCGGACGGACGCGAAAGGCGTTGCGCCGCTGTACCCGCCATCCTTCGGAGGGCAGCAGCGCGCTCAGCCGCTCGCCGGCGCCCGGTGGGCTTCCCGGGGCGGCACGGACCAGCTCCGCGCCGGTGACCCTGAACTGGATCTTGACCGGCCCGGGCGTTCCGACCACGGTCAGCCAGGGCGCGGCGAGCAGCGCGTCGCGATGGTCGTTCCGGCCGCTGAAGTCGAACTCCACCGTGTCCGCCTCCAGTGCGAGGATGCGGGTGACGAGGAAGACGTCCGGGTCGTCCGCGGCGTAGACCACGACCAGCGAGCGGGAGCCGAGCAGCTCGCGTACCAGCGAGCGGACCGCCATGGTGCCTTCCACGCGGAAGTCGGCGGCCTCGTCCAGCTCGATCGGTCGGAACGAGGAGTGCAAGTTCGCATCCACGGCGGTCTCCTGTCTCGAGCCCTATTCTAGGGGCGGGACACCGCGCGACGGACGGATGCGACGCGGACGCGCGTCAGTTGAGCGAGCGAGTGGCAGTCGCGCCACGAAGCCAGCGGTCGACCTGCGCGTCGGAGGCGTCCGCGAGCGCGCGGATCCGGTCATCCACCACCAGCACCCGGCGGATGACCGCAGTCCGCGCCTTCTCGAGTTCCCTTTCGCTCGCAACGTCGTTTGCGCGGCGCTCGAGCCACTGGCGGTGAAGCGTGCGGGCCAGGCCGGGGATGCGGCGGCGCAGCCTGGTCACGCCTTGCCAGTCGCCGCGCTCCGCTGCAGCGAGCATTTCCCGCGCCAGCCGCTCCGCG
>JAEWEW010000234.1 GCA_023389175.1 Pseudomonadota bacterium | reverse complement strand
GTACCCAACCCGCGCATAGGAGTCTGATTCATCGTCGCTTCTTCGCCCCAGGACGCATCACCGGTTCGATCGGCATGCATCAAACACCACGTCCCTGTTGACACAGGCGACCATAGGAGGGGGGTAGAGCCGAAGGCTCAAGGGGGGTTGGTTTCATCCGAAGCGGATCTCGCCGCCGATAGGAGCCATGCGCCGGACCAGCAGGCCGATCATACCGATGGCGGCGACGACGATGGCGATGAGCACGACGCTGAAGGCGGCTGCGACGCCCAGGCGTCCGGAGCCGACCTGGCTCAGGATCTGGACCGTCATGAGGTTCCAGTGTGCCGAAACCAGGAAGATGGCCGCGCTGATCGCCGTCATCGCGCGCACGAACGCGTAGACGAGGCCCGAGAAGAAGGCCGGAGCGATCAGGGGCAAGGTTACCCTGCGGAACGTCGTGAGGCTGCCTGCGCCGAGATTCTGCGCGGCCTCTTCTATTGAAGGATCGATCTGGCGCAGCACCGCCATCGCCGATTGCGTGCCCACCGGCATGTAGCGGAAGACAAAGGCCAGCACCAGGATCGCGAGGGTTCCGGTCAGGATCAGCGGCGGACCGTTGAACGCCAGGACGTAGCCGATGCCGACGACGGTGCCGGGCACCGCGAAGTTGAGGATGGAACCGAACTCCATCAGACCCTTGCCCGGGAAGTTGCGGCGCACCACGACGAAGGCGATCAGCATGCCGAGCAACCCGCTGATCGGTGTCGACGCGATCGCGATCACCAGCGTGTCCTTCACCGAGTCGAATCCGACCTGGAACACGTAGTGGAAGTGCTCCAGCGTGGGGGTGTTGTCGCTGCCCCAGACCCGCGTCGTGGCGCCCGCCAGGATCACCGCATAGAACCCCGCCACGACGAGGAAAAACAGCACGGCCACGGCATACAACGACCACTTGGTGCCTGCGCTCACGAGCCGGGAAGTAGCGTCGCCGGGCTTGCCGGTGACGGTGATGTACTGGCGCTTCGCGAGGTAGTAGCGCTGGACTGCGAAGGCGGTAACGCTGGGGACGAGCAGCATCACCGCGAGCGCGGCGCCACGCGGCAGATCGAACGACCCGGTGATCTCGAGGTAGGCCTGGGTGGCAAGCATCGGGAACGCCGCCCCGGCCAGCACGAGCGGATTGCCGAAATCCGCGAGCGATTCGATGAACACCACCAGGAAGGCGCTGGCCACCCCGGGCAGCGACAGCGGCAAGGTCACGCGCCTGAAAGTCTGCCAGCGGCTGCCGCCGAGATTGAAGCTGGCATCCTCCAGCGTCGGGCTCAGCGACTGCAGCACGCCGCGCAGGGTCAGGTAGGCGATCGGGGTGAAGGTCAGGATCTGCGACAGTACTACGCCGCGGAAGCCGTAGATGCTGAAGTCGTCCAGGCGCAGCAGGTGCCGCGTGACGAGGCCGTTGAATCCGAACAGGAACAGGATCGACACCGCCGTGACGAAGGGCGGCGAGATGACCGGCAACAGTGCCGTGAGGTGAAGGGTGCGCTTGAACGGCACGTCGGTGCGCGCGATGACGAACGCCAGCAGGTAGCCGAGCGCAACGCTGACGATGCCGGTGACGGTCGCGACGGCCACGCTGTTGACCAGCGCGTTCCAGTACAGCCTGCGCTCGACGACCAGCCGGTATTGCTCGAGCGACCATTGGCCGGCGTCGTCCTGCAGGCTGACCATGAGGACCCGGACCAGCGGAAACAGGACGAATACGGCAAGACAGGCGAAGATCGCGACGATCAGGGCCAGCAGAACCGGATCGCGCCCGAGCCGCCTGAGCTGCTCGATCGCAGCCGGAGTGCGGCGCATGGCTTGGCCGACAGCCTCCTGCGCTACTGTCCGAGCACGTCCTTGAGCCAGCGGTCGACCAGGCGCTTGCGGTTCTTCGACGCGAAGCCGGGCTCGGCTTCGACCAGTTTGATTTCGCCGAGCGACGGCACACCCTTGCCGGCGCTCACGTCGTCGCGAATCGGCAGGAAATAGGTCTTGGCGTCGACCATCGCCTGCTGGCCCTTCCGGGAGATGATCCAGTCCACCAGCGCGCGCGCTTCCTTCGTGTGCTGCGCGCCCTTCAGGATCGAAACGGCCGCCACCTCGTGACCGACACCTTCGCTCGGAAACACGACGTCGACCGGAAAGCCCTTGTCCTTGAGTTGCAGGAAGCCCGGCGTGAACTGCAGCGCGATGGCGCATTGACCCAGACCGAGCGCGGCGCTGGGCGCCGTCCCGCTTTGCGTATAGGTCTGGATGTTCGGTGCCAGCGCCTTCATGTACTTGAACGCTTCGTCTTCGCCCATCAGCTTGCTCAGGGTGACGATCACTTCGTAGGAGGTCCCCGAGGTCTGCGGCGAGGGCATCTGGATCAGGCCGCGATAGTCGGGTTTGATCAGATCGGCCCAGGAACGCGGCACCGGCACGCCGCGGCTCTGCAACTGGTCGGTGCGGACACCGATCGCCAGCGGGTTGGTGTAGATCGCATACCAGGAACCGTTGGCATCCTTGTACTGCGGCGCCAGGCCGCTGGCATCGGCACCGGTGTAGGGCTCGGTCAGCTTGCGATCACGCGCCAGTTCGTGATTCTCCACCGGCGCGCCGAACCAGACGTCGGCCTGCGGCCGGTTCGCCTCGGCCTGGATGCGCGAGAGCGCCGGCCCGGTCGACAGAAATACCATGTCGACCTTGACCCCGGTGTCGGCCGTGAAGGCCGACAGGATCTTCCTGGCGTTCGCCTCATCGACGCTGCTGTAGACGGTGAGCGACTGGGCCAGTGCGGAGCTGCCGAGCGCGAGATAAGCAAAGAGACCCAACCAGCGGACCGCCCATCGTTTCATGAAGATTCCCCGCTCTCGGATGCGCATGCTCTTGATTTGCATGCTAGTTGGCGCCCGATCGGGGCGTCAAGCGTTCCCCAGCGGCGCTCCACGCGCCGGTTCAGCCGGTCTCGCCGGCCAGCGCCTGCAGGCCTTCGAGCACCGCCGGCGGCAC
>JAEWEW010000124.1 GCA_023389175.1 Pseudomonadota bacterium | reverse complement strand
TCTGGTGTACCTGTTGTCACGCCAGTGGCATCGCAGGGTAGCTAAGTGCGGAAGAGATAACCGCTGAAAGCATCTAAGCGGGAAACTTGCCTGAAGATGAGATTTCCCTGGGGACTTGATCCCCCTGAAGGGTCGTCCAAGACCAGGACGTTGATAGGTCGGGTGTGGAAGCGCAGTAATGTGCGAAGCTAACCGATACTAATTGCCCGTGAGGCTTGACCCTATAGTTTTGCGAGATCAGGTTTGCGTTCGAAAGAACCGCCGCTTGGTTTCTACGAGAACGAACCTGGATTCGTTCGTGCAATCACACGTCGATTACTGCCGGATTGGGCCGAGCGTTCCCCGGGACGAGCGGCCAACAAGTCATGCCTGACGACCATAGCGGAGTGGAACCACCCCTTCCCATCCCGAACAGGACCGTGAAACGCTCTAGCGCCGATGATAGTGGGCAGTCGCCCGTGAAAGTAGGACATCGTCAGGCAAACCCCTGAGTCAGAAGGCCACCCCGCAAGGGGTGGCCTTTTGCATTGCTCCTCCTGCGGCGATGCGCTTCTCCATGCGCCTTTCTTCCCGATGACCTCCAGCGCCTCCACCTTGCGGGCGGCCATCTGGATGGCGGGCTGGCTCAGCCTGATGCTGGTCATGCCGGTAGCCGGCCGCGAGGCGGCCCGCGAGATGAACCTCATCCAGGTGATGGAGATGCGATCGATCATCGGGTTCCTGATGATCTATCCGCTGGTCCACCGCGCCGGCGGTCTCGCCGCGATGCGGACGTCGCGCCTGTGGCTGCATGTGGCGCGCAATTCGGTGCACTACCTTGCCCAGTACGGCTGGCTGCTCGCGGTCACGCTGATCTCGCTTGCGCAGGTGGTGTCGATCGAGTTCACCATGCCGATCTGGACCGCCATCCTTGCGGTGACGTTGCTCGGCGAGCGCATGACCGCGTGGAAGGTGGTCGCGGTGCTGCTCGGGCTGGTCGGCGTGATCGTGATCGTGCGTCCGGGGGCCTCGGACGCCAACGTCGGACAGCTGATTGCCCTCGCGACCGCGGTCGGATTCGGCATGTCGGTGACGATGGTGAAGTCGCTCACCCGCACCGAAAGCGTGGTTTCCATCCTCTTCTGGATGGTGGTGATCCAGTCCGCGATCGGCCTGCTGCCGGCCATCGCCGTCTGGCGCTGGCCCTCGGCGGTCGGCTGGGCCTGGGTGCTGGTCATCGCGTTCTGCGGGACCTTCTCCCACTACTGCATGACCCGCGCGTTGCGGTATGCGGATGCCACCGTGGTCGTGCCGATGGATTTCCTGCGCGTGCCGCTGAGCGCCGTGGTGGGCTGGCTGGTCTACACGGAGGCCATCGACCTGTTCACGGCGCTGGGGGCAATGCTGATCCTGGCGGGGAACCTGCTCAACCTCAAGTCGCCCCGCGTCGCGGACCGCAAGGCCGGGATCGTGGGCTAGCGGGCCTGGCCCGCGCCCCTCAGGCGGGGTGCTCGCCGGCGCGCCGTTCGATCATCACGCCGACCGCGGCGACGTTGTCGTACTTGCGCGGCTTGGCCACGGCGACCCGAACCCACTGCGCCCCGAAGCGGTCGATCAGCAGGCGGGCAATCGCCTCCGCGAGCGCTTCCAGCATCCGCACCCGGTGCGTCGCGAGCAGCTGCTCGAGCGCGCCATGCACGGCACCGTAGTCGATGGTGTCCGCGATCCGGTCGGTGGCGCAGGCAGGCAGCGACGTCCGGCCGGCAGCGACATCGATGCGCACGGTCTGCGGGACGCTCACCTCGTCCTTGTTGATGCCGACGACCGTCTCTCCCTGGAAGCCTTCGATGAAGATGACGTCCAGGGCTTCCACCTGGGGGGCTGTCCGAAGGATGACGGGGGTAGCAGCTGGCACGCTTGGTCCTGTGCGCGGTGTCGCGCGGGAACAATGGTATAGGATCGCGATAGCCGCCCCGGCCGTCGCGGGCCCGGTGCGGCCGCCGTCCGCTCCATAAGCGGGCTTCTTTCGAGCCGACCCGAACGGCTTGCTCATCGCCAGCCCATGATCGGAGACGACCCGATGCGAGCCAGCCGCCGACAGGCCGACCTGCCGATCGAAGCAGGGTATGCTCCGAGCCCGCGTCGCGCGCGAGGCCCGGCGCGGCATCCTGCCCGAAAGAGGCGCCAGCGGCTGCCTGCCCGCCTTCCCTGGTCGGGGCCGGGATTGTTCGCAGGAATCTCCTTGTTGCCCGGCCTGTTCACCCCCGGCGTTCTCATGGCGGCCGACGAAGGCAGCGGGCAGTCGCCGGCAGCCCGCCTGCCGGAGGTGGTGGTCTCCGCCTCGCGCACCGAGCAGGCGGCCTTCGATGCCCCGGCCGCCATCCAGGCGGTGGAACGCACCACGATCGAAGCGGCGGGGCCGCAGGTGAATCTCTCGGAGCCGCTCGGCCGCATTCCCGGCGTCACCGCGCGGAACCGGCAGAACTATGCGCAGGACCTGCAGGTGTCGATCCGCGGCTTCGGGACGCGCTCGACCTTCGGCATTCGCGGCATCCGCCTGCTGGTGGATGGCATTCCCGCCACCATGCCGGACGGCCAGGGGCAGGCGTCGACGGTTAGCCTGGGCTCCACGTCGCGCATCGAGGTGCTGCGGGGGCCGCTCGCACAGCTGTACGGCAACGCGGCCGGCGGCGTGATCCAGGCGTTCACCGCCGACGGCTCGGCGCCGCCGACGGCCGACGCAAGCGTCATGGCGGGCGCGGACGGGTTCCGTCGCCACGGTCTCGGGATGAACGGGCGGTGGCGGTCCACCGGGCTGGTGGTCGAGCATGCCGACATCCGCACCGACGGGTATCGCGACCACAGCGCGGCGCGGCGGCGTCACTTCAATGCCAAGGTCTCCGTGAATGCGACGGCCAACACCAAGGTGACCATCGTCGCGAATCGCTTCGACCAGCCGCTCGCCAAGGATCCCGGCGGACTCACCCGCGCGATGGCGGAGGCGAACCCGCGCCAGGTCGCGCCGATCGTCGCGCTGCAGGACGCGCGCAAGGTGGTCGACCAGAACCAGGCCGGCGTGGTCGCGGAGCACCGCCTGGATGTCGATCGCTCGATCACCGCGCGGCTGTATGCGGGCGGCCGGGACCTGGACAATGCGCTCTCGATCCCGCTCGCGGCGCAGTCGGCGCCAACCTCATCGGGCGGCATCGTGGAGCTCGATCGCCGCTATGGCGGCGCCGGGCTGCAATACTCGCAACGCCTCGCTACCGGGAAAGGCCGGGTGCGCATCGTCGCGGGCATCGACCACGACAGGATGAGCGAGCGCCGGCGCGGCTTCGTCAATGACGGGGGGCGCCGGGGCGAGCTGAAGCGCGACGAGGACGACACGGTCTACAGCACCGATCTCTTCGGCCAGGCGAGCTGGGATGTGGCCGAATCATGGACCCTCATCGGCGGCCTGCGCGCGAGCAGCGTGCGCTTCCGCGTCCGCGACGACTTCGTGCGCGCGGGCAACCCGGACGACAGCGGGGCGCGCTCCTTCAGCGCGGTCAATCCGGTGGGCGGTATCGTCTGGCACCTGAGCGACCGCAGCAACCTGTATGTCCAGGCCGGCCGTGGGTTCGAGACGCCGACCTTCAGCGAGCTGGCCTACCGTCCGGGCAACGTGAGCGGGCTCAACTTCGGGTTGGCGGCCTCGCGCAGCAATCATCTCGAGGTGGGGGGCAAGTTCCGTCCCACGTCGACCCAGCGGCTCGATGTCGCGCTGTTCGGCATCCGCACCGACGACGAGATCGTGGTGGACACCAACAGCGGCGGCCGCACCACCTATCGCAATGCCGGCGGCACGTCGCGCAAGGGCGTCGAGCTCGCCTGGGGCGCCGAGCTCGCTCCGGCCTGGACCGCAAGCGCTGCCTATACCTGGCTGGAGGCGACCTTCCGCGACGGCTTCGATACCAGCGCCGGCGCGGTTGCGG
>JAEWEW010000002.1 GCA_023389175.1 Pseudomonadota bacterium | reverse complement strand
ATGCCCATGCTCATGCCCATGCCCATGCCAACTCCGCCGAACCAGGCCATGACGGTGGCCAGGCCGCGCTGGCCACTGACGACTGCCGTCTTTGCGCCGGCTTCTGCTCGCTCATCCCTCTCGCTTCCACCGCGCCGGATCTGCGTCATCCCGGGGCACAAGCCACGCTGAACCCTGCTCCATCGGTCACGGCACCCAGTTCCGTACTGGACGGCGAGGACCGCCCACCCCGAACCATCTGACCCAGCAAGGCCTCCGAGAGAGGCCTGATGGCGCTCGTGCATCCGCACGGGATACCGCTGCCCTGGCGCCTGCCGGCAGCTCTTCAGATGATCCGGGACTCGATGAGAACTCTCCAGACCATGGCATTCGTCATCGCCTTCGCGGTGCCGCATGCAGTCGTCGCGCAGACGCAACCGCCAGCGAACCTCCCTGCAGGCTCGGAAGCCCCGAAGCTGTCCTACGAGTCAGCCTTCGAGGACTACAGGCCCTACGAAGACATACCCGTAGCCGATTGGCGCCGCGTCAACGACACCGTTCGCGATGCCGTCGCCAAAGGAGGCGGCGGCGATGGGCGGCACGGCACGTCCGGCTCGAGCGGCTCTGCAGGCGCCACCGCCGGCAAGGAAGCCGCCCCGGGCGCAGCGGCCCAGCCCAAGATGGGCCACGAAATGACCGGCGGCCGGGGAAGCCACGGAGGTCACCAATGACCCGCCTGCCCCTGTCCGCCGGAACCGTGCTCCTGCTTGCCGCCTGCGCAAGCTTCTCGCCCGACGGGGGCTTCGACTCGGTCGAACGACTGGCGCAGGAGCGGGCCGGTGTCACACCCGTCTGGCAGCGGACCGAGAAGCAGGCCGGCGACGCGCAATCGCGCACCCGGGAGTTGCTCGCGCAGCCCTTGACGCCCGAGAGCGCAGTCGAGCTGGCGATCCTGAACAACAGGGCGCTCCAGGCGAGCTTCCACGAGCTCGGCATCGCCGAGTCCGAGCTCGTCCGGGCCGGGCGGCTGGGCAACCCCTCCTTCAGCTTCGCCCGGCTTGCCGGCGGTGGCCACGTCGAGATCGAACGAGCCGTGGCATTCAACATCCTCGGCCTCTTGACGATGCCGCTCGCAAGGCGGGTGGAAGAGCAGCGCTTCACCCGGGTTCGGCTGCAGGCCGCTGCCGACACCGTTCGCCTCGCCGCCGAAACCCGAAGGGCGTACTTCGAGGCTGTCGCCGCTCAGGAGCTCGTCAGCTACTTCCAGCAGGTCAAGGAAGCGGCCGATGCGTCGCGTGAGCTCGCGAGCCGCATGGCAGCCGCTGGTAACTTCAGCAAGCTCGCGCACCTGCGAGAGCAGGCCTTCTATGCCGATGCGACCGCCAACCTGGCGAGGGCCCGGCACGGCGCCGTCGCCGCAAGGGAGCAGCTGACACGACGGCTCGGTCTCGCGGGCGAACAGGCCGGCTTCGCGCTTCCGCAGCGGCTTCCGGACCTGCCGAAGGCGCCTCTGGAGCCGAGGGATGCCGAGCAGACGGCCATGGACCGGCGCCTGGACGTGATGATGGCCAAGCATCACACCCAGTCGGTTGCCCGTTCCCTCGGTCTCACCCGGGCGACGCGAATGGTCAACCTGCTGCATGTCGGATATGCCAACGTCAGCGAGACCGGCGAGGAACGCAAGGACGGCTACGAGATCGAGGTGGAGCTGCCGATCTTCGACTTCGGCTCGGCTCGGGTGGCACGGGCCGAGGCGACATACATGCAGGCGATGCACCGTGCCGCGCAGACCGCGATCGATGCCCGTTCGCAGGTGAGAGAGTCGTACTCGGCATACCGAACCGCGTACGACCTCGCCAGGCACTACCGGGACGAGGTCGTGCCGCTCAGGAAGCGCATCTCCGAGGAGAACCTGCTCCTCTACAACGGCATGCTGATCGGTGTCTTCGAGCTTCTCGCGGACTCGCGGGAACAGGTGGCGAGCGTCACCGCTTCGGTGGAAGCGCTGCGCGACTACTGGCTCGCCGAGACCAACCTCCAGACGGCCATGACGGCCGGCTCCCCCGCTTCTGCCGGAACTCTGCAGCCATCCACGGCTGCGGCAGGCGGCGGTGAAGCCGCGCACTGAGGACCACCATGCAAAGTCGTAGAAACTTTCTTCGCACCGCCGGCGCAGCCGCGCTCGGCGTCGGGGCGGTGAGCCGGGTCGGCGCCGCATCGCTGCCGGAGGCCCCCGTCCAGAGCTCGCCGGACATGCAGCCGCTGCTGAGGCCGGAGACCGGCCGGCCATACAACCCGGTCGCCACCCTCAACGGCTGGTCGTTGCCCTGGCGCATGAAGGACGGCGTCAAGGAGTTCCACCTGGTCGCGGAGCCGGTGGTGCGCGAGTTCGCGCCCGGCATGAAGGCGAACCTCTGGGGATACAACGGCCAGAGCCCGGGCCCGACGATCGAGGCGGTGGAGGGCGACCGGGTGCGGATCTTCGTGACCAACAAGCTGCCCGAGCACACGACGATCCACTGGCACGGAATGCTCCTGCCGTCGGGAATGGACGGCGTGGGCGGCTTGACCCAGCCGCACATCCCGCCCGGCAAGACGTTCGTCTACGAGTTCGACCTCAGGAAGTCCGGCACCTTCATGTACCACCCTCACGCCGACGAGATGGTGCAGATGGCCATGGGCCTGATGGGAATGTTCATCGTCCACCCGAAGGATATCCGGCAGCACCGCGTCGACCGCGACTACGTGTTCCTCCTGTCCGCCTTCGACATCGACCCCGGCAGCTACACGCCGCGTGTCAACACCATGCTGGACTTCAACCTCTGGACCTTCAACAGCCGGGTATTCCCGGGCATCGACCACCTGGTGGCGCGCGCCGGCGAACGTGTCCGCGTCCGCGTCGGCAACCTGACGATGACCAACCATCCCATCCATCTCCACGGCCATGACTTCGAAGTGACCTGTACCGACGGCGGCTGGGTACCGAAGGGCGCCCGATGGCCGGAGGTCAGCATCGACGTCGCGGTCGGGCAGATGCGGGCATTCGAGTTCAGGGCGACCGAAGGAGACTGGGCGCTTCACTGCCACAAGTCCCACCACACCATGAACGCCATGGGGCACGAGGTCCCGACCATGATCGGCGTCGACCACCGTGGGGTTGCCGAGAAGATATCCAGGCTCATCCCCGACTACATGGTGATGGGAGAGCGCGGGATGGCGGAGATGGGCGCGATGGAGATGCCGCTGCCCGACAACACCCTGCCGATGATGAGCGGTGGTGGCCAGTTCGGGCCGATCGAGATGGGCGGCATGTTCACCGTCCTGAAGGTCCGCAGGGACCAGAAGCCCGGCGACTATGCCGACCCTGGCTGGTTCAAGCATCCCGCAGGCACGGTCGCCTGGGAATGGAACGGCGACATGCCGGAGCCGTCTCGCGCCGCGGCGCCTCTCGCGGACAACCGCACCTTGCGGGTCCAGAAGCCCGTATCACACAAACACTAGGAAGCAACAAGCATGAAGCTACTCGCAGTCGCAGCGCTGGTCGGCATGGTGACGGCCGGCCAGGTCGCCCTCGCTCACGGCCCCACCCCGCAGGGAGGGTCGGCAACCGGTTCCGCCACCGATCCTGAAGCGCTGAGCACGCCGTTCGGCCGTCCTGGAAGCCCTGCCTCCGTGAGCCGGACCGTGACCATTCGAATGAGCGACAAGATGCGCTTCTCACCGGAGCGGCTGACGGTCAAGAGAGGCGAGACCATCCGCTTCGTCGTCAAGAACGACGGCAAGTTGCTGCACGAGATGGTGTTGGGAACCGCCAAGGGCCTGGAAGAACACGCGGCACTGATGCGGAAGTTTCCCGAGATGGAGCATGACGAGCCGTACATGGTTCATGTGGAGCCGGGCAAGACGGGCGAGATCGTCTGGACATTCGACAAGTCGGGCGAGATCGATTTCGCCTGCCTGATTCCGGGCCACTTCGAAGCCGGGATGACCGGCAAGGTGACCGCGCGATGAAGCGGCGTCATTTCCTCTTCACGTTGGCCGCGCTCGCCTCCACGCAAGGCGGGCCGGCCGCTGCCTCCAACCCGCAAGTGCATGTCTTCAAGAGTCCGACCTGCGGCTGCTGCAGTGCGTGGGCGAGGCACATGCGGTCAGCCGGGTTCGCGGTGACAACGACAGACGTTCCGGATACGGCCCCGGAGCGCAGGCGCCTGGGAATGCCGGAAAGGTTCGCCGCCTGTCATACCGCCAGCGTCGAAGGTTATGCCATCGAAGGGCACGTACCGGCGGAGCAGGTCAGGCGGCTGCTCGAATCGCGTCCCGCGGCCATCGGCCTGGCCGTGCTCGGCATGCCCCTGGGTTCACCCGGAATGGAAGTGGATGGCCGGGCCGATCCGTACGAGGTTCTGCTGGTCGACCGGCGCGGCCAGGCAACGACATTCGCAAAGTACCCCAAGTAGAGGAAACCGATGAACACGCTCAAGAAGTCCCTATCCGTCGCTCTGATGCTTGTCGCAGCCGCAGCCACCGCCCAGACCTCGCAGGGGGGCGGGGATGCGGGCCATCGTCCCGAAGCCGCGGCACCGTCGAGCGCGGACTCGGCCATGGCCGACGGCGAGGTGAGGAAGGTGGACAAGGAGGCGAAGAAGCTGACCCTCCGACACGGCCCCATCCCGAACCTCGAGATGCCTGAAATGACGATGGTCTTCCGGGTTGCCGATCCGAAGATGCTGGACGGACTCGCACCGAAGCAGAAGGTGCGATTCGCGGCGGCGCGCATCGAAGGCCGGCTCACGGTGACATCGCTCGAGGTCGTCCGGTAGCCGCCCTACAACCACCGACGCACGGATGACCTGTAGCGGTCATACGCCTCACCGAAGGCAGCCCCGAGGGCTCTCTCCTCGGGCCGGATCTGGAAGCGGGTGATGTAGGCCACGAAGAGCAGCGGCCCGAGCAGCGTCCAGGGCGCGCCAAGGAAGGCTGCCCAGGCCACGAGCGCGAGGAGCAGTCCGACGTACATCGGATTGCGGGTATGGCGGTAGATGCCGTCGGTGACCAGGGAAGAGGCCGCCGCGGGACGCATCGGGCTCAAGGTCGTCCGGGCTCGACGAAACGCAGCAATGCCGGCGGCACTGATCGCACCGCCGACGACCGCAAGCACGACGGCAACGGCAATGCGCCATCCGGCAGCGACTTCGAAGGCGAACGTCCCTCGCGCGATCGCCCACATCGCCAGCGCCGTGACCAGCGCCACCGCCGGCGGCGGCACCTTCAGTTCGAGTGCATCCATGAGACCCCGCAGAAGGCGATGTCGCGAGGCCTACTCCGAGATCTTCCGGATCACGCGACAGGGGTTGCCGGCGGCGAAGACGTCCGCCGGAATGTCCCTCGTCACGACGCTCCCGGCTCCAATGACCGCGCGCGATCCGATGCTCACGCCCGGCATGATGAGCGCGGCCCCGCCCACCCAGACATCGCTGCCGATCTCGACCGGCTTGCCGTACTCGAGCTTGCGCCGCTGCCCGGCGTCGAAGGGATGCGTCGCCGTGTAGATCTGTGCGTTGGGCCCGAACAGGGTGAAGCTGCCGATGGCCACCTTGCAGACGTCGAGCACCACGCAGTTGAAGTTGAAGAAGACCCGCTCGCCCAGCTCGATGTTGCTGCCATAGTCGCAATGGAACGGGGGCTGCATCCAGACGCTGTCGCCACCGGCGCCGAAGAGCTCGACCAGGATCCGACGCCGCGCCTCGGCGTCACGCTCCGGCGCCGCGTTCAACGCCTGGCACAATTCCCGCGCCCGGATGCGGGCCGCGACCAGCTCCGGGTCCATTGGCTGGTACATCTCGCCCGCCAGCATCTTCTCGCGTTCGGTCGCTTCGGTTGCCATGGCCGGGGTTAGATCGGGCGAGATGGGCTTGCCGCCTAGTGCAGCGTCACGGTCGCGCGGTAGATGCGCCCGACCAGGTCGCGCACGGTGCGCACCGTCTCGCAGGCGTTCTCGTAGGGATCGCCCACCTTCCCGAGAGAACGCTGCAGCCGGCGCCCCAGGCGGATCGTTTCCTTGGTTTCGGTGACCGAGAAGAGGCCGGATTCCTCGCCCAGGTCCTGGAACCAGAGCACGCCGTCCGAGCGTTCGAGCGTGACCACCGAGGTGGCCGCCGCGTACAGAAGCGCCTGCACGACCTCGTCGATGACTTCGTCTTGCGATGGCATGACAGCCTCCCTGCGTCGTTGCTTGCGTACCCTTCAGCACGGCGCGTGCCTCGAGCCGCGCCGGCACCGGTCAGTTCCACCGGCTTGCGGGACGCTGCAGGCTGAATCGGCCGGGACCGAGCAGGATCACCGCAACTGCACCAAAGAGGAAGAACGCCTGCAGCTCGATGGCCCAGCCACCCGACCTGGAGAGCTGGAACAGGTCGGCCATGTGCGCAAGGCCGATGGCGAAGAGCATGTTGATGACCACGATAAGCGCGCTGATCCGGGTGAAGACTCCCAGGATGAGCCCGAGCGGGGCCAGCACCTCCCCGACGAAGACGAGATAGGCGACCGAAGCCGGCAGCCCTACCGAGGTGACCATGCCCGCGATGGAACCGATTCCTCCGACCAGCTTCGCGATGCCGTGCAACAGCATCAGGATGCCGACCGTCAACCGCAGCACGAGCTTTCCAGCGTCATCCGAATGCAGCATCAGTCAACCAACTCCAGCAGGACCGTCACGCCTTGCGCGGGCGAAGCACAAGAACCCAGATCACAGCATCGACAGCAGCTCGTATTTCTCACGATCGATCTCCCCTCGCGTGCGAAAGCCCAGCCTGCGGAGTACCGGCAGCGGTGGGCACCAGCCCTGGACCCCATGCTGGAAGAGGAAACCCATGACCACGAACGGAAGGGCGAACCATCGGCGGTCCGCGCCCATGCCGAGGATCAACCCGCCCATGGCGAGCGCTGACGCATTGACTTCCAGTGCCCGCTCGATGTCCCACTCGCGGTCGAGCTCGTCGATCCGCCGGCGGATGGCGCCAGGCCCTGCTGATCGGTAGCGGCGAACGTTGCGGGCAATATCCCGGTCGATGATCCGGTTGCGAACCTCGGAGGTGGATCGCCGGACCCGGTCGGCCCCCCGGTCTTGGTGATATGTAAGCCCCATCATCGTCCTCTGCTCGATAGCTGCACATCCTGGCAATGTGTGTGCCGCCGCAGCAAGAGTGATGCCTCCCTTCGACGCCGGGGCGGTCGCCCCGGCGTCTGGGCGCGCTGTTCGGCTCTTCCAGTACAGCGGCATGGCCGGCAGCGCGCCTAGAATGCGTGCCTATCGAGTGGAGCGCAGCCGATGAAGAAATGCCGCGCCGATCCAGCCTGCAACCCGGAGGACGTCTCGTGCTCCTGGCACCGCCGGATGCACGGACGGCTCGCGCTCGCCTTGTCCGCGCCGCTCCTCTTCTGGATCGTGGGCGCCGCCGCTGACGCAATGCCCGGTGAGCGCTTCGGGAACGACCTCTACCTGGGCGGCGGCGAGATCGTCCTCGATACGCCGGTGGCCGGCGACGCGGTGATCGCGGGCGGGCGCGTTGCGCTTGCCGGGAAGATCGCGGGCAACGCGCTCGTGGCCGGAGGAAGCATCGACATCCGGTCACCGGTTGCGGACGACCTGTATGCCGCCGGCGGAGAGGTCCGGATCGCCGCCCCGATCGGCGGGAATGCGCGTCTCGCCGGCGGGCGCGTGACGATCGATCGCGACGCGGACGTCGCAGGGGCGCTCACCGTCGCCGGGGCGAGCGTCAGGCTGGACGGCCAGGTACGTGGCTACGCGCTCGTGACCGCGGCGCAAGTGGAGGTGAACGGACGGGTGTCTGGGGACCTTCGGGTCGTCGGCGGCGAGCTGGTGCTCGGGCCCGATGCGGTGGTGGAGGGCCGGCTCGACTATCGCGGCGCGGCGGCGTTGGAGAAGGCGGAGGGCGCGCGGGTCGAGGGCGGGATCACGGCGCCCCCTTCACCCGAACCGTCCGGCGGCCCCGGCGGTCTTTCGCTCGCCTGGATCGTCGGCGCCATCGTCGCCGCCGCCATCGTGATTGCGATGATGCCGACCGGCGCCCGACGCGTCACCCAGGCGCTGCGCGCTAGACCGATCGCAGCCGTGCTGCTGGGACTGGCCTTGCTCGTCGGCCTGCCGATCGCGTCGGTGCTGCTGGTCATCACCGTCATCGGCATCCCCCTTGGCGCATTGATCCTGGCCACATTGCTGGCCCTGGTCGTGCTCGGCTACCTCGCCGCCGCTGCCGCAATCGGCGACGCGATCGTCGAGCGCAGGCACGCGGCGGGCACCGGGCGGCGCATCATCGCGACGGCGGTCGCGCTGGTCATGCTTGCCGTGCTCGCGCAGCTGCCCTATGTGGGATGGGCGGTGTGGCTGCTCGCGCTCCTCGCCGGCAGCGGCGCGATCGCGCTGGCGGTCTTCGCTCGCAAACGCGGCCTGCAACTGCCGCGGGCTGCTTGAGCTGGCAGTCGCCCTCGTCTATTCGCCCAGCTGGCGCATCGCGTTGGACAGCTCCTCGCCGGTCACCGGCGACGAGCCGCCGACCGGTGGCGCCTCGCCCTTGCGCTCCGCGCTGAAGTTGCTGGCACCATCCGGTCCGGTGATGCGGCCCTGCATCCGGTTGCCGTCGATCGTCGCGTGGACCTGCCGCTGCACGCCGTCGGCATCGGTAAAGCCGAATCCCAGCTCACGGCCGCGCAGGGTCGGGTTGCGCAGCGACGTCCGGATGTCGCCGAGCTGCGCGGTACCCTTCAAGTCCTGGAACTGCTGCTCCAGGGTGAACCCGATGGACGCGGCGGCATCGGCCTTGCGCGTGTAGCGGGCCTGCCAGGTACCGCCGGCATTGGCCGGCACGATCCACAGGTAAGCGGGCCGCCCCTGTACCCAGGACGTCTCGTCCGGCCGCCAGTTCGCCATCGAGAACTGGTGCGAAACGATCCGCGTGCCCGGCTTCATCGCCATCAAGGTGGAGCGCAGGCGAAGATTCAGGTCCGGCAGCAGGTACATGGTGACCACGTCGGCCCCGCTGAAGTCGGTCTTGAAGATGTCGGCCTGGCGAAACTCGACGCGACCGGCGACCCCGCCGGACTCCGCATTGCGGCGGGCGAAGCCGACCATCTTCTCGTCATACTCGAGCCCCAGCCCGCGGGCACCGAACTCGCGGGCCGCGGCGATGACGATGCGGCCATCGCCGGCGCCGAGGTCGACGACGAAATCGTCCTTCGTCACCTGGGCCATCTCGAGCATACGCGTGACCAGCTCCGGCGGCGTGGGGATCCACACGACGTCCTTGCCGGCCTGGCCGCGCATCGGCTCGTAGGCGTTGTCCTTGGCGACCAGCGTGCCGCACCCGAGCAGCGTCGCGAAGAAGACGACGGCGGACCCGCGCAGCAGCGGAGCGAAAAGGACGGACTTGAGGACTCGGGTCATCGGCAGTGCTCCTTCGGGCAGTGCATTCTTCGATCGCGCCGGACGGACCGGCGCCGCGCTGCAGCGATGCTAGCGCATCGGCGCGTCCTCGCCGCCGGCCGCCCGGGGGCTACACTCGGACGTCGCCCGGGACGGTCCGCGCCAGCGGTCCCTCGGCGCGGCGAGCCCGATACCTGTGGACAGTTCCGACCAAATCGAGGAGTCCGACATGTACGTCCGATTGACGCGATACAAGGCAGACCCGGCCCGGCGGGCCGACGGCTTGAGGTGGATCGACGAGAAGGGCAAGGACCTCACGCGCGACATGGGCGCGCAGCAGATACACCTGGTCGAGTTCGGGCCGGGTGACTACGCCATGCTGGCCATCTTCGCGGACAAGACCGCCGCCGATGCCGCCTCGAGCAAGGCGATGGAGAACTTCAAGGCGGCCGCGCAGGCCGGTTTGCTGGATCCGGCAACCATCCAGCGAAGCGAAGGCGAAGTGGTGAAGACGCTGGTCGGATGACGATCACGGCGGCGCGCGCAACCCGCGTGCGCCGCCCAGCCCCTGCCCCACAGCCTTCGCTCCGCGGCGAAGCATCCGGCGACTCGCAGGAGCGACCATGAGGCTCCCAACCGCCACGGAGCACCTGCATGTCGCTCACCTGCTTCATTCGCTACCAGATCGATCCGTACCAGCTCGACGCCTTCGCGGAGTACGCCCGCAGGTGGGGAGAGATCATTCCCCGCTGCGGCGGCGAACTGCTCGGCTACTTCGTTCCACACGAAGGCACCAATGACATCGCCTGGGGACTGATCGCGTTCGACAGCCTCGCCGACTACGAAGCCTATCGGGCACGGCTGCGCAGCGATGAAGAAGGCCGTGCCAATTTCGACTTCGCCGGCACCCGTCGTTTCATCCTGCGCGAGGAACGCACATTCACCGTGCGGGTGGCTGGCACCGAGGGAGCACGCCCGAGTGGCTAGGCAACCGGACCACCGTCGACCACGCGCCGCCACACGGCCATGCCGAGGATCGCCTGGAAGGCACCGGCGCCCTTCGGCGTCACCTGCAACGCACGCGAGTTCCCCCTGCGCACGAGCCAGCCGCTCTCCAGGCAATGTGCGCACAGCCGTCGGGCGAGCGGCCCGGCCAGGTGCAGGCGCCGCTCGCTCCAGTCGAGGCACGGCCGGCATCGCAGCGCCTGCGCCGCGACGGGCCGCGGCGCGGCGCTGCGGTTGTCCCCCGCCGCGGGTTCCGGCGCGACCGAAACGCCCCAGCGCGACAGCACCCGACCGGCCCGCGGCAGCACCCGCGCGGCCTCGGAATCGAGATCGATGGCCCCCTCCGACACCAGCCGGTCCGCAAGCGCGACGCCGAGGCGGCCGGCGATGTGGTCATAGCAGGTGCGTGCCAGCCGCAAGGTCGAATCGCGGGGGCCGGTGACCACCGGCCGCCGGGCCGATCCGTCCTCGCGCGCCGCGAGCTGGATGATTCCCTCGAGCAGCCGCGCGACGTCGGCGGAAGCCAGTCGGTGATAGCGGTGCCGTCCTCGCGGCTCCACCCGCAGCAGGCCCGAGTCCACGAGGCGGGCGAGATGCCGGCTCGCGGTCTGCGGCGTGACGCGACCCGCGCGCGCCAGCTCCTGCGCGGTAAGCGCGCGCCCATCCATGAGCTCGAGCAGCATGGCGGCGCGAGCCGGTTCGCCGACGAGGCCCGCGACCCGGGCAACCTGGTTCGTGTTCATCCTGCATCCATCCTGGGTGAGCGAAGCGAGCGCCCGGATCGGCCACACGCTGCGGCAGGCTAGCAGAATCCGCAGCACGTCGCTTCGCTGCGGGGCGAAGCGACCCGCTCGTTGCGCGCGGCCTCAGGCGGCGTCGCGGGCGACCTCGGACATCCGCGGCAAGCGGCAGCGGACCACCACCGTGGTGCCGCGCGGCGACGTCTCGATGTCGGCCTCGCCGCCGATGTCGTGGGCGCGGGCGCGGATGCCGGAGAGGCCATGCCCGCGCCGGGCATCACCGGCCGCCCGGGTTTCGAAGCCTCGGCCATTGTCGGCCACGGTGATGCTGAAGCGGTCGCCGGCTGCCTGGAAGCGCACTGCCACCTCGGTGGCGCCGCTGTGGCGGATCACGTTGGACAAGGCCTCCTGGACGATCCGCAGCAGCTGCATCGCGGTGCGCTCGTCCGGTCGCACGCTGGCGAATGCCTCGTCCATCGTCCATTCCATCTCGATGCCGGCCGCCTTCAGGCGCGGCTGCATGCGAAAGCGCAGGCTCGCAAGGGCGCCGTGCAGGTCGATGTCGGCCTGGCCGAAGGCATCGATCGCGAGCCTCATCTCGTCGAGCGACTCGCGGAGCAGCGAAGCGATCTCCTCCGGCTGCGCGCCGCCCCGCTCGACCATCACCAGCGACGACACCAGCTGCGCGCCGAGGCCATCGTGCATGTCCTGCATGATGCGCTGGCGTTCGGCGGCGCTTGCCTTGCGCTGCTCCAGCTGGCGCTGGCGCTCATAGTGCGCCGCGAGCTCCCGCTCCTTCTCGGCAAGCCGTTCCGCGAGCACCCGGTTGGCGTCCTCGCTCTCGCGCAGGGCCCGGACGAAACGGATGCCGAGGAGCGCGCCGATGGTCAGCAAGAGCACCGGAAGCGCGAGATGCAGCGTGTAGAGCCGGGTGCGGGCGAAGAGGCCGCTGACGGTCGCGTAGTCATTCGCCGCGAGCACGGTGGCCAGGAGGACGCCGCCGGTGATGATCAGCGCCTCGACCGACCGCTTCCGGTAGCCCCACCAGGCGAATCGGACGAGCGAGACCAGCACGATCAGGAAGAGCGGCCCCTGCCAGTAGGTCGTGACCGCCTCGTGCAGCCGCCCGTTGCTCGCGACCACCGCGGCCGGCCCGAGGATCGCATGCAGCCCCACTACCCAGGCCCACCTGCGCCAGCGCAATCCGGCGAACTCGAGGAAGAACCACGCCAGCGTCGCGGTGGCGGCGGCGATCACCAGGAAGTAGCCGGCGCGCAGCCACCACCAGGTCTCCGCCGGCATCACCTCGACGCCGTAGATCAGCGTCCGGACGGACCACAGCAGGCTGCACAGCCCGAACATCAGGTAGTAGCGCTCGCGGCGCCGATACCACCAAATGCAGAGGATGAAGGCGCCGACCACGCCCGCGGTCACGGCGGTGAACTGCGCGCCGTACTGGTCGAGCAGCTGGCGACGCTCCGTCGCCGCCGCGATCTCCGGTGCCGGGCCGAGCAGCATGTGCGGGAAGTTGAAGGTGAAGTCCCGGCTGATGATCTTGGCCGTGAGGACGTTGCCGTCCTCGCGCAGCGCATGGGCCGGCAGGACGAAGGCACGCGCACGGCGCCAGCGCACCCGCTTCAGCGCATCCGACGCCGGCGCGCTGAAGACCGGCGTGCCGTTGAGATAGATGGTGCCGCCATCGGTAAGGCGCGGGATGAAGATCGCCGGCGAGGCCGGGAGCGCCCGCCGCGGCGGCAACTCGATGCGGAACCAGAAGACACCCTGCACATTGCCGTCGGGCCGGCGCAGGCGATGCGGAAGCCTGACCGGTTGCCCGGCAGCATCCGGCGGCGGCGCGGTGGCCGCGATATCCTCCGCCCGCGCGGGATCACGGGCGGCAACGAAGGTCGCCCGATCGATCCGCACGGCGGTATCGCCCGCCTGCGCACGAAGCGTCCCCGGCGATGCGCCGAAGACCGCAAGCAGCAGTATCAGTGCCGCCGGCCGGACGAGGTCCATGGACCGCAAGTCAGGGCCGCAGCAGCCCCAGCCCACGGGCCTCGTATACCGCCTCGGTTCGCGAGTGGACCGACAGCTTGCGGTAGATGTTCTTCACGTGGGTGGCGACGGTGTGCGGCGACACGGACAGTACCGTGCCGATCTCCGCGCTGCTCAACCCCTTGGCAACGAGCTCGAGGATCTCGCGCTCCCGGGCGGACAGCGCCTCCTCGGCAGCAGCAGGCGAGGCGCGCGGCTGCACCGATACGGCCCGCCGCGCGCCTTCGCCATCCCGCGTCAGGATCGCCTGCGATGGCGACGAGGATTGCAGCGCCGACGAAAGGGCTGTTGGCTGCCGGGCCTGCCCCAGCCGCGAGAGCAGCCGCCGGGCGATGGACGGGCTGACCGGCGAGCCCCCGGAAAGCACCATGCGCACGCTGCCGACGATGCCGGCCGGCATCTCGTCCTTGAGCACATAGCCGGTTGCGCCCGCTTCGAGACAGGAGAAGACGCGATCGCTGTCCGCGAAGACCGTCACGACGACGATCTCGGCCGACGGCCGGACGCGGGTGCAGAGGCGGATCAGCTCGCGGCCATCGTCATCCGGGAGGCCGAGATCGATGAGCACGACATCGAACTGCTCCTGCTCGATGAAGCGGCGGGCGGGCGCACCCAGGCCGAAGGCACCGACGACGGTGAAGCCGGGCTCGTTCTCCAGCAGATCGGCGAAACGGCGCCGGACTTCGCCATCGTCCTCCACCAGCACGATCCGCGCCAACGACATGCCCTGCCTCCGACCGAACTCCGCCCCGATTGCTCATGGTGCGGACTGCCATCCGGGCCGAAGGCGTAAGCATGCTACCGAAACTGCCGCCAGGCAATACCCGGCGGGGCGCCTCGACGAGCCCCTTGCGGAACTCGTGGGAAGCGCCCTCGCGGACTCCTGGACGCCGGAGAGGCGCCTCAGCAACTAACCGGCTCGATGCCGCCCCAGCAGACTTCCATGCCCTGTACTTCCGCCGGCGCGACGGTGGGCGGCGCGACCAGCGGGGTCGGAGCCGTCTGCGCAGCGCTGACTGCCGCGACCGGCGCGCCAGGCGCGAGGCCGGGCGAGGCCGGGATCGCTGCCTGCTGCTGCGAGGGCATCGTCCAGGGCGAGATCGACATCCCGACCGCGACTCCGATCATCAGGCCGGCAGCGGCGAGGCCGGTCCGACCGAGCCAAGGGCCTTCACGCGGAAAGGTGCCTTCGGAACCGTGCGGGATGTCCATGTCCACCTCCAGACGATCATCAGGATCGGAGGGGCAGCATAGGCCCGCGCCGCACGGTCCGACATACCGTGATCGCGGTATTCGCGCGTTCGTCAGTGCAGGATCGCGTGCGCGACGATGCCGGAGGCGATCGCCACCAGCAGGTAGTCGGCGCCTACCTGCACCCAGTGGTGATGGGGTGGAGGCGGGGCCAGCCGATGCTGGTGCCAGTGCTCCACCACATAGTGGGGGCGACGATAGTCCGGTGGCAGCCGGTCGCCCCGGTGGAAGCGATGGTAGGGCACCGGCCGTTGGACCTGCCGCGCAACCGGCGCCGGCGGGTAATAGTGATGATGGACCTCCACCGGCCGGCGCTTGGCGTGGCCTGGGGGAACATGCTGCCGCGCATGGCCGTGCTTCTGGCCGCCGTACGGCTTGGCCGCGTGCGAATGACCGTCGCGCTGCCCACGGTGGCTGCGCGGATCCGCCGAGGCGACCGACGCCGTGAAGGCGAACGCGGCGGCCAGGGTGACTGCGATGATCCGTTTGGGATCCATGGTTCCTGCTCCTTTGCGGGTGGGAGACTCGATCGTCGGGCGACGCGGTGGTGCCGCCATGGCGATCGTGTGAAGAAGCGGTGAAGGGAGCGACCGCTGCCGGACGGACGGTCGACCGGCGGTCACAGAAGGCGGCTTCCCTAGAAGGTGTAGCTGACGCCGATCTTGAGCACCGGGTAGACACCGTAGTCGTCTGCCTTCTCCTGGAGCTTGCGCCGCTCGGCCTCGAGCTCGGCGGCGCCGACCTGTTGCAGCAGGCCGGGCGTCGCGGTGAGATGCGCCTTCGGTTTGCCGATCATCACGCCCAGGTCCGCGAAGAAGCCCCAGCCCTTGGCCGCGCGCGCGTGGCCGAGGCCGACGCCGAGATACGGCATGACGCTCGGCCACTCGATCCGGCCGTAGACCGCCTCGCCTGTCGCGGCGTAAGACTGCCCGTTGATCACCAGCACAGTATCGCTGGTGCCGGTGGCATCCACCTTCGAGTCGTTAAATGCTAGTCCCGCGGTCACGCGAAACGGCGAAGGGACGGGATACCAGTCGCCGTAGACGCCGATGCCGCGCCACTTCAGCTTCGCGTCGTAGTCGATGTCGGCCACGGTGAAGTCGTGGCCCAGACTTCCGCCGCTGATCTCGCCGCGCAGGCCGAATACCTCGCCGACCGGCCGGCCGATGCCGAGGCCGACGCCCTCGGTGCCGACGTGGGTGTAGATC
>JAEWEW010000409.1 GCA_023389175.1 Pseudomonadota bacterium | reverse complement strand
CAACATGAAGGAGCGCAAGCCGTTGTCCCAGGAGCGGCTCGACGTCTGACCACGAAAGCATGGGCACCCCCGAAGACATCCTCCGGACCTACCTGCACTTCCGCGACGACGGCCGCGCCGATCCGGTTCCCGTCTCTGAATCCTTCTGGAGCGAGCTGTCCGCCGGGAAGCTGCCGCAGCTCGAGCATGGCCGGCTGATGACGGCCTTCGCCTTCTCGCAGCCGTGGAACACGTGGGAACGCCATCCCGCCGGCGAGGAGCTGGTCATGCTGCTCTCCGGCGCGGCCACCGTGGTGCTGGAGGAGGGCGGCCGGGAACGCGCCGTGGAACTGGCCACCCCCGGCTCCTATGTGCTGGTGCCTCCGAACGTCTGGCACACCGCGAGGACGTCGGTTCCGACCACCATGCTGTTCCTCACACCCGGCGCCGGCACCGAGCACCGGCCGGTCCGCGACTGAGCCGGCGCAACCTAGCGCGGCCGCGACCACGGCGGCGGCGCCTGGAACTCGTCCCGCAGGAAATCGATGAAGCGCCGCGCCCGCTCCGGCAGGCTGTGGCGACTGGACCAGACCACATGGATGTCGTGGGTCTCGGGGCGGTACTCCGGCAGCACCGGCGCGAGGCGCCCCGAATCGATGTCGGGCTGCACCATGTAGTACGGGTGCATGCTGATGCCGACGCCGTCGATGGCCGCCGCGCGCAGCGGCTCGCCGAAGTCCGATGCGAGGCTTCCGCTGACCCGGATGGCGTGCCGCCCGGATGGACCCTGGAGTCGCCAGATGCCGGTCGGCGACTTGATGGTGTGCAGCAGGCAGTTGTGCCGGACGAGCTCTTCGGGATGCGCCGGCGTGCCGCGCGCCGCGAGGTAGGCCGGGGAAGCAACCAGCACCTGGGGTGCGGAGCCGATCGGCCGGGCCACGTGGCTGGAATCGACCATCTCCGTCGAGATCCGGACGGAGAGGTCCAGCCCCTTCTGGATGAGGTTCGCATCGCCGACATCCAGGACCAGCACCACCTGGATGTCCGCGTTCTGCGCGGTGAAGCGGCGGACCAGCGGCATGAGATGCACCGCGCCGAAGGAGGGCGGCGTGCCGACGCGGATCACGCCGCTCGGGGAGGTTTCGGATTCCACCAGCATGGCTTGCAGCTCGTCGTACTGCTCCAGCATTCGCCGGAACGGCTCGAGCGCGGCCTGGCCGGAAGGCGTCAGGCCGACCTGCCGGGTGGTGCGGTTCAGCAGCCGCGCGCCGAGCACCTTCTCCAGCTGCGCAACCTGCTTGGTCACGGCGGTGCGGCTCATCGCGAGGTTGGTCGCCGCCGCATGGAAGCTGCCGCAACGGGCCACCTCGAGCACGACGCGAAAGGCCTTGAGCCGATCCATGGCCCTATTGTGCACTAAAGGCAAACAATCAATTGCCCGGCGGATTCCCCCGACCGCCGTCACGGTGCCGTAGGATGACGCCTCCGCATCTTCCCAACCTGCCTGCCAATGTCATTGGATCGGAAACTGTTGTCCGCCGCCCAGCCGGAACTCACGCAGCTCGTGAACGCGTTCTTCTACCGCCTGGACGAGTTCCAGTACGAGGAGCTGGTCGCCCTGATGGAGCCGGACGCGCTCTGGCATCGCCAGGGCAAGATCCAGCGCGGCGCCCAGGAGAGTCTGGCGGCGCTCGCGCAGCGCAGCCGGACGCAACGCATCCGGCATGTCATCACCAACCTGCAGATCACCGACCTCGACGCCTCGGCGGCGAAATGCGTCGCCTACATGACGGTGTACAAGCATGACGACGGGGTCGATGCGCCGATCCCGCGGACCATTGCAGGCCCGTCCGGCTTTCTCCTCGTCTCGACGCACTTCCGGCGTCATGGCGACCAGTGGCTCATCGCCGAGATGAAAGCCACGCCCGAGTTCCAGATCACCCCCTCCTGAGCAGCAAGCAAGTCATGCGTATCGTCCCCTCGGAGCGCCCCCTGTTCGCACGGATCGAGGACATCGACCTCGCCAAGCCGCTCGACGACGAGCGGTTCGCCGGAATACTGAAGGCGCTCGGCGACCACGGCGTCCTGTGCTTTCCCGGACAGTCGCTCAACTCCGCCCAGCTGCGCGACTTCAGCGCCCGCTTCGGGACGCTGGAGGTCAACGTCGGCAACCTGCAGAAGGACGGCGAGTTCCCGGAGATCATGACCCTGTCCAACATCGTCAGGGACGGCAAGCCGATCGGCATCGGCGATGCCGGCCAGGACTGGCACACGGACATGTCCTACAGCAAGACCGTCGCCTTCGTGAACGTGCTGTTCGCGCTGGAAGTACCGCGCAAGGACGGCCGGACGCTCGGCGAGACGCATTTCGCGGACATGGCTGCCGCCTGGGACGCGCTGCCGGAGGACGTGAAGAAGACGCTGCAGGATCGCTGGATCGTGCACGACTTCGAGAAGTTCTGGGAGATGATGCGACGGGAGAAGAACAGCCCGCGGCCGCCGCTCACCGACGAGCAGCGGCGCATCAAGCCGCCGGTCGCCCACCGCGCCACCTATCGCCATCCGCTGTCCGGGCGCCAGATCCTCTACGCGAACCCCGGCTATGCGGTGCGGATCGAGGGCATGCCGCAGAAGGAAAGCGACGAGCTGCTTTCGTTCCTCTTCAGGCACCAGGTGGAGGATCGCTTCGTGCACCGGTTCAGCTGGACCAAGGGCGACGTGCTGATGTGGGACAACCTGCGGGTGATCCACAAGGCGATCGGCGACTACGGCCCGGACACGCCCCGGCACATGAAGCGTTGCCAGGTGATGGCCGACAAGGTCCTGGCCGGCATGGAGATCTGAGGCAGCATGAAGCTCGCCAGCTATCGGACGACCGGCCCCGCGGTCCACGTCGGTGCGATCGTCGGGGACGAGGTGCTCGAGCTCGATGCCGTCGTGCGCGCGCTTGCGCTCGGTGCCCGCGAGAGCGAGGTGCTCGCGGAATGCGGCGGCGGCGCCGATGCCGCGAGCATGCAGAAGCTGCTGCTTGCCGGACCGTCCGGCCTCGAGCGGGTGGGACAGGCCCTGTCCAGGGGCGACCTGCCACGCACCGCGCTAGCCAAGGTGCGCCTGCTCGCGCCGGTGCCGCGCCCCGGCAAGATCCTCGGCATCGGCCGCAACTACGGCGCCCACGCGAAGGAAACCGGCACCGGCCCGTTCGAGCAGCCGCGGGTCTTCACCAAGGTCGGCTCGAGCGTCCAGCCGCCCGGCAGCCGCATCCGCATCCCGCAGCCGATCGCGAAGCCCGACTTCGAGGTGGAGCTCGCCGTGGTGATCGGCCGCTTCGCCAGCGACGTCTCGGAGCAGGACGCCCTCGCGCATGTCGCCGGCTACACCGTGCTGCACGACATGAGCGCGCGCGAGTTCCAGTTCGACGTGTCCCCGCCGCAGACCAGCTTCGCCAAGAGCTTCGACGGGGCGACGCCGATGGGGCCGTGGCTGGTGACCGCCGACGAGATACCGGACCCGCAGCGCCTGGCCCTGCGATGCGAGATCGACGGCGAGGTGCTGCAGGAAGACACCACCGCGGAGATGATCTTCCCGGTGGCCTACCTGGTGTCCTATCTTTCCCGCTTCACCACGCTGGAGCCGGGCGACGTGATCGCCACCGGCACGCCCTCCGGCGTCGGCGCCTTCCGCAAGCCGCCGCGGTGGCTCAAGGCGGGTGATCACCTGCGCATGACCGTCGAAGGCATCGGAACGCTCGAGCACTGGATCGCCTGAGCGATGAGCAAGCGGCCGGCGCCGATCGCGCGGCCATGTCGAACAGCCCGAGAAACTGGAGACCATGATGCTCAAGAGAGCCCTTCTGGCCGTCACGGCCACCGCCATCCTGGCCGCAACCGCCGCTGCCGCGCGGGCCGATGACGCCTATCCGAACAAGCCGGTCAAGGTAGTGATCGGCTTCGCGGTCGGCGGGCCGACCGACGTGATCGCGCGAGTGGTCGCCAAGGACCTGACCGCCAAGTTCGGACAGTCATTCGTCGTGGAGAACCGGCCCGGCGCGAACTCCATGATCGCCACCGAGCTGGTCTCGCGCGCGCCGGCGGACGGCTACACGTTGCTGATGTCGACGCTGGCGCACAACGTCAACGCGATCATCGCCGCCGACAGGATCAAGTACGACCCGTTCAAGGACTTCACGCCGGTCAACCTGATGGTGACCGTGCCGATGATCGCGGTCACCCGCCATGACGCGCCGTACAAGTCGCTGGGCGACGTGGTCGAGGCCGCCCGCAAGACGCCGGAGAAGGTGACCTACGGCTCGGCCGGCAACGGCGGCTCGGCGCACCTCGCCGGCGCCTACCTCGCGACCGCGACCAACACCAGGATGACCCACGTGCCGTTCAAGGGGAACGGCCCGGCGCTCACCGACGTCATGGCCGGCCAGGTCGACTTCATGTTCTATCCGACCATCGGCGTCGCCGACCTGGAGGCGCAGAAGCGCCTGCGGGCACTCGCCATCACCACCAGGCAGCGGCATCCGGACTTCCCGAACCTGCCGACCACCGATGAGGCGGGCTTCAAGGGCTTCGACGAGTACTCGCCGGGTGTCGGCATGCTGGCGCCGGCCGGCACGCCGCCCGCGATCATCGAGAAGCTGGACCAGGCGATCAGGGAGTCGCTCGCCAACCCCGCGACCGCCGAGCAGCTGCGCAAGCTGGGCGCGGTCCATGCCGGTCTCGGACCGAAGGAGTTCGGCACCTGGCTGCGCGACGACTATGCCCGCTGGGAGCGGGTCATCAAGGCCGCCAAGATCAGCAGCCAGTAGGCGGGACGCGCACCGATGGCCGACCATTCCGACGCAGGGCAAGGAAGCGCGCCATGGCGGGTCGCCATCCTGGATGACTTCCAGGATGCCGCCCGGACGCTGGACTGCTTCCGCCGGCTCGATCCCTTCCAGGTGGTGGTCTTCAGGGATCGGCTTGAGGACGAGGACGCGCTGGTCGCCCGGCTCGCCGGCTTCGACGCGGTCATCCCGATCCGCGAGCGCACGCTGTTCACGGGATCGCTGCTCCAGCGCCTGCCGCGGCTGAAGGTCCTCAGCCTGACCGGCCCGGACTCCGGCCAGGTCGATCGCGCGGCCTGCGACCGGCTCGGCATCCTCGTGCTGCAGGGCGGCCGCTCGGGTGCCTCGACGCCGGAGCTGACCTGGGCGCTGATCCTCGCCGCCTCTCGGCACATTCCGTTCGAGGATCGCAACCTGCGGGCGGGCGGCTGGCAGCGCACCCTTGGCCGGGTGCTGAAGGACCGGCGCCTCGGCGTCCTCGGCTACGGCACCATCGGCGCCCCCGTGGCGCGCATCGGCGCGGCCTTCGGCATGAAGGTCTGGGTCTGGGGCGGCGAGACGTCGCGCGGCCGGGCCGCCGCCGATGGCGTTGCCTGCGCACCGGATCGCGCCACCTTCTTCGCCGAAAGCGACGTGGTGACGGTGCACCTGGCGCTGAGCCCGCGTTCCGCTGGCACCGTGACCGCGGAGGATTTCGCGCGCATGAAGCCGGACAGCCTGTTCGTGAACACGTCGCGGGCGCAGCTGGTGGTGCCCGGCGCGCTGCAGGCGGCACTGCGGGCCGGCCGGCCGGGGCAGGCGGCGCTCGACGTGTTCGAGGAGGAGCCGGTCACCGGGCCGATCGACGGCAAGCCGGGCCTGCAGACGCTGGACAATGTCGTGCTGACCCCGCATCTGGGCTACGTGACGAAGGAGGGTTACGAGAGCCTCTTCGGCGCGGCGATCGGGAACCTGGTCGAGGCGCACGCGCGCGGTTACGAGCGGCCCCGGGCCTCCCCTGGCGCGACATGACGTCGCGATCGGCTGGCCTCGAGACCGGCGACCAAGCCGCGCGCACGAACACGGTATCGCGAATCCCCTGGCAAGGTCGTGCCTGGAGCATCGACGATCTCCGGACGCTTGCGCGGCGCCGGATCCCGCGCGCGATCTTCGAGCAGTTCGACGGCGGCGCGGAGGACGAGATCGCGCTGCGCGGCAACCGCGAAGCCTTCCTGCGGCGGCGCCTGTTGCCCAAGGTGCTGGTGGATGTCTCCAGCGTCGACACCCGCACCACCATCCTTGGCGAGCCGTCGCCCTTGCCGCTCGTCATCGCGCCGACAGGCGCGGTCGGCTTCGGCCGCCGCGGCGGCGACCTGATGATCGCCCGGGCCGCATCCGCCTTCGGCATCCCGTACACCCTCTCCACCTCGGCCACCGCCTCCATCGAGGGTATCGCCGAAGCCGCGCCCGGCCGCCACTGGTTCCAGGCCTACATCCTCCAGGACCGCCAGTTCACCTTCAAGCTGATCGACCGGGCCCGGGCGGCCGGCTACGACGCGGTGATGATCACCGTGGACCTGCCGGTCGGCGGCAAGCGTGAGCGCGACTACCGCAATGATTTCTCCCTGCCGTTTCGCTACACCCCGCGCAACGTCGTCGACTTCGCCTCGCGCCCGCGCTGGGCCCTCGACATGCTGCTGCGCGGCCTGCCCGTCATGGAGAACCTGCGCGGCTTCGTCCCGAAGATCAACACCGCCAAGGGCATCGCCTCGACCGCCGGCCGCAACTACGATCCGTCCTTCGACTGGACCGGCCTGCAGTCCATCCGCGACCACTGGCGCGGCAAGCTGATCGTGAAGGGCATCGTGCGGCCGGACGATGCGGAGCGAGCGGTACGCATGGGCGTCGATGCGATCGTCGTCTCAAATCACGGCGGGCGGCAGCTCGATGCGAGCGTGCCGACGCTCGATCTCCTGCCCGGTGTCGCGGCGGCGGTCGGTGGCCGCTGCAGCGTGATGCTCGACGGCGGCATCCGCCGCGGCTCCGACATCGTGAAGGCGCTGGCGCTGGGCGCGGACGCGGTGCTCGCCGCGCGAGCGACCCTCTATGGTGTCTTCGCCGCCGGCGAGATGGGCGCGCAGCGCGCCATCGAGATCCTCGCGGAGGAGCTGGCGCGGACCCTGCAGCTCTGCGGCATCGCGCGGATCGGGGACATCACGGCGGACTGCCTGGCGGGCGACGACCTGGTCAGGCGTTGATCATGGCACCGCCGTCCCCCGCGATCCGCCGCGCGCTCGTCACCGGTTCGACCTCCGGCATCGGACGCGTGCTCGCCGAGGCGCTCGCCGCGGACGGCTGCGAGGTCGTGCTGACCGCGACCGACGCGACCCGGGTCGACGCGGCCGCGCAGGCGTTCCGGGCCAAGGGATGGCGCGCCAGCGGCATCGAGCTGCGGCTCGAGTCGCCGGAGTCGGTCGAGGCCGCGCTGGCCGAGCTCACGTCCCGGTTCGACCGGCTGGACATCCTGGTGCTCAATGCCGCCCTGGGCGGCGTCCGGGTTCCCATGACCGAGTATCCCCAGGATGTGTGGCGGACCGTGTTCGAGGCGAATGTGCATGCCACGCGGCACCTGCTCGCCGGGCTCCATCCCCTGCTGGCGCGGGCTGCGGCCGCGCGGGTGCTCTTCATGAGCACCGGCGTCGCTCGCAACTGGAAGGCCAGCACCGGCGCCTATGCGGCCTCCAAGGCGGCAGCCGACGCCATCGCGCAGGTCTACGCCGTGGAGCAGCGCGGCGGCACCATCCGCAGCAACATCGTCAACCCGGGGCCGACGCGCACCCGCATGCGGGCGCAGGCGTATCCGCAGGAGGATCCGGCGAACCTCAAGCCGCCGGAGACACTGCTGCCTTTGCTGCTGTGGCTGCTGTCGGCGGAGGCACCGCATGGCGAGCTCATCGACGCCGAGGCGCATCCCCTGGTCCGGTTGGAGATCGCACGGCTGCCGACTGTGCCGACGCCGCTCCGATAGGCTGCGCCGGTGGCGCAGTGCCGATCAAATGCCCGAGATCAGGAAGTCAAGCGCCGCGACGAGCTCCGCACGATGTGCCGTCAGGTCCGCGACCGGCTTACCGATGTGACTTCGCTCGATCCCGGCGAGCTGCGGAGTCAGTACCACCCACGACTTGCCCAGGAAGGCAACAACCGGTGTCAGCCGTGTGATCGCTGCCTTCGCAGCCTGGCTGACCGGGCTCAACGGAATCACGACAGTGGTGCGAAGGTCATCCAGCAGATCCGACTGAATAGACAGCAGGTAGGGGTAGATCCTTCGCGATGCCTTGTTCGGGTTCTCGTAAACATGGAACTGGGTCATCAGAACGTCCTGAAAGCATCCCCCAAGCTGCCATGGCTCGCTACCAGCTCGTTGTAGGCCTCGATAGCGCCGCGGTTCTGTTCCTTCCACAGCTCGCGTTGGCGAGCGCCTACCTGCTCGGCTAGCGCTCGTTCCAGCGTCGCAGAAAGGTTTATCTTCAAGTCCTTTGCTTTCGTCAGCAGGTCGCTGTTGATGCTTACGTTGGTTGCCTTCCTGGGGGCCTCGGTATCGAAAACGGAGCTCATGTGCTTCAATCCGTAGTCATAACATGCGCATATCGTATGCGCATAGTACGCGCAAGACAATGACCTTTGCCCCCGGGCGGCAATGAGCTATGGACGAAGCGCACGCAATCCCACACCTGCGCGAGATGCTGCTGTTCCTCGCGCTGGCGGGCGTCCTGGTGCCCCTGCTGCAGCGCCTGAGGGTCGGCAGCGTGCTCGCCTTCCTGGCGGTCGGGATGCTGGTCGGCCCGTTCGGCCTGGGCCGGATCGCCGGCGACGTCCCAGTGCTGGGCTGGCTGGTCTTCCCGAACCTCGAAGCGGTGTCCGTGCTGGCCGAGATCGGGCTGATGTTCCTGATGTTCATGATCGGGCTGGAATTGTCGGCCGAGCGGCTCTGGTCGATGCGGCATTGGGTGTTCGGCGCGGGCGGCGCGCAGGTCCTCGTCTGCACGGCCGTCATCGGCCTGGTCGCGGCCGCGTTCGGCAATCCGCTCGCGTCCGCGCTGGTGATCGGCCTGGCCCTGTCGTTCTCATCGACCGCGGTCGTCATGCAACTGCTGTCGTCGCGCCGGGAGGTCGGCACGCCGGTCGGGCAGGCGAGCTTCTCGATCCTGCTGCTGCAGGACCTGGCGGTGGTCCCGGCGCTGATCCTGGTCGGGCTGCTTGGGCACCCGGGCGAGACGTCGGTGGCAGCTTCGCTGGCGCTCGCGATCGGCAAGTCCGTCGCGGCGATCGTGGCGATCTACCTGCTCGGGCGGATCGTGATCAGGCCGGTGTTCCGGCAGACGGCGGCGAATCGGCAAGCCGATACCTTCATGGCGGTGGTCCTGCTGAGCACGCTCGGCATCGCCTCGTTGACCTGGCTCGCCGGCCTGTCGATGGCCCTGGGCGCGCTTCTCGCGGGGCTGCTGCTGGCGGAAACCGAATACCGTCACGAGGTCGAGATCACGGTCGACCCGTTCCGCGGCCTGCTGATGGGCCTGTTCTTCCTGTCCGTCGGCCTGGCGATCGATCCGCTGGCGTTGCTGCGGGAGCCGGCCCTGCTCCTCGGCTCGGTGGCCGGCCTGTTCCTGCTGAAGGCGGCCGTCGTCGCCGCGATCGTGCGCATCGGCGGCCTACCGATCGGCCGGTCGGTCGAGACCGGACTGCTGCTCGGGCAGGGGGGCGAGTTCGCCTTCGTCGTGTTCGGCGCCGCGCTGTCGCTCGGCCTGCTGCCGGACCAGACCGGCCGGTTCATGCTGCTGGTGGTCGGCCTCTCGATGTTCCTCGCGCCGCTGGTCGCCGACCTCGGCCGCCGGCTCGGCGCCTTCCTCGAGCGCCGGCCTTCGCCTGCGCCGGAGCCGGAGGCGGGGGCCCAAGCGCCGCTGCTGCCCGGCCTGGGCGGGCATGTCGTGATCGCCGGTTACGGACGGATCGGGCAGCTGCTCGCGCAGCTGCTCGATTCACAGGGCATCCGATACCTGGCGATCGACCAGGACGCGCGCGTGGTCGCGGGCTTCCATGCGCAGGGCCGGCCGGTCTTCGTCGGGGACGCGAGCCGGCGCGAGCTGCTGCGGCGCCTGAGGCTCGAAGACGCCTGCGCGATCGTGTTGACCATGGATGACGGCACGGCCGCGCTGCACGCGGTGCACGGCATCCGCGGCGAATGGCCGCGCCTGCCGATCCTCGCACGCGCGCGCGATGAGCGCCACGCGTTGGCATTGCGCGAGGCGGGCGCCGACACCGTCATCCCCGAGACGCTGGAGTCCGCGCTGCAGCTGGCCTCGCTGGCGCTGGCGAAAGCCGGCTTGCCCAGTGCCGCATTGGGCGGACTGCTCGAGCGTGAGCGCGAACGGCGGATCGCCTCCTATCGAGGGGCAGAACTGCCATGACGACACCCCGCTCGCTCCTGGTCGCAACCGATTTCTCGGCCGACGCCGCGCTCGCGACCTCCCGCTCGGTCGCGCTGGCCGGCGAGCTCGGCATCGACGACCTGCGCCTGCTCCACGTGGTGGAGGCACCCTGGCTCGGCGCGCTCCAGCAATGGGTCGGGATGGCGACCGCGTCCCAGCAGGGCGTGGTCGACGAGGCCAGGCGCTCGATGGATGCACTCGCCTCGGCGATCGCGAAGAGACGCGGGCGGCGGCCGGCGTCCGACGTCGTGGTCGGCAACCTGCTCGAGACGCTGATCGAGCAGGCTGCCCAAGTCGACCTGCTCGCGATCGGCGCGCGCGGACAGCATCCGGTGCGCGACTTCGCGGTCGGCACGACCGGCGAACGCCTGCTGCGCAAGCGTCGCGGTCCGGTCCTGGTGGTTCGCCGGCGTCCGGTCAGGCAGTATCGACGGGTGCTCGCTCCGGTCGACTTCTCACGCCACGCGCTGCAGGTGGTGCGCCATGCGGCCGCGATCGCGCCGGCCGCGCAGATCGACCTGCTGCACGTGTTCGAGCTGCCGTACGAGAGCAAGCTGCGCCTGGCCGGCGTCACCGACGAGCAGATCCACCAGCAGCGGATGGTGGCGCGCGCCCAGGCGTTCGATCGCGTGGCCACGCTGCTCGAAGAGGCCGGCATCGACACCACCCGCGTGCATCGCAGGATCGAGCACGGCTACGCGCCGCGCGTCATCGTGGATGCCGCGCGCCAGGACAACGTGGACCTGATCGTGATCGGCAAGCACGGCGAGTCGATCGTCGAAGACCTGCTGCTCGGCAGCGTCACCCTGCACGTGCTCGCGCAAGCCCGTTGCGACGTGCTGGTGGTGAGCGCGCCATGAAGCGCGCATCAAGTCGCCTCGGCCCGCCAAGCCGCTTCAGGACGGCGACTCGGCCCAGTCCTCCAACATCAGGCCCTCGACATTCCTGAAGGCCCGGTCGCTGCTGACCAGCACTCTCCCCAGCGCCAGCGCATGGCAGCCAATCAACAAGTCCAGGGGTGCCACGGCCTTTCCCTTGCCGGACAAGCCGGCCCGCACCATGCCATACCGGGCCGCCACCGCGCTGTCCCACGGCAGGACGTCGACCCGACGAAGGAACTCCTGCACCGCCCGGTGCAGGCGATGGGCGGCCGGGCGAAGTGCCAGTCCGAAGAGCAGTTCGCCCTCGGTGATCGCGGAGATCCCCAGACTTCCCATCGGCACCCGCTGTATCCGCTGCGAAACCTGGACGTGCGAACGCAGCAGATGGCTCACGGTGTTGGTATCCAGGAGATAGGTCGTCATTCCTCCCAACCTTCCAGCGGGTCGCGATCCTGAGAGCCTTGGTCCCGCTCCTTCGGCGAGAGAAAGTCGTCTGGTACCTCGGCCTGCCGCAAAGCCTGGAAGAATCCGCTCCAGTCCGACGGTCGACGCGACAGGATGAGGTCCCCGGTTTCCGGATCCTGGCGGATGAACACCTCAGGCGTGTCGAAGCGAAGCGCAGCAGGTAAGCGGACCGCTTGGCTGCGCCCGTTCTTGAAGACCTTGACGACGTACTCCATCGGAAACTGCCTGTTGAGGCGCGCGAGCGCTGCGGAACTGGTGACGCATTAATATACCATGGTATATACCGCCAGCCCAGCCCCGGCGACCGGTCTCAGGAGGCGACAGGCAAGGCGTACCGCTCCACGAACTCGAGATCCGGCGTGATCCCGAGCCCCGGCCGGTCCGGGATCTCGATGTAGCCGTCCTGCACCGGAAACGATTCCTCCACCAGCTCGTGGATCATCGGGTTGGCCCCCAGCGAATACTCGATGATGAAGCCGCAGTTGCTCGCCGCCGCGACCTGCAGCCCGGCCGCGAAGGCCGGCGCACCGGCCCAGAGATGCGGCGCGAGCCGCAGGTTCGCAGCCGATGCCAGCGCCGCGATCCGCACCGCCTCGCTGATCCCGCCGCAGATCGCCAGGTCCGGCTGCAGGATGTCCACTGCCTCGGATTCGATCAGCGTGCGGAAATCGAAGCGGGTGTACTCGCTCTCGCCCGCGGCGATCGGGACATGGGTGGAGCGGCGCACCTGCGCGAGGCCGCGCGGATCGTCGGCGGTGACCGGCTCCTCGAACCAGGCCAGCCGGCAGTCGCGCACCAGGTGGCAGAACTCCTTCGCTTCCGACACGGTGAAGGTGCCGTGCGCGTCGCACATCAGGTCCACGTCCGGACCGATCGCTTCGCGCGCGGCGATCACCCGCTCGGCCGAGCGCCACGGCGATCCATCCTGGACGCCGACGCGCATCTTCACCGCGCGGAATCCGCCTGCTTCGATATAGCCGCGCAGCTGGGCGCCGATCTGCGCGGCGGGCGCCCAGCCGCCGGACGCGTAGGCGGGCATGCGGTCGACGCGCTTTCCGCCGAGCAGCTGGTGCACCGGCACGCCAAGCGACTTGCCCAGGATGTCCCACAGGGCGAGGTCGACGCCGCTCATCGCCGCGATCGGCAGGCCGCGCCTGGCCATCGCGGGGAAGACGTGGCCTCGCTCCAGTGCCAGGTGGGCCCGGGTTCCGTTGTAGAGCAGCTCGCACAGCCGGTTGATGCGACGCGGATCCTCGCCGCGCAGCACCGGCGCGATCTCCTGGTTGACCAGCGTGACCAGCGCGGCATAGCTGCCGGCACTGCCGGCCGCGTTCTTCGCCTCACCCCACCCGGTGATGCCCGCGTCGGTATCGATCCGCACGATGGCGGTATCGAAGGTGTCGGCGCGGCCGAAGTCGCTGGTGTGCTGGCGCGCCTGCGGGATGGGCACCCGGATCCAGCGGGCCGAAACGTCGGTGATCTTCATCGGGGTTCTCCCTGCCGCGCCCAGGCGGCGCGGCTCCAAGTCAATACCGGTATGTCGATGCCGTGTACATCAGTACCGGTACGGGCCGCCCCGCACCGGCAGCGGCGCCGGATCACGGAACCGGTCCAGCAGGTTGCGCGTGATGCGGCTCACGCCCGGATCGCCGCCTGCCTCTGCAAGGCCGCCGATCCAGGCGATCGACCCCACGGAGAACACCGCGCCGCCGCCTTCGCTTGCCAGCAGGAACACATCCGCCCTGACGCTCGGCGCGTAGCTGCCCGAAACCGTCGGCCGCGTGACCAGCAGCTCCTCGTTCGCCATGAAGTAGGTTTCGTCGAAGGGCAGCGAGGTGGCGAGCACATAACCTTCCCGCGGCGTTCCGAGCAGCTCGTCGGCCCGGTCCACTTCGATGCCGGCGCATCCGCCACCGAACACGCCGTCGTGGCCGAACTCCCGCTCGGGAACGCCGTCGAAGACGAACGCCACCTCCGCCCGGTCCCCGTCGTCGCTGCGGCGGTAGCCGACGCTGCGCCGGAATCCCTGGCCGCTGTAGCCCACGCCGAGCCAGCCCTGCGGTGCGACGCCGCTGCGACGCCACAGCCCGCCGTACTCGCCGTCGAGCTGGTGGAAGTACTCGCCGGGCTCTTCCGCCCAGCTGCGATTGCCGTCCTCGGCGCGGCGCAGCTCGATCAGGCCGGGCCGTGCCGGGTGCGTGGCGACCTTCCAGTAGAAGCCGTTTCCACCCAGGTACATCAGCCGGCCCCGACCCGACACATAGGAGCGATACGCCTCCAGCATCCTGGGCGTCACGTACTCGGGGTGGCTGCCGGTCAGCACCACGTCGTAGGCGGACAGCAGTTGCGCGCCATGCGCCTCCAGGTCCTCGTCGGTCAGGGCCTCCCAGGCGATGCCCTCGCGATGCAGCCATTCCACCAGCACCAGGTCCGCGGAATAGTTCCAGCGACCCGATCCTTCGCCGCCCTGCCAGGCGCGCTGGTCCGGCGCGAAGGTAAGGGTCGGCCGCAGGCGTGACGCCAGCGTCACGCCCGAGCCGTCGCGGTGGGTGTCGTAGAGCGAGAGTCCCCACTCGGGATGGTCGGCCATCGCGACGTCCCGCGATTCCAGCGCGATCGCCCGCGCGGCGAGCACCTCGCCGTTGTTGCCGTGAAGCAGCGTGTGGTCGTTCGCGTAGGCGAGATAGGTGAAGGTCGGGAAGACCACCGCCACCCGCGCCGCGCGTCCCGGCTCGGCGGCCCGCACGAACACCGGCAGCAGCAGCGTCTCGTCCGCGCGCCGGATCCGCACGGCATAGGCGCCGGAAGCGAGCTCGCCCGGAAGCGCCACGGCAAGGCTCGGCTCCCAGCGCGCATCGTCGAGGTCGTCCTCGTGGAAGTGGATCGCGCCGTACTCGGCCGGACACTGGCGCCAGTCGAGATGACGTCCGCTCCATCCCACTCCGCGAACCGCCCGCTTCGGCGCATTGAGGAGGCGCCCGTGCAATCCGTGCGGTCCGGTGTCCTGGATGGCCCAGGCGTCCATGCCGATGGCGAAGTCCCAGCAGGCGTGGATCTCGCCCGGCGCGGCACCCGACGGCGCCCGAAGCCACCGGGCGATGGCGGCCGGCTCGGCCGCACCCTTGAGGATGGCAGGCCGCTCGATCCGGCCGTTGAAGTGCGCCCCGATCGTTCCGTCGGCAAGCGGACGGCCGGCCAGCACCAGCGAACCGTCGGGATCGATCGCAGGCGCCTGCGGCGGGCGAGGACAACGCACGCGCTCAAGCACGCGGCCCTCCGGCGTCAGCACGCTCAGCTGCACTTGCGCGTCGTCCGATCGCCATTCCAGCACCAGCAGGTACCAGCGCCGCTGCGCGAGCTGCAGCGTGCAGGTCCCCCGCTCATGACCGGCCTGCAGGTACGGACGCCAGTCCGCATCGAAACCGACGACGAGCGCCGGGCCAGCGGACGCGGTACCGGCCACCGGAGCGCGACTGCCCGCGAAGGCGATCACGGAGTCGCCGTCCGTCGCCGCCCATGCCTGGCAGTAGAGCGCCAGGAGCCCGGTGTCCGGAAAGGTGTCCGGAGAAGCGTCCCGCGGACCCAGCCGTTCCACGACGGCGCACGAGCCGGCATCGGTCGGCTGCCACTCGAGCGCGACCTCCTGCGCCGGCACCGACGGCACCGGCCGGAAGCGGATCCCGTCGGCATCGGCGCGCTCGTCGCCCTGTCCGAGCATCACCAGGTCGACCGTCGCCGGCCCGGGTGCCGCCGAGGCGAGATGCGCCGTGACGCGCTCGCCCTGCGCGACGCACCATCGATCGAGGTAGCCGAAGAGCTTCATGCCAGCACCTGCTCCGGCGGCCAGCCGTAGAGATCCTGCCATCGCGCGGAGAACACCGCCCACTCGGCCTCGGCGGGATCCTCATAGCAGCCGCCCAGCACGGCGACCGGCTTGCCACGGCCGCCCATCCTGCCGAGCGTCCACGCATTGCGCCCGTCGAGGCGGACCAGCACATGCTTGCCCTGCGCCGGCACGCCCCTGAACCGCAGCAGGAACGCGAGCAGCGCCGGATCGTATGGCCCGAGCGGATTCGCCCGGAACCGACGGACCAGGTCGATCACCGCCGGATCGTCCGGGCGCGGCGTGTCAGTCGAGGTTTCCATGGTGCTCGAGCTGCGCGACATGGATGTCGACGAATCCCTGGTAGTAGTCATGCGCGGCGATCCTGGCATCGATCAGCACGGGCACGCCCTCCGCGTTGAGCTCCTTCGCGCGCGTGACGGCCGCATCGACCTCGCCGGGGTCCGTCACCAGGATGCCGTGGCAGCCCTGGGCCTTGGCGATCGCCGCGAAGTCCGGGCTCACCTTGAAGCCGGTGCCGACCAGCGGCTTGTGGTTGAGCACCTGGTTGTACTGCACCCAGCCGAAGGCCTGGTTGTTCAGCACCACCCAGGTGACGCCGCAGCGATTCTCGGCCGCGGTGGCCAGCTCGCACAGCGACATCTGCATCGCGCCGTCGCCGGTGAAGCAGACCACCCGCTTGTCCGGGCGCGCGAGCTTCGCACCGATCGCACCGATCACACCCATGCCCATCATCGTCTGCTCGCCCATCGCGACGCAGTCGCCGACATCGAGCACCCGATAGTAGGGCCAGTAGTAGCACCACAGGTCCGCGGCACCGTTCTCCTTCATCAGGATGGTGTCGTGACCGAAGATCCGGTTCACCGCCTCCAGGAGCTGCGGTGGGCGTATCGGCGTGCTGGTCTTGCGTGCCTCCGCCACCACCTCTTCCTTGAAGCGGCGCCCCGCCTCGGCGATCCGCTTCACCCGCTGGTCCTGCGCCTGGTAGCCGCGACGCTGCAGCTCGGCCGTCAGGTCGCCCAGCGCCAGGGCCGCGTCGCCCACCACATCGGCATCGGCCCGCCAGTTGAGGCTCAGCGCATCCGGATCGAGATCGATGCGGATCAGCCGGGCGTCCTTCGGATAGAAGGACCAGTTGTTGGTGCTGAAGGCCTCCAGCCGGGATCCGACCACGATCAGCAGGTCCGCGTCGTCGTGCCAGGCCTTGCCTTCGCGCGAGAAATAGAGGCCCACCTGGCCGAGCGACAACGGCCCATCCTCCGGATAGATGCCCCGGCCGCTCGGCGTGGTGAGGACCGGCGCGCCGAGCAGCAGGCCGAGCCGCTCGACCTCCGCGTGGGCCCGCGCGACGATGCTGCCGCCGCCGCAGAGCAGCACCGGCTGCTTCGCCTTCTCGATCAGCGAAGCGGCGGCAGCGATCGCGTCGATGTCCGGCCGGCTGCGCTGCCGCGGCGTGGAGATCTCGTAGTCCGGCATCGGCGCGGTCCTCGCGCTCAGGTCCGACGGGATCTCCACGAAGGTCGCGCCCGGCCGGCCGTTGCGGGCCAGGGAGAACGCCCGCTGCATCACCCAGGGGACGCGCTGGATGTCGTTCACCCGGCTTGACCACTTGGTCACCGGCTTCATCAGCGTGTGGGTATCCAGCTCCTGGAACGCGCCCATCCCGTCGTTGCGCTGGACCACGCCGTTGGCGATCGCGACCACCGGCACCGAACCCGAGGTCGCCTCGAGCAAGCCCGAGACCAGGTTCGAGATGCCCGGGCCCGGATTGGAGAACACCACCCCCGGCTCGCCGGTCAGCCGGCCCCAGGCATAGGCGCAGGCCACCGCGGATTTCTCGTCGCGCACCAGGACGAAGCGGATGTCGGAATGCTCCGTCAGGTCGTAGACCAGGTGCTTGGGGTTGCCGGGCAGCCCGAAGACGTAACGCACCCCTTCCTTCTTCAGGGCTTCGACGACGGCACGCCACGGTCCCATGGTTTCCATGTTCGGTTCACCTCTCGATTGGTTCCGGCGCCCGGGTGGCGCCGGCTTCGGTCATTCTCGGCACCGCCCTGACGAGCGCCGCCGTGTATTCGTGTTCCGGCTCGGACAGCACGCGATCCATGCTGCTGGTCTCGACCGCGACGCCGCCCCGCATGACCAGGGCGCGGTCCGCCATCCGGGCCGCGACCCGCAGGTCGTGCGTGATGAAGAGCATCGCGAGCCCTTCCTCCTGCTGCAGCGAGTCGAGCAGCTCGAGGATCTCCGCCTGCACCGACACGTCCAGCGCCGACACCGGCTCGTCGGCCACCAGCAGCTTCGGGCGCATCGCCAGCGCCCGCGCGATGACGATGCGCTGGCGCTGGCCGCCCGAGAATTCGTTGGGATACCGGTCCAGCGCCGCCGGATCCAGCTGGACCCGCGCCATCAGCTTCGCGGCACGCGCGCGGGCCGCCGCGGCCGGGACGCCGTGCACCCGCATGCCGATCTCGATCGACTGGCCGACGGTGCGGCGTGGATTCAACGAGGAGTAAGGATCCTGGAAGACCAGCTGCACCGCCTGTCGTACCGGCATGAGCGCGCGCGATCCCATCGCCAGGTAGTCCGCGGCGACGCCGTGCAGGTCGGCACGGCCTTCGTCCACCCGGGTGAGGCAGCACAGGGCGCGGGCGAGCGTCGACTTGCCGGAGCCGGATTCACCTACCACCGCCAGCGTCTCGCCCTGGCCGACCGCGAGCGACACCGAATCGAGCGCGCGCACCTCGCGCCCGCGCCGCAACAGGCCGCCCCGCACCCGGAAAGTCTTGGTGAGCCCCTCGGCTTCGAGCAGCGGCGGGTACCGGTCCGCCCGCCGGGGCCGTGCCCGCAGGTCCGGCACCGCGCCCAGCAGCCGCCGGGTGTACGGATCGCGCGCACCGCCGAGCACCTCATCCTTCGTTCCCTGCTCAACCACCACGCCGTGGCGCATGACCGCCACCCGGTCGGCCATTTCGCTCACGACGCCGAAGTCATGGGTGATCAGGAAGAGCCCGATGCCACGGCGCTGCCGCAGCTCGCGCAGCAGCGCCAGGATCTGCGCCTGCGTCGTCACGTCGAGCGCGCTGGTCGGCTCGTCCGCGATCAGCATGGCCGGCTCGCTCGCGATCGCCATCGCGATCATCACCCGCTGTCGCTGCCCGCCGGAGAGCTGCCAGGGGAAGGCATGCACCAGCGCCTCGGGCGTGGGCAGGTTCACATCCCGCAGCACCTCCACCACCCGGCGCTCCGGATCTCCGGGCCAGCCGTGCAGCCGCAGGACCTCCCTGATCTGCTTGCCGATCCGCTCCAGCGGATTGAGCGACGACATCGGATCCTGGAAGACGTAGCCGATCCGTCCGCCGCGGATCGAGCGCAGCGCCGCCTCGCTCATGCGGAGCGTGTCCCGGCCCTCGAAGAGGATGCTGCCCGAGCGCACCTTGAGGCGCGGCGACGGAAGCAGGCCGACGATCGCGCTGGCCGTAAGCGACTTTCCCGAGCCCGACTCGCCGACGACGCAGAGCGTCTCGCCGGGAGACAGCTCCAGCGACACCCGGTCGACCGCCAGCGTCCGGTCGCTGCCCGGCGGCAGCTCGATCGAGAGGTCGCGGATCTGCAGCATCGCGGCTCAGCTGCCCACGATCGTGCGCAGGGACGGGTTGTTCCGGTCGCTGATCGCCTCGGACAGGAGCGTCACCGCGAGCACCGTCACCAGCAGCGCGAGCCCGGGGAATACGCTCAGCCACCAGGCCTGGCGGAACACCGCCCGCGCCGCCCCGATCATGTAGCCCCAGCTGATCATGTTCGGATCCGCAAGCCCGAGGAAGCTCAGCGATGCCTCCGTCAGGATCGCCGTCGCCACCATCAGCGAGGCCACCGCGAGCACCGGCGGCAGCGCATTCGGCATGATCTCGGCGAACATGATCCGCGGATGCGAGAGTCCCACCACGCGGGCCGCCTCGACGAACTCACGCTCCCGCAGCGTCATGAACTCGCTGCGCACCAGGCGCGCGACCGGCGGCCAGATGACCAGCGCGATGCCGATCACGAGGTTGCGCACGCTGGGGGTCATGATGGCCACCAGCAGCACGACGAACAGGAAGGACGGGATGACCTGGAAGAACTCCGTGAAGCGCACCAGGGCGCGGTCGACCACGCCGCCGAAGTAGCCCGCGGTCGCCCCGATGACCGCCCCTAGCACCAGCGAGCAGACCGCGGACACGATCCCGATCACCAGCGACACCCGCGCGCCGTAGATCAGGCCGGAAAGCACATCCCGGCCGAGCAGGTCGGTGCCCAGGGCGTGCTTGCCCCCGGGTGGCAGCAGTTGCGTGCCCACGACCGCCCAGGGATCGTAGGGCGCGATCTGCGGCGCGAGCACCGCCATCAGGCCGATCGCCGAAAGCAGGCCGGCGCCGACCACGAAGCGCCAGGAGCGGAGGATCGGTGACACCCTGTCGCGCCCTAGGTTCTTCCGATGCGCGGATCGACCACCCGCAAGGACACGTCGGTCAGCAGGTTCGCGACCACGACCAGCGCGGACGAGATGAAGAAGACGCCCAGGATCACGTTGTAGTCCCGCTGCATCAGCGCATCGAAGGCGAGCCGCCCGATGCCCGGCCAGGCGAACACGGATTCGATCACCACCGCGCCGCCGAGCACCTGGCCTGCCTGCAGCCCGGCCAGCGTGATGATCGGCAGCACGGCATTGCGCAGCACGTGGCCCCGCACCACCTGGGTCTGCGACAGGCCCTTGGCACGGGCCGCGCGCACGAAGTCACGGCCCAGCACCTCCACCGTCGCGGCACGCGCCACCCGCACGTAGACCGCCAGGTAGAAGAGGGCGAGGCTCACCACCGGCATTACCAGGTGGCGCAGCGTGTCCAGCACACCGGCCCAGCCGGTCTTGCGGATGAAGCCGGACATGCCGAAGGGCGGCAACCAGCCGAGCGAGACCGAGAACAGCAGGATCAGCAGCAGGCCGACCCAGAACACCGGCGTCGCGTAGAAGACCATGGCGACCGACGTGATCAGCGAGTCCTTCCAGGTCCCGGCTCGCGTCGCGGCGAGGGTCCCGAGCGAGGTCCCCAACGCGATGGCGAGCAGCAGGGCCGGCACCGTCAGCAGGAGCGTGGCCGGCACCCGCTCCAGGATGATGTCGGCCACCGGCCGCTGGGTGCGATAGCTGATGCCCAGGTCCAACACCGCGAGCCGGCTCAGGTAGGCATAGACCTGGGTGACCAGCGGCTGGTCCAGGCCGTAGTCCTTGCGGATATCGGCGATGAACTTCTCGTCCGAGGCGGCGCTCTCTCCGGCGATCACCGCCGCCGGATCCCCCGGGGCCATGCGGATCAGCGCGAAGTTCAACAGTCCGATCGCCGCGAGCATCAGGAACGCCCGCGGCAACCAGGACAGGAACACCAGCACGAACCGCACGACCTGACTCCAGAGACGCTACTTCGCGATCCAGGTCTCGGCGAACGTGGAGTTGGGACCCGAGCTGTCGATCACCAGGTTGTGGACCTTCTTGTTGTAGACCGTCGGCCAGACCAGCTCCACCAGCCAGGCCACCGCGACGTCATCCACCAGGATCTTCTGGACTTCCGAGTAGAGCTGCTTGCGCTTGGCTTCGTCGACCTCGCGGGCCGCACGCTGGAACAGCTCGTCCACCTTCGGGTTGGCATAGCCGCTGTGGTTGGTGAACAG
>JAEWEW010000405.1 GCA_023389175.1 Pseudomonadota bacterium | reverse complement strand
CCTGTGCCGCGCACCAGCACCGGCAAGATCCAGAAGCACCTGCTGAGCGACCGCATCGGCTCGGCCAAGGCGATCTGATCGAGGCCGCCGCCAGGGCTATTCCGGAAACGCGCGCTGCTCCGGCCGCAGGATCTCGATTGCCCGCGCGAGGCGCAGCACGCCGATGTCGTCGAAGCGCTGGCCGATCAGCTGCACGCCGATCGGCAGCCCGTCGCGGGACCAGCCCCAGTTCACCGATGCGGCCGGGTGTTCGCTCATGTTCCAGGGCACGGTGAAGGCGATGTGCGGCAGCGCATTGCGCGGGTCGTTGTTGGGGCTGGGCAGCTCCGCCGCGTACGGCAGGATCGGTGACACCGGCGTGATCAGGAAATCGTAGGCCGCCGCGGCCTTCGACGCGGCGTCGCGCATGGCCATCACCTGGGAGTAGGCCGCCATCACGTCCGCGCCGGTGAACCGGCCGGCGCGCCAGGTGCACCACTCGACGATGAACGGCAGCACGCGGGCGCGTGTCGCCTCGTCCAGCGCCATGACGTCGTTGTACGACCTCGCCTCGAAGAAGCGGTGCATCCCGTCGAACATCTCCGGCGTGAGGAAGCTCGTGACCGGCTCGACCCGCGCGCCCGCGGTAGCCAGCGCCCGCGCGGCCGCCTCCACCGCGGCGGTCACCTCCGGATCCACCGGCAGGCCCACGTTCATGTCGGCGAGCAGCCCGATGCGCAACCCCTTGGGGCTCAGGCCGTCCACCGCCATCCGGTATTCCAGCGGCTGGTGCGGCAGGCTGGTGAAGTCGCGCACGTCAGGACCGGTCAGCACGTTCATCAGCAGCGCAGCGTCATGGACGGTGCGGGTCATCGGACCGGCGACCCGGCCCAGGTAGGGCGGGTACACCGGGATGCGTCCCTGGCTCGGCTTGAGCGCGAAGATGCCGCAGTGGGTGGCGGGCAGCCTCACCGATCCGCCGATGTCGGTTCCGACATGGAGCGGGCCGTAGCCGGCCGCGCAGGCCGCGGCCGCGCCGGAAGACGAGCCGGAGGTATTGCGATCCAGCCGCCAGGGATTGCGCGTGATGCCATGGCGCGAGGAAATCCCGGACGACAGCATGCCGTAATCCGGCATCGTGGTCTTGCCGACGATCACGCAGCCGGCCTCGCGCGCGCGGGCCGCCGGCGGCGCATCCTCCGGCTGCACCACGTCGGGCGTCGCGGCCGTGCCGATCGGTGCGAGGTCGCCCCGGGTGTAGATGTTCTCCTTGATGGTGATCGGCACGCCGTCGAGCGGAGAGCGGGGCTCGCCGCGCCGCCAGCGCTGTTCCGACTCGCGCGCCGCGGCAAGCGCGGCTTCCCGGTGGACCAGGAACATCGCGTTGATCTTCGGCTCCCACTGGTCGATGCGATCGAGCACCGACCGGATTGCCTCCACCGGCGAGAGATCGCCGGTGGCATAGGCGGCGGTCAACTGCTCGCTGGAGGCATCGCTGGGTCGATTCATCTCGGTTTCCATGAAGAGACGCGGAACGGGGCGCACCGGGAACCTCGCGCCGGCGGCGCCGCCTGGCCAAGACTAGCACACCGACTTCAGGCGACCGGCACCGGCCTCACGCGGCCGGATGGCGTGCGATGATGTCGCGCAGCAGCCGCTTGAGGCTGGTCAGCGTTTCCGGCGGATAGTCGGTGAGCAGGGACAGGTTGAACGCGGCGGCATCCTGCAGCACCGGGGCGATGTCGGCATGGCCCTTGGGCGTGAGGCTCACCAGCGCGCGGCGCGCATCGGCCGGATCGATCCGCCGTGCCACGATTCCCTGCCGGACCAGCCGATCGATGAGCTTCGAGATGGTCGGCTGCTTGGCGAGGCTCGCGGCGCTCAGCTCGCCGATGGTCCAGTCGTCGCGGCTCGACAGCGCCGCCAGCACGCGCCACGAAAGGAGCCCGAGGCCGTGCCGCTGCAGCTGGCGATTGAAGCCGCTGGCCACATGGTGGCCGGCCCGCGCGAGCAGGAAGGGCAGGTACTCCTCGTAGAACGGCTGGTCGCCCGGCTCGAAGCCCTCCGGCTCGCGTCCGCCGGCGGGCGAGGCCAGCGGCGGCACGCCCGCCGGCGCGTCGAGCGCCCCGGCGCTCGCGAACTCGCCGTGCCGGAACACCAGCGGCGAGCCGTCGGCAGCGGCGCAGCGCTTGGCCTCGCCGATGAACAGCCAGTGGTCACCGTGCTGGTACTGCGTGCGCCGTTCGCATTCGAACCAGCCGACCGCGCCGTCGATCAGCGGGATGCCGTCGAGACCCTCGTGCACCGCAACGCCTTCGAAGCGATCGGGCACGCGAGCCGCGAAGCGGCGGGCGAGATCGACCTGCTCCACCGAGAGGATGCTCACCGAGAAGAAGCGCTGCCCCTTGAAGACCTCCAGGCTGGCCGCCGTGCTCGCGAGGCTCCACAGGATCAGCGGCGGCTCCAGCGACAGCGAGTTGAAGCTGCTGGCGGTCAGTCCGACGTAGCGTCCGTCCTGGGCCCGGGTCGCGATCACGGTGACACCGGTCGCGAAGCGGCTCAGGCACTGCCGCATGTGCGCCGGATCGCTCGGTGGAATCGCGCGATGGGTGGGATGGACGGCGCCCGGGCGGTTGCGATCGCCGGTAACTGGAGTACCTTCGCTCATGGACAGGGCGGCAGACGGCGGCTGGCAAGGCTGCGCCCGCGGCGCAAATTCATGAAAATTCATTGAATGCTACAGTGAATCGCATGCCGTTGCAAAGAAGCGGCAGGATCGCAGCGCCCCGATCGGCCCACGTGCGCCTCGCGACGCGAAATCCATCACCATTCATGGAGCCTCCACCGGATGCTGAACGAACGCATCGAAGCCCGCTGGATCACCGCCTTCACCCGGGTATTCGAGCTCTGCCGGGTCGCGCCCGGCGAGGTGTGCGCCATCGTATCGGAGACGCAGTCCCGGCCGGTCAACGTCCAGCTCGCCGAGCTGGCGCTGCTGCGGCTGGGCGCTCGGCCGTTCCACATCCAGCTGGTGTCGCCGGTGCAGGATGCGCCGGTGGCGATCCGCTCCACCGGCGCATCGGTCGCGCTGCAGTCGCTGGGGCCGGCGGTACAGGCGCTTGCCGGCAGCGGACTGGTGGTCGACTGCACCGTGGAGGGCCTGATGCACGCGCCGGAGATCGGCGCGATCCTGCGCGGCGGCGCGCGGGTGCTGATCGTGCCCGACGAGCATCCGGAGGCACTGGAGCGTCTGGTTCCGGACCCGTCGCTCGAGGCGCCGGTGCGTACCGGCATGCGGATGCTCAAGCGCGCGCGGCGCATGCAGGTGACTTCCAACGCCGGCACGCAGCTGGTCGTCTCGCTCGCCGGCGCGGTGATCACCGGCGGCTGGGGCTATACCGACAAGCCCGGCACGCTCGCGCAGTGGCCGGGAGGCTTCTGCATGTGCCAGCCCGCCAGCGGCTGTGTCAACGGGGTGCTCGTGCTCGCGCCGGGCGACGTCAACCTCACCTTCAAGCGCTACCTGGAATCGAAGGTGACACTGCTCGTGCAGAACGACTACGTGGTCGACATCAAGGGCACCGGCATGGACGCCAACCTCATGCGCAGCTACTTCTCGGCCTGGGAGGACCGGGACGCCTATGCGGTCTCCCACGTCGGCTGGGGCATGAACCCGGCGGCGCGCTGGGACTCGATGGCCATGTACGACAAGCGGGACTTCAACGGGACCGAGCTGCGGACCTTCGCCGGCAACTTCCTCTACTCCACCGGCGCGAACCAGGTGGCGGGCCGGCGCACCGCGGGGCACTTCGACCTCCCGCTCTGCAACTGCACGGTGGCCCTGGACGACCATGTCGTGGTCGAGGAAGGTGTCCTTAACCTGGACGCCTTCAAGGAGTGACCGGATGGCCACGACAGCGGGGATCCAGGACGCCGCGGCCGACGATCCGTTCTCGATCGCCGGCTGCGGGCTGCCGCTCGATGCGGCCCAGCGCCGCCTGATCGACCTGGCCGCGGCCCTTGGACGGCGCTTCGGGGAGCGCGCCGAGCGCTACGACCGAGAGGCGGGATTCCCTTTCGAGAACTTCGACGACATGCGGGAAGCCGGCCTGCTCACGCTCTGCGTGCCGCGGGAGCATGGCGGCCTGGGAGCGGACCTCTTCACCTATGCGCTCGTCTCCGCCACCCTCGGCCGCTACTGCGGGGCAACCGCCCTCACCTTCAACATGCACGCCTGCTCGGGATTGTGGCCGGGCCCGCTCGCGGACGCGCTCGACATGACCGCGGAGCAACGCGCCGAGCACCAGCGGCATCGCGCGCTGCACTTCCGGCGCATGGTGGAGGAAGGCGCGGTCTACGCGCAGCCGTTCTCCGAGCCGTCCGCCGCCGCGGCCGGCCGCGCGCCCTACGGCACGACCGCGACCAAGGTGGACGGCGGCTGGGTCATCAACGGCCGCAAGATCTTCGCGTCGCTCTCCGGTGCCGCCGACTACTACGGCGTGCTCTGCACCGAGGTGCGCCCTGGCAGCGAAGCGCCTTCGCTGCGCGACACCCTGTACCTCGCCGTGCCGAAGGATGCACCGGGCTTCTCCATCGTCGGCGACTGGGACCCGCTCGGCATGCGCGGCACCGTCTCGCGCACCCTGCTGCTCACCAACGTGTTCCTGCCCGACAGCGCGCAGATGATGCCGCGCGGCATCTACTACCAGGCGGCCAACCGGTGGCCCCACATGTTCGCGACGCTCTGTCCCACCTACATGGGCATCGCCATGGCGGCCTACGAGTTCACCGTGCGCTACCTGCGCGGCGAGGTCGAGGGCATGGACCCGCCGCTGCGCCGCCGAATGCACCACACCAAGCAGATCACCACGGCGCAGATGCACATCCTGCTCGAGCAGACCCGGGCGCTCTTCCTTCGCACCTTCGGCGAGGCGCGCGTGGATCCGCCGCGCGAGGCCCGGCTGCGTGCCTACGCGACGCAGTACACCGTGATGGAGAACGCCAACGAGATCGCGCGGCTCGCCATCCGGGCCTGCGGCGGCCAGTCGATGCTGAAGGGGCTGCCGCTCGAGCGGCTCTACCGCGACTCCCGCTGCGGCAGCCTGATGCTGCCCTGGACCGCGGAGCTCTGCCTCGAGCGCATCGGCCGCGAGGCGCTCTACGCGGCGGGCGAAGCGGACGACTGAGCGACTGCGGCTGCATCCAACGCAGCCGGCATCGCCGCCTGCCCCGTCGCGGAGGCTGCTCAGCGCGGCAGCGTGCTCGCGCCCATCAGGTACTCGTCGACCGCTCGCGCCGCCTGGCGGCCCTCGCGAATCGCCCACACCACCAGCGACTGCCCGCGGCGCATGTCGCCGCCTGCGAAGACCTTCTCACGATCGGTCCGGTAGGCGTCCCGGCCCTCGGTCGCCGCGCGGGCATTGCCGCGGGGATCGCGGGCGACGCCGAAGCTCTCCAGCACCGATTGCACCGGCGAGACGAAGCCCATCGCGAAGAGCACCAGCTGCGCCGGCACCTCGAACTCGGAACCGGCGACCTCGGTCATCCGCATCTGCCCGCTGGCTTCGTCCTTGCGCCACTCTACCCGGGCACAGGTGAGCGAGGCGACATTGCCCTGGCCGTCGCCGTTGAAGCGCTTGGTGGTCACCGCCCAGTCCCTCGCGACGCCTTCCTCGTGCGAGCTCGAGGTGCGCAGCTTGATCGGCCAGTAGGGCCAGGTCAGCAGGCGGTTCTCCTCGGCCGGTGGCTGCGGCAGCAGCTCGAACTGGGTGACCGAGGCAGCGCCCTGGCGATTGGACGTGCCGACGCAGTCCGAGCCGGTGTCCCCGCCGCCGATCACGACGACGTCCTTGCCGCTGGCGAGGATCTGGTCCTTGACGGCGTCGCCGGCCACCACCCGGTTCTGCAGCGGCAGGAACTCCATCGCGAAATGGATGCCGCGCAGCTCGCGACCCGGAATCGGCAGGTCGCGAGGCTGCTCGGCGCCGCCCGCGAGCACCACGGCGTCGAAGCGCCTCTCCAGCTCGGCGGGCTCGATGGTCTCGCGCGCGTTGCTCACGATGTGCTCGGGCAGCCCGCCGCCCACCAGGACGCCGGTGCGGAAGCTGACGCCTTCGGCTTCCATCTGGCGGATGCGCCGGTCGATCAGGTGCTTCTCCATCTTGAAGTCCGGGATGCCGTAACGCAGCAGCCCGCCGATGCGGTCGTTCTTCTCGAACACCGTGACCTCATGGCCGGCCCGCGCGAGCTGTTGCGCACAGGCGAGCCCGGCCGGCCCGGACCCGACGACCGCGACCTTCCGGCCGGTGCGCGCGGCCGGCGGCTGGGGTATCACCCAGCCCTCCTCCCAGGCCTTGTCGATGATGGCATGCTCGATCGACTTGATGCCGACCGGATCGCTGTTGATGTTGAGCGTGCAGGCAGCCTCGCACGGGGCGGGGCAGACGCGGCCGGTGAACTCCGGGAAGTTGTTGGTCGAGTGGAGATTGTCGATGGCGCGCCGCCAATGGCCGCGGTACACCAGGTCGTTCCAGTCGGGGATGATGTTGTTGACCGGGCAACCGGACTGGCAGAACGGGTTGCCGCAGTCCATGCAGCGCGCGCCCTGCTGCGCCGCCTGCCTGTCGTCGAGCCGCGCGACGAACTCGCGATAGTGCCGCACCCGCGTGGCGACTGGCTCGCTCGGCTCCGCGAGGCGCGCGAACTCCATGAAACCGGTGATCTTTCCCATCGAATGAACCCTTGGATCAGCGTTGGCGGCTTGCGGCCACGCGGCTCGCGGCGCCGCCGCCCTCGCCGGACTTGCGCGAGGTGGCCGCACCGCCCTTGCCGGCCCGCGCCTTGCCTTCGGC
>JAEWEW010000404.1 GCA_023389175.1 Pseudomonadota bacterium | reverse complement strand
CCGTTGAGCGAGGTGAGGATCTCCGGCGGCACCTTCTTGTTGAGCTTCACGTACTGGTCGAACTGCGCGAGGATGGCGCGGCGCAGGGCCTCGGCCTCGGGCGTCTCGGTCGGGTCGCTCTCGATCGTGTCCAGCGTGCAGGCGAAGTGCTCGCCGGTGTCGTCGATGTCGCGGATGCTGGCCCGGTGGGTGCCCTCGATCAGCACCTTGACCGTGCCGTCGGGCAGCTTCAGCAGCTGCAGGATGTTGGAGACGCAGCCGATCGTGTAGATGTCCTCGGCGGTCGGGTCATCCTTGGAGCCGTTCTTCTGGGCGACCAGCATGATGCTCTTGCCGGCCTCCATGGCGGCCTCGAGGGCCTTGATGGACTTCGGCCGTCCCACGAACAGCGGGATCACCATGTGGGGAAAGACGACCACGTCCCGCAGCGGCAGGAGTGGGAGCGAATGTTGGTTCATGTGTGTCTGGCTCACTTAGTCTCCGGCTCGGGTGTCGGTACGGTTCCGAAGAGCCCGTCCGGAGCGACCATTCCGGTCATACCGTGGGTAGATGCGGCAGGTCCGAAACTTTTCAAGGATACGCCCTTTTCGACACGTCCGATCCGGATGTAACCGCGTGTCCGGCGGGCTATCCGCTGGCAGAGGATCACCGGTCGAAAGGGTCCGGCGGGTGGTTGGAACCCGTGAAGGCGGCCGGTCGTGCCGGCAAGAATCCTGCCTATTTGTTGCCGCCCGCGACCTTCGGCTTGTCGCCGTAGAGGACCAGCGGCTTGCCGTCCCCGTTGATGGCGCTCTCCTCGACGACCACCTTCTCTGCGCCGGCGAGGCTCGGCAGCTCGTACATGGTGTCGAGCAGCGCATGCTCCAGGATGGAGCGCAGGCCGCGGGCTCCCGCCTTGCGCTTGAGCGCCTTGTGGGCGATCGCATTGAGCGCGCCCGGACGGATTTCCAGCTCGATGCCTTCCATGGAGAACAGGCGCTGGTACTGCTTGACGAGCGCGTTCTTCGGCTCGGTCAGGATCTGCACCAGGGCACGCTCGTCGAGCTCGTCAAGCGAGGCGACCACCGGCAGCCGGCCGACCAGCTCCGGGATCAGGCCGAACTTGATGAGATCGTCCGGCTCCACGTCCTTGAAGAGGTCCGACAGCGACCGGTCCGACTGGCCCTTCACTTCCGCGCCGAAGCCGATGCCGGAGCGCTCCGAGCGGCTGCGGATCACCTTGTCGAGGCCGTCGAACGCGCCGCCGCAGATGAACAGGATGTTGGTCGTGTCGATCTGGACGAAGTCCTGGTTGGGATGCTTGCGGCCGCCCTGCGGCGGCACCGACGCGATGGTGCCTTCGATCAGCTTCAGCAGCGCCTGCTGGACGCCCTCGCCGGAGACGTCCCGCGTGATGGACGGGTTGTCCGACTTGCGCGAGATCTTGTCGATCTCGTCGATGTAGACGATGCCGTTCTGCGCCTTCTCGACTTCGTAGTTGCAGTTCTGCAGCAGCTTCTGGATGATGTTCTCGACATCCTCGCCGACGTAGCCCGCCTCCGTGAGGGTGGTGGCATCCGCGATCACGAAGGGAACGTTCAGCAGCCGGGCGAGCGTCTGGGCGAGCAGCGTCTTGCCGGAACCGGTGGGACCGACCAGCAGGATGTTGCTCTTGGACAACTCGACGTCGTCCTTCTTGCCCTTGTGGCGCAACCGCTTGTAGTGGTTGTAGACCGCGACCGACAGGATCCGCTTTGCGCGGTTCTGGCCGATCACGTACTGGTCCAGGATCTGGGAGATCTCCGCCGGCGTGGGCAGCCCGCTGCGCGTGGAAGCCGTGGGCTCCGCCTGCGCCTCGTCACGGATGATGTCGTTGCACAGCTCGATGCACTCGTCGCAGATGAACACCGAGGGGCCCGCGATCAGCTTGCGTACCTCGTGCTGACTCTTGCCGCAGAACGAGCAGTAGAGCAGCTTTTCGCTGGTTCCTTTCTTTTCCGACATCCGTATCTCCGGCCCGGCGTCGGACTCAGCCCTTCTGCCCCGGGCCCTGGGACGAGGACTCCCGGGACGTCAGGACCTTGTCGATCAAGCCATACTTTACAGCATCTTCCGCGGACATGAACCGGTCGCGCTCGGTATCCTTCTCGATCTGCTCGAGCGGCTGGCCGGTGCGTTCCACCAGGATCTCGTTCAGGCGCTGGCGCAGGTAGATGATCTCCTTCGCATGGATCTCGATGTCCGTCGCCTGGCCCTGCGCGCCGCCCGACGGCTGGTGGATCATGAAGCGGGCGTTCGGCAGCGAGAAGCGCTTGCCCTTGTGGCCGGCAGTCATCAGGAAGGCGCCCATGCTCGCGGCAAATCCCATGCAGAGCGTCGAGACATCGGGCTTGATGAACTGCATGGTGTCGTAGATGCCAAGACCGGCCGATACCGAGCCCCCGGGCGAGTTGATGTAGAAGCTGATGTCCTTCTCCGGATTCTCGCTTTCCAGGTACAGCATCTGCGCGATGGCGAGGTTGGCGGTCTGGTCCATGACCGGCCCGACCAGGAAGATCACCCGCTCCCTGAGCAGCCGCGAGTAGATGTCGTAGGCGCGCTCGCCGCGTCCGCTCTGCTCGATCACGATCGGCACCATGCCGAGCCCCTGCGCGCCGCCGCCGGCAGCGACCACGTTGGGTGCGTAGGGATCCCCGGGCAGCGGGCTCTGCGTCGCCAGGTGCAGGTTCACCTGGTCTTCCACCAGACTGTTGAAGCTCATGACTGTCGTCCTATTGTGTTCCGCTTTTCACTATCCACCGCGCCACTCCACCGTACCGCAGAGCCGCTCGCCCGGTGCCGACGCGGATCCGGCTTCGCCGGGCCGCTGACGGCGCCCCCGGCGGGGACCGCCGAAGGCGCTTCGGGGACGTCCTGCTCAGCAGCGTCCTAGCTTCCCGACATGAGCTCGTCGAAAGTGAGCGGCTTCTCAGTGACCTTGGCGCTCGAAAGGAACCAGTCGACCACGTTCTGCTCCACCACCAGCGCCTCGACTTCGGCGAGCCGCTGCTTGTCGCTGAAATACCACCGCACCACCTCGGCGGGGTTCTCGTAGGTCTGCGCGAACTCCTCGATCTGCTTGCGGATCTGGTCCGGCTTGGCCTGCAGTCCCTGCTTCCTTACGATCTCCGCGACGATCAGGCCGAGGCGCACCCGGCGCTCGGCCTGCTCCTTGAAGGCCTCCGGCGGCACCGGGATGTCCTTCACGTCGATGCCTCGGCCCTTCAGGTCCTCACGCATGCGCTCGGCCAGCACGTTCGACTCCGCGTCCACCAGCGACTTGGGCAGCTCGATCTCCGCGAGCTTCAACACCTGGTCCATCACGGAAGACTTGGTTCGCGCCTTGAGCCGCTGCCCGACCTCCCGCTCCAGGTTCGCGCGCACGTCGGCGCGGAACTTCTCCAGGTCGCCATTGGGCACGCCCATCTGCGAGGCGAAGGCGCTGTCGAGCTCCGGCAGCTCCGGCGCCTCCACTTTCTTCACCGTGGCCTCGAAGCGCGCGGTCTTGCCGGCCAGCTCCTTGGCGTTGTAATCCTCCGGGAAGGTGACGTCGAACTCCGCCTTGTCGCCGGCGGACTTGCCGGTCACGCCGGCCTCGAAGTCCTCCAGCATCCGGCCTTCGCCGAGCACCAGCGCGAAGTCCGTGGCGCTGCCGCCCTCGAAGGCGACGCCGTCGAGCTTGCCGACGAAGTCCATGGTGACGCGATCGCCCGCCCCGCCGGCGCGCTCCACCGGATTCCAGCGCGTGCGCTGCTTGCGCAGCACCTCGATCGTCTTGTCCACCTCCGCATCGCCGACGGTGCTGGTGAACCGCTCGACCTCCAACGCGGCCGGATCGCCGATCTCCACCTCGGGATAGACCTCGAAGGTGGCGACGAAATCGGTGGCACCGTCCTGTGCGGCCTCGCCCGCCTCGCCCCCCGCCTTGGGCTCGATGGAGGGTTGTCCGGCCACCCGCAGCTTGTGCTGCTCGACCGCGTCGCTGAAGGCCTTGGAGATGACATCGCCAAGGATCTCGGCCTGGACCTGCGGACCGTAGGACTGCTCGATCAGCTTGATCGGCACCTTGCCCGGACGGAACCCGGGCATGCGCACGGTGCGCGCGAGCGAGCGATAGCGCTCCTGCGCTTTCCTGGTGACATCGGCCGTGGGCACCGACAGGGTCAGCCGGCGCTCCAGGCCGCCGATGGTTTCAAGCTGGGAAGGCATCCGTTCCGAATTCCGTTGAAGGTCTGACGTTGGACGACGTGACAACGCTGCAGGCAATGGTGCGGCTGAAAGGACTCGAACCTTCACACCTTTCGGCGCCAGAACCTAAATCTGGTGCGTCTACCAATTTCGCCACAGCCGCGGGGGTCCCCGCCGGTTCAGCCGAG
>JAEWEW010000397.1 GCA_023389175.1 Pseudomonadota bacterium | reverse complement strand
ATGTTAACCGGCACCGGCGGCGCCCTGGACGGCCGGGTTCAAACCAACCCCGCCTGGCCTGCGCCGGGCGCGACGGGCACACGACATGAGAATCGAAAGCGACGTCAAGCTGGACTTCAAGGACGTGCTGCTGCGGCCCAAGCGGTCCACGCTGGGCAGCCGGGCCAACGTCGACCTGGTCCGCCAGTACAGCTTTCGCCACGCGCGGCTGGAGATGCCGGTGGTGCCGATCATCGCGGCCAACATGGACACGGTCGGCACCTTCGAGATGGCGCGCTCGCTCGCCCGGCACCAGATCCTGACCGCGATCCACAAGCACTATCCGGTGGCCGACCTGGTCGCGTTCTTCGACCAGGAGCGCGACGGCGCGGCCCGGCATGCGTTCTATTCGCTCGGCATCCTGGAGCGGGACCTGGAGAAGTTCGAGGAGGTGCGCAGGCAGACGGGTGACGCCATCCGCTGGGTCTGCATCGACGTGGCCAACGGATATACCGAGCTCTTCATGGATTTCGTGAAGCGGTTCCGCGAGCGCTATCCGGACGTGGCGCTGATGGCGGGCAACGTGGTCACCGCGGACATGACCGAGGCGCTCATCCTCGCGGGGGCGGACATCGTCAAGGTCGGCATCGGCCCGGGCTCGGTCTGCACCACCCGGAAGATGACCGGCGTCGGCTACCCGCAGCTCTCGGCGATCATCGAATGCGCCGACGCGGCCCACGGCCTCGGCGGCCACATCTGCGGCGATGGCGGTTGCACCGTGCCGGGCGACGTGGTCAAGGCCTTCGGCGGCGGCTCGGACTTCGTCATGCTGGGCGGCATGTTCGCCGCCCATGACGAATCGGGCGGCGAGATCGTCGAGCGCGACGGCGTCACCTATCGGCTGTTCTACGGCATGAGCTCGGAAGAGGCGATGACCCGCTATGCCGGCGGGGTCGCGCGCTACCGTGCCTCCGAGGGCAAGTCCACGCTGCTGCCCGCCCGCGGGCCGGTCGATGCCACCGTGCAGGACATCCTCGGCGGCCTGCGTTCGGCCTGCACCTACGTCGGGGCGCGCAAGCTGAAGGATCTGTCCAAGTGCACCACCTTCGTGCGGGTGACCCAGCAGATCAACGAGGTCTTCGGGGCGGGCACGTGAGCGGGATCAACCGGGGGACTTCCAGGTGAGCGAGCGCCAGGCAGCGACACCGGCCGACCTGCCGTCGGCCGACGACGTGCTGGACTTCTGGTTCGGCAAGCCCGGCACGCCCGGCCATCTCCAGCCGAACCCGGCCTGGTTCGCCAAGGATCCGGTGTTCGACGCGCTGGTCGCGCAGCGGTTCGGCGGATTGCTGGATCTCGCGCTGCGCGGCGGGACGGACGCGGTAGCGGCACTGCCGCGCAGCGATGATCCGGCCCGCCGGGCGCTGGCGCGGATCATCGTCTGCGACCAGTTTCCCCGCAACGCGTGGCGCGACCGGCCGTCCGCGTTCGCGCTGGATCCGATCGCGCTCGCCACCAGCCATGCGTTGATCGGCACCCCGGAGGAGCGCGGGCTCGCGCCGGTGCAGCGCATCTTCGTCTACATGCCGCTGATGCATGCGGAGACGCTGCCGGAACAGGAGCGCTGCGTCGCGCTGTTCCGCGCGCTCGCCGAGGAATCGTCCATGGCAGCGGATTCGTACGACTACGCGCTCAAGCACGAGGCGATCATCCGGCGCTTCGGCCGCTTCCCCCACCGCAACGAGATCCTGGGCCGCGAGAGCACCGCCGAGGAGCTGGCCTTCCTCAAGGAACCCGGCTCGCGGTTCTAGGCTGTCTAGCCGCGCCCCACGAAGGGCATCTTGGTGGCCATCACGGTCATGAACTGCACATTGGCCTCGAGCGGTAACGACGCCATGTGCAGCACCGCCTCGGCCACGTGGCGAACGTCCATCACCGCTTCCACCGCGATGCGGCCGTCGGCCTGGGGAACGCCCTCGGTCATGCGCTGGGCCATCTCGGTGAGCGCATTGCCGATGTCGATCTGCCCCACCGCGATGTCGTACTTGCGGCCGTCGAGCGACGCCGACTTGGTGAGCCCGGTCACGCCGTGCTTCGTGGCGGTGTACGGCATGGAGTTGGGCCGCGGCGCATGCGCCGAGATCGAGCCGTTGTTGATGATGCGGCCGCCGCGCGGCTGCTGCGACTTCATCACCCGGAACGCGGCCTGGGTGCAGTAGAAGGGGCCGCTCAGGTTGGTGGCCACCACCGCCTGCCACTGCTCCGGGGTGAGGTCCTCCAGGTTGATGCCCGGCGCGCCGATGCCGGCGTTGTTGAAGACCACGTCGAGCCGGCCGAAGGCCGCAACCGTGCGGTCGAAGAGGGCGTCGACCGCCTTCGGGTCGGTGACGTCGGTGGGCAGCGCGAGCGCGTTCGATTCGCTCGCGCCGGCGAGCTCGATGGTCTTCTGCAGCGCGTCGAGCCGGCGTCCGGCCAGCCCGACCTTGTAGCCGTCGGCGAGGAAGGCGAGGGCGACCGCCCGCCCGATGCCGCTGCCTGCGCCGGTGATGATGGCGACCTTCCCGTGGTGGCCACCCCGTGCTTCCTTCCTGCCTTGCCGCGCGCTTGCCTTGCCTGACTCGTTCGCCACCGCCGTCTCCCTCGCCCTCTGGACTAATCGGAATGCTGGAATGCGCGCCGACAGTGGCCGGTGCTCACCCTTGAATCGCCAACCGGTCCGACACTGCTTGCGGACACGAAACCGGCACGGCTGCCTATACTAGCCGAAGCAGGAGAGCAGGTACGCGCCCGCCGCAGAACCGGGACGACCGCCCGGAGTCCGTTCCCGATGAGAGAAACCGCCAGCCAACGCCGAGTCGTCGCCGATGCCGCCGCCGCCCTGCACCGCCGGTCCGGGCCGGCCGGGCTCGCGCTGGCTGCCGCGATCGTCGCCGCCGGGCTTGCCGGCGGCTGCGGTGGCGGCGGCAGCGATTCGCCCTCCGCCGTCTCGCCGAGCCCGTCCGCCCCCTCGCCACCGGGCAATGCCTATACCGTCTCCGGCACCATCAGCGTGACCGAGACCAGCGCGGTGGACTCGGATACCAACGATCCCACGCAGCCCGGCCGAATCGACAACGGCAGCTTCGAGACCGCGCAGGCGCTGCCGAATCCGGTGCAGCTGATCGGATATCTCGCCATGCCCGGCGGCGGACCGGCCGGGCCGGTGCGCGACGCGGGCGACATGGTCGACGGCTACCGGCTGTTCCTCGAGGAAGGCCAGGTGGTGGAGCTGGAGTTCTCCGCGGATCCGCGGCAGTTCGATATCGACCTTTTCATCTGGGATCAGCGCAACCGCCTTGACCCGGTGGGTCGCTCGATAGGACTCAACAAGTACGAGTGCGTGCGCATCTCGGCGAGCGGCGAGTATTTCGTGTCCGCGCAGGTCTATCCCGACACGAGCAATGGCAGCAGCATCTACCAGCTTCGCATCGGGGCGCCCGGTTCCGGTACCAACTGCGGCAATGCGACCGGCGCTTCCGACTTGACGATCCCCGGCGAGGTGGTCGCCCAGCCGGTTGCGGCGCTGCGTCGGGAGGTGGCGGCCACCGGCAAGTCGCTCGACGATGTCACGCTGATCCGTGGCGATCCGGCGCGCGACGGTCCCGTGCTGGTCGAGGTTCCTGCAGCGCCAGGAGCGCGCGCTGCTGCTGCCCGGCGCATGGTGGCAAAGGCTGCCGCGGCAGCAGCCGCGAGCGGCCGCGTCGCGCCTTCGGCGGAAGCGTACGGGCGGGCATCGGAGCAGATCGCGCGATGGCGCTCCCGGCTGCCGACCGACGTGGTCGCTCGCCTGGAGACAATCGACTTCGCCAAGCGCATGGTCGCAAGCGGCCAGTACGACTGGGCGGTGCCCAATTTCCGGCTGCAGGCGCTGCAGACGCTGACGATGGGGCCGTTTCCGCCCAACGATCGCGAGTACGTCAAGCAGCGCTGGCACTACGAGGCGATCAACCTGCCGGCGGCCGCGGCGGCGGTGCAGGGCGTGGACCTTTCGGCCTCGCCGCTGCCGATCGTCGCAGTGGTGGATACCGGCATCGTGGCGGACCATCCCGACCTCGCCAACCAGCTGGTGACCGGCTTCGACTTCGTCGCCAACTCGCAGAGCGCCGGCGACGGCGGCGGCATCGATGCCAACCCGGACGACGCGTCGCTGATGCCGAGCCACTCCTTCCACGGCACCCATGTCGCCGGCACGGTCGCCGCGCAAACCTTCAACGGCATCGGGGTCGCCGGCGTGGCGCCGGTGGCGCGGGTCATGCCGGTGCGCGTGCTGGGCGTGGACGGATCCGGCAGCCTCTACGACATCCTGCAGGGCGTGCGCTTCGCCGCGGGGCTATCGAACGATGCCGGCGCCGCGCCGCCGCGGCGGGCCGACGTGATCAACCTGAGCCTCGGCGCGGCCGGCATCGCCTGCCAGCCGCAGTTCGCGGACCTCTTCAGCCAGGTCCGGGCGACCGGCGCCATCGTCGTCGCCGCCGCGGGCAACGATTCGCGCCGCACGACGCTGCAGTCGATCTCGTTCCCCGCCAACTGTCCGGGCGTCTTCTCGGTCGCGGCCACCGATGCCGGCAACCGGCGGGCGCCGTACTCCAACGGCGGCCCGGAGGCCTTCATCGCCGCGCCGGGCGGCGACCTCACCCAGTCGACCACCGGCACCGGGCTCGCCGACGGCGTCTACAGCACCTCGGCGAGCAACGAGCCGGACGGCCGGCGCCTTGCCGGCTACACCAACCTGCAGGGCACCTCGATGGCAACGCCGCACGTGTCCGGCGTGCTCGCGCTGATGCGCTGGGTGGACCCGACGCTCACGCCGCAGGACATCGAGGCACTGGTGGCTAGCGGCCAGATCGTCGACGACCTCGGGGAAGCCGGTCGCGATGCGCTCTTCGGCTTCGGGCTGGTCAATGCCCGCAAGGCGGTGGAGGCGGCGCTCGCGCGGCGCGGCGGCGGCACGCCGGCACCGGTACCCACCGGCCGGGTCGAGGCGCAGCCGAGCTCGATCAGCCTGGGCAGCTTCCGCCGCGAAGCCGACCTGGTGATCCAGGCCGTGGGCCAGACCGACGAGCGGGTGGAATCGATCACCTCCGACTCGCCGCTGATCTCGGTGGTGCCACGCGAGCCCGGTTCGGTGGACCCGGCGACCAACCTGGGTGCCTACCGGATCCTCGCCAACCGGGATGCCATGCCCGTCGGCAGCAGCGCGTTCCCCAACGTCATCATCCGGCTGTCGTCGCAGCGCACGATCACGGTGCAGGTGGCGATCGAGCGCCGGGCGGCCAATGCCGCGCAGGGCAGCCTCGGGCCGGCATACGTGCTGGTCGTCGACGCGGAGGATCCGCAGCGGCGCGTGGTGGCCAGCGCCGCGGTGGCGCAGCCGGAGAACGGCGTCTACCGCTACTCGGTGGCGGTGCCCGGCACGGTGGCCATCTCGGTCATCGCCGGCAGCGACATCGACAACAACGGCGGCATCTGCAGCGCCGGCGAAGCCTGCGGCGCCTATCCGATGCTCTCGGGCGAGCTCGAGGTGCTGCGGCCGTCCGGCAGCCTGACCGGCATCGACTTCCCGCTCGCGCCGCTCGGCGGGGTCAGCCCGGATTCGTCCGCGACCCTGCGGCGATGAGGATGTCGCTCGCCGTCACCGTCCTGGCCGCGGGTCTCGCCACCGCGGTTGCCGGCTGCCGCGCGGGCCCGCAGGCGCCGGGGCAGGCGCCGGGACCGGACATGCCGGGCGCTGACGCGGCGCAGGTGCTCGCGAGCCGGTCGCCGGCCTGTCCCGACCGGTCGCAGGCGGAGGCGGGCGCCACCGTCTTCCGCCAAACCGGCGACTGGAGCGCCCATCTCGCAGCGCTGCCGCAGGCGGCCAGGGGCCTGCTGGAGGATTTGCGCCCGGACTTTCCCGCCGGCGAGTCGGTGGTGCTCGCCCGCGCGGGCGAGCTGCCGAATCCCGGCTATCGGGTGGCGGTGGCGGAAACCAGGCTGCCGGTCAGGGCCGGCGTGCTGCAGCTCAGGCTGACGGCGGTCGCGCCGCCGCAGGGAAGCCTGCAGGCCCAGGTGATGACCCCTGCCTGCCTCTACCTCCGGCTGGACCGCGCGGACTTCAGCGACGTGGCGGTCGACGTCCTCCGGTAGTCGACCGGCGCTCGAGGCGCTGCTAACCCTCGGCGGGCAGCAGCTTGCCCGGATTCATCAGCCCGTCCGGATCCAGCGCCTTCTTGACCGCGCGCATCATCGCGACCTCGACCGGCTGCTTGTAGCGTGCCGACTCGTCGCGCCGCAGGATGCCGAGGCCGTGCTCGGCCGAGATCGAGCCGCCGAAGCGCACCACCGCGTCATGCGCGATCCGGTTGATCGGCCCCTCGAGCGCGAGGAACGCCTCGTCGTCCACCGCCGCGGCATCGCGGCGCGGCGAGACGTTGTAGTGCAGGTTGCCGTCGCCGAGGTGGCCGAACACGATCATGCGGGCCTCGGGATGCGCCGCCTGGATCGCCGCGTCGGTCGATTCGATGAAGTCCGCGATGCGCGAGATCGGCACCGAGATGTCATGCTTGATGTTCTTGCCTTCCGCGCTCTGTGCCTCGGAGATGTTCTCGCGCAATGCCCAGAACTGGCGGAACTGATCGATCGACGACGAGACCGCGGCGTCGGCGGCCAGGCCGGCCTCGAAGGCGGCGGTGAGCATCGCTTCCATCGCCTCGTTGGCATGCGCGTCGCTGTCGAGATCCGAGAGCTCCAGCAGCACGTACCAGGGCGAGGGCTCCCCGACCGGCAGGCGGCTGCCGGCGAAGTGCTTCAGCACCAGCGCGAGGGCGTCGGCCGAGATCAGCTCGAACGCGGTGAGCGCGGAGCCGAGCCGGTTCTGGGCGAGCTCGAGCAGGCGCAGCGCCACGCGGGGCGATGCCACCGCCACGAAGCCGGCCACCCGCGCGACCGGAAGCGGGTGCAGCTTCAGCACCGCCGCGGTGATGATGCCCAGGGTGCCCTCGGCGCCGATGAAGAGATCGCGCAGGTCGTAGCCGGTGTTGTCCTTGCGCAGGCCCTTCAATCCGTCCCAGATCTCGCCGGAGGCGGTGACCACCTCGAGCCCCAGGCACAGCTCCCGGGCGTTGCCATAGCGGATCACCTGCACGCCGCCGGCATTGGTCGAGAGGTTGCCGCCGATGGTGCAGGTTCCCTGTGCGGCGAGGCTGAGCGGGAAGAGCCGACCGGCTTCGGCCGCGGCCTCCTGCACCTGCTGCAGCACGCAGCCGGCCTCCACCGTCATGGTGTTGTCGATCGGGTCGATCGCGCGGACCCGGTTCATGCGCGCGAGCGACAGCACCACCGAGCGGCCGGTCGCATCCGGTACCGATCCGCCGGTGAGTCCGGTGTTGCCGCCCTGCGGGACGACGGCGACGTCGTGCTGCCGGCACCAGCGCACCACCATGGCCACGTCCTGCGTGCTGTCCGGCTGCGCCACCGCGAGCGCCGCGCCGCGCCAGCGCTTGCGGTAGTCCAGCAGGAACGGAGCCATCTCGGCGGGGGCCGTCAGCAGGCGGCCTGAGAACGCGCTGCGAAGCGATTCGAGCGACGGGGAAGAGCGGTCAGCGGCGGGGCGGGCGTCGATGGCATCCATGGGCAAAGGGTAACACCGGCGCGGCCGCCGGACGGCCGGTGCCCGTCAGGATGACGTCGCCGTTTCCGCCGCCGCGCAGCGCCTGTCCAGATGGGCGAGCGCCTCGGGCACCTGGTCCACGAGGATCAGGCAGAGGTCTCCCGGCTCGAGCCGGTCGAGCGCCGCGTCGATGGCGTCGAACTCGCCCCGGATCTCCTGGATCGCGGTGGTGCGCCTGGCCTTCGCGAGGCCGCGGCGCAGCAGTGCGAGCACCTCGCCGTCGGCCCGGCCGCGCTGCGCCTGGTCCTGGTAGAGCACCACCTCGTCGAAGGCGTCGCCCAGGATCTCCGTCTGCGCCACCAGGTCCTCGTCGCGACGGTCTCCCGCGCCGCTGATCACCACGATACGGCGCTTCGCGGCCATGCCTTCCACCGCCTGCACCAGCGCCCGGATCGCATCCGGATTGTGGCCGTAGTCGGCGATCACGGTGGCACCGCGAAAGTCCATCAGGTTGAATCGACCCGGCGCCGTCGCGGTGTCGCTGACGAATCCGGCGAGGGCGCGCCGGACGACCTCCCAGGCGAGGCCGAGCGACCAGCCCGCCGCGACCGCGGCCATGACGTTCTCCACCTGGAACGGGATGGCGCCGCCGCGGGTGATCGGCACGTGCGCGAGCGCGATGCGGACCTCTTCGTCACCCTCGGCGGCCACGATCTGGTCGCCGTCGCGATAGACGACCCGCCCGCCTTCGGCGCGGTGCTGCGCGATCACCGGCTGGCGCGGGCTGTTGCCGAAGTAGACGACCTTGCCCGGGCAGGACTCCTCCATCGCCACCACCAGCGGGTCCTCCGCGTTGAGGACGGCGGCGCCACGGCTCGAGACGTTGTGGACGATCACCTGCTTCACCTCGGCGAGCTGCTGCGGCGTGTCGATGTAGTTCATCCCGAGGTGGTCGCCGGCGCCGATGTTGGTGACCACGGCGACGTCGCAGCGATCGAAGCCGAGCCCTTCGCGCAGGATGCCGCCGCGCGCGGTCTCGAAGACTGCGGCATCGACATCCGGATGGCGCAGCACGTTGCGCGCGCTCTTCGGCCCGCTGCAGTCGCCGTCGTCGATGCAGTGGCCCTCCACGTAGATGCCGTCGGTGCCCGTGGTGCCCACCCGCAGCCCGCTTTCGGCCAGCAGGCGCGCCACCAGCTTCGCGGTGGTGGTCTTGCCGTTCGTGCCGGTGACCGCGACGACCGGGATGCGGCCGTCCTCGTTCGGCGCGAACATCGCCTGGATGATCGCCTCGCCGACATTGCGCCCCTTGCCGTAGGACGGGCTCAGGTGCATGCGCAGGCCGGGTGCCGCATTCAGCTCGACGATCCCGCCGCCCTGCTGCTCGAGCGGGGCGAAGACGGTGCGGCACACGACGTCGACACCGCAGATGTCGAGCCCGACCGTGAGCGCCGCGTCCACCGCGCGCGCCGCGACTTCGGGATGGACGTCGTCGGTCACGTCGGTCGCGCTGCCGCCGGTGCTGAGGTTGGCGTTGTTGCGCAGGATCACGCGCATGCCCTGCGGCGGCACCGACTCCGGCGTGAGGCCCTGCAGCTCCAGGCGACCGAGCGCGATGTCGTCGAGCCGGATGTAGCTGAGCGAGGTCGCATGCCCCGAGCTGCGCCGCGGATCCTTGTTGACCTGCTCGACCAGCTGCGCGACGGTGTGCACCCCGTCGCCGGTCACGAACGGCGGGTCGCGCCGAGCGGCGGCGACCAGCCGGTTGCCGACCACCAGCAGCCGGAAGTCGTTGCCCGGGATGAACCGCTCGACCAGCACCTTGCGGCTGATCTCGCGGGCGGCCACCCAGGCGCGCTCCAGCTCCTCGCGCGTGGCGATGTTGACCGACACCCCCTTGCCCTGGTTGCCGTCGAGCGGCTTGACCACCACCCGTCCGCCGAGCTCGGTCATCGCCTTCCAGGCGTCCTCCATGTCCTCCGCCGGCCGGCCGGTGGGCACCGGCACGCCGACGGCGGCGAGCAGCGCCTTGGTGAGGTCCTTGTCCTGCGCGATCGACTCGGCGATCGCGCTGGTGGTGTCCATTTCGGCGGCCTGGATGCGCCGCTGCCGGCTGCCCCAACCGAACTGGGTCAGGCTGCCGTCGGTGAGCCGGAAGTACGGGATACCGCGGGCCACCGCGGCGTTCACGATCGAGCCGGTGCTGGGCCCGAGGCGGATGTCCTCGTCGAGATCGGTGATCTCGCGCAACGCCGCCGCGGTGTCGAAGGGCGCGTCGTCGCGTGCCGCCTGGCAGAGCGCGACCGCGTGCTTCAGCGCGAGCCGGCCCACCGCCTCCTCGGAGTACTCGACGACGACGATGTAGACGCCCGGTTCGGCGGTGGACGTGCTGCGGCAGAAGGACACCGGGCAGCCGGCGGCCGCCTGCAGGGCGAGCAGGGTGGTCTCGAGCAGGTCGGCCAGGGTGACCTGGTCGCCGCCTTCGGCGGCCGTCGGTTCCGGAAGCTCGGGAAAGCGTTCGCGCAGGCGCTGCTCCAGGTGGGGC
>JAEWEW010000384.1 GCA_023389175.1 Pseudomonadota bacterium | reverse complement strand
ACGTGAGCCAGGTGGTCAAGGAGGAAGGCGGCAAGGTGCTCGGCAGCGCGCGACATCCCTTCAATGCCAACGATTTCTCGTCGTTCATGCTCCAGGCGCAGGCATCCGGCGCCCGGATCATCGGGCTCGCGAACGGCGGCACGGACACCATCAACTCGATCAAGTCCGCACGCGAGTTCAAGGTGCTGGAGGGCGGCCGCCAGCAGCTCGCCGGCCTCGCCGTGTTCATCACCGACATCCATGGCGCCGGGCTCGCGGCCTCCGAAGGCCTGCTGATGACCGAAGCCTTCTACTGGGATGCCGACGACGAGACGCGGCAGTGGTCGCGCCGGTTCTTCGAGCGCATGAAGAAGATGCCCACGGCGATCCAGGCGGCGAACTACTCGTCCACGCTGCACTATCTGCGGGCGGTGCGCGACGCCGGCACCACCGATCCCGACAAGGTGATGGCCCGCATGAAGGCCACCCCCGTCAACGACTTCTTCGCCCGCAACGGTCGCATCCGCGCCGACGGGCGGATGGTGCACGACATGTACCTGATGCAGGTCAAGTCGCCCGGCGATTCCAGGTATCCGTGGGACTACTACCGCAAGATCGCGACGATCCCCGGCGACGAGGCTTTCCTGCCGATCGGGAAGTCCAGCTGCCCGCTGGTCAGGAAGGGTTCGTAGCGCGGACCGGGCCGGAATTCGCCCCCTGGTCGCCGTCGACCGCCGGCCCCGCCGGCTTCGCGGCCGGCGCGCGGCCGACTCCGGGGCCTTCGACGAAGCGCGCCATCGCCTCGCCCATTCGAACCGGCGCCTGCGGCTCCCAGCCGGGCTCGAACGCGACCGCCGGGCGGGACGGGAACAGCAGCACCACCGTGGACCCCAGCAGGAACCGGCCCATCTCCTCGCCCCGTGCGAGCGTCACCGCCTCCCGCTCGTAGGTCCACTGCCGGATCGCGCCCGGACGCGGCGGGTTCACGACACCGTGCCAGACGGTCGCCATGCTGCCGACGATGGTCGCGCCCACCAACACCATCGCGAACATGCCGTGCGGTGAATCGAAGAGGCACACCACCCGCTCGTTGCGGGCGAAGAGGCCGGGCACGCCGCGCGCGGTCTGCGGATTGACGGAGAAAAGATCGCCCGGCACATGGATCATCCGCGCGAGGCGCCCGTCGCACGGCATGTGGATCCGGTGGTAATCCCGCGGGCTCAGGTAGAGCGTCGCGAAGCTGCCGTCGCGGAACCGGGTGCCAAGCTCGGCCTCGCCGCCGAGCAGCGCCGTCGTGGTGTAGCGATGACCCTTGGCCTGGAAGATCTGGTCGTGCTCGATGCGGCCGCACTGGCTGATCGCGCCGTCGATCGGGCACACCAGGTCAGCGGATGCGATCGGACGGGTGCCCGGCTTGAACGCGCGCGTGAAGAAGTCGTTGAAGGTCGGGTAGCCGCGGATGTCCGGCTCGAGCGCCTGCGCCATGTCGACCCCGTAGCGAGCGACGAACCAGCGGATCGCGGCCGTCGTGAGGCGACCGGCGCGGGCGCCGGCGAAGCGGCCCGCAAGCACCGTCACGGCGCGCTTGGGCAGGAGGTATTGGGAGGCGACGAACAGGCTGGGCACGAGGATTCCGGAGCTGGTCCTCGTCCCATTCTATCGGCACCCCGCGTGCGGGCCGCCATCGTCCGGGCGATACTCGAGCCTGCGCGGCCGCGGCATGGCCCGCGCCCTCGAGAACCGGCAGGAGCCCCACGATGAAGTTTTCCGTCAGTCATGCCGCCGACGCGGCCTTCGAGCGCAAGGGACTGCGCTCGTTCTTCGAGTACCGTGATCTCGGCATCCTCGAGGCCACCGATGGCGCGGTGGTCGCGCACGTCATCCGCGCGATCCCCGGCGCGCCCGCCCTGAGCGAACTGCACCATCACGACGTCAACTTTCAGCTGGTCTACGTGCTGAAGGGCTGGATCAGATTCAACTACGAAGGCGTCGGCGACGTGCTGCTCGAGGCCGGCACCTGCGTGCACCAGCCGCCGGGCATCCGGCACACGGAGCTCGGCCACTCCGATGACCTGGAACTGCTGGAGATCGTGATGCCCGGACGGTTCGAGACCGTCACCCACCCGACGGTGGCGGAGCGGAAGGCATGAAACCGTGCCGGGCGATGCCAGGCTAGCCTGATCGCACCTGCCAGGCCAGCATTGCCGCGGCCAGCAGCAACAGCGCCGCGGCGCTTGCCGCGAGTGACCAGTGGATGCCGATGAGGCCACCCAGGAGCCCCACGGTCACGCCCGCGAAGGCACGCAGGCCGAGCGCGGCCATGTTGAACAGCCCGATCACGCGGCCACGGCTCTGCGCCGGCGCATGCAACTGGACCAGCGTCTGGGCCATGGCCGCGAAGGAGAGCTCGACGAAGCCCGCGACGAAGAGGAGCGCCAGGGCGAGCGGGAACAGGGGCGCGAGCGCGAAGCCTCCGATCGCCACGCACCAGATCATCGCCAGGACGAAGGCGGTGCGCGGCCGTGGCGGCAGCAGTCCGCGGCTCTCCAGCACCAGACCGGCGAGCAGCGCGCCCGCGGCATCCGCCGCCAACAGCGCGCTGTAGGAGAAGTCGGCATGCAGGTGGCCGAGGTCATTGGCGAAGGCGGGCATCTGGGCCTGGTAGGCATTGCCGACGAAGAGCGAGGCGCCGCCGGCAAGCAGCGTCATCGAGGCGACGGTGCGGTTGCCGGAGATCTCCCGCACCGTCTGCACGATGTCGGCGAATCCACGTACCGCGCGCGCCGGTGACGGCATGCCCTTGCGGAACCGCGGCCCGTAGGGTGCCTTCCAGAGCCACGCGAGCAGCGGCAGGAAGAAGAGCGCATTGGCGAGCAGCCCCCAGACCGGTCCGATGGCCAGCAGAAAGCCGGCCCCGACCGCGGGGCCGGCCAGCAGGCCCAGCCAGCGCGCCGTCGCGTTGAGCCGCACGGCGCTCTGCAGCAGCCCGGCTCCGACGATGTCGTGGATCAGTACCTGGCTCGGCGGCGCCCAGAACACGCCGGCGAATCCGTGCACCACCAGGAGCGCCATGGCATGCCACATCTCGAGCGTGTCGGTCACGAGGAAGTACGCCCAGCCGAGCGAGGCAGCGATGAAGAGCAGCATGCCGATCTGGACCAGGCGGCGCGGGTCGAACCGGTCCGCCAGCGCGCCCGACCAGACCGAGAACAACAGGAACGGCACCCAGTGCGAGATCACCGCGAAGCCGGCCAGCTCAGGGGACGCGAACTTCTCGTGCATCATCCAGTAGCTGATGACGTGCTCGATGCTGTCGGCCATCATCGCCAGCGCGTTGGTGGCGAAGTAGATGCGATAGCCGGGATGGTGCAGGGCCGCGAAGGACCGGGGCTGCGGGGAAGCGGGTCCGGATGGTGCGCTCACGAGGCGTCCCTGGCGGATGGAGTGCTCATGAAGCGTCCAGTGTTGCCCCGGCATGATAGCGACCGCCCGGGCGGCCCGATCCCTCGCTTTGACATATTGATGCGGGGCTGCCATGCTTTGACGCATGCGCACCACGGTTCGCCTCGATGAGCGCCTGCTTGCGGAAGCGAAGAAGCATGCCGCCGATACCGGCCGCACGCTGACGGCGGTCCTGGAGGACGCCCTCAGGGAATCGTTGGCCCGACGGCGCCGGTCCGCGGAGCGCAAGCCGGTGCGGCTCAAGACGGTATCCGGGACGGGAGTCCGACCGGGTGTCGATCTGGACGATTCCTCCCAACTCCTGGATCTGATGGAATCCTAGCTTGCAGATCTGCGACGTCAACGTCCTGGTCTACGCCCACCGGGAGGACGTGCCGAACCACAGGCGCTACCGGGCCTGGCTGGAGGAGCTCGTCAACGGCGAGCAGGCCTACGGCGTGTCGGACGTCGTCCTGAGCGGGTTCGTGCGAGTGGTGACCCATCCCAAGGTGTTCACCAGGCCCAGCCCGCTGCGCGACGCGCTGACCTTCTGCGACCAGATCCGCGAGCAGCCGGGCGCCGTCCACGTGCGTCCCGGGGAGCGCCATTGGGACATCTTCCGCCGGCTGTGCACGGAGGGCGCGGCCCGCGGCAATCTCGTTCCGGATGCCTTCCTCGCAGCGCTCGCCATCGAGAGCGGCAGCGAGCTGGTCACGACCGACCGGGACTTCAGTCGTTTCGGGGGGCTGCGCTGGCGGCCCCCGTTCAGTTGACCGTCCAGGGGCCCGGCGACACCGCGGCCCTGCTCCGGGCCAACCGCCACGGCATCCTGTGCATGTGCATCGCGATGGCCTGCTTCGTCGCGAACGATTCGCTGGTGAAGTATGCAAGCCAGACGATGGCGAGCGCGCAGCTGGTGTTCATCCGCGGCGTGATGGCCTCGATCCTGGTGCTCGCGCTGGTTCGCTCGGCGCGGGCGTTGCACCAGGCGGGCGAGATGGTCCGGGGCACGGTGGCCGCGCGCGCCTGGGTCGACGCGATCGCCACCTTCACCTACCTGCTTGCGCTCTTCCACCTGCCGCTGGTCAACGCGACCGCCATCATGATGACAGCGCCGCTCTTCATCGCGCTGATCGCCGCGCGACTGATGCACGAGCGGGTGGGGGTCGGCCGCTGGTGCGCGATCGTCGCCGGCTTCGTCGGCGTGCTGCTGGTGATCCAGCCACGGGCCGAAGGATTCAACGCCTGGTCGCTGGTCTGCCTGGGGGGCACCGTCCTGATGGCGATACGCGACGTGATGACCCGCCGGATCGATCCAGGCGTGCCGTCGTCCATCGTGACCCTGGCGACCGCGATCGCGGTCACGCTGCTCTCGGGCGCGGTCTCGGTGGTGGAGGGCTGGCAGCCTTTCGGGCCGTTCGAAGGCGCGCTGCTCGCCTTCGCCGCCCTGTTCCTCGCCGGGGGCTACTACTTCATCGTCGCCGGAATGCGCCATGGCGAGTTGTCGGTGATCGGGCCGTTCCGCTACTCGGGGCTGCTGTGGGCGGTGATCATCGGCTTCCTGGTCTGGGGCGAGGTGCCCAACGCGCTCGGCTGGCTCGGGATCGCGCTGGTCACCGTCTCCGGCCTGTATGTCGTCTACGGACAGCGACGTCGCGCGAATCGCCCGCGCTGACCGCTGTGGCGGCGGCACCGCCGCCGCCTTGGCGCGGCCGGTACGCCGGTCGTTGACGCCCATGGGCCTGGCGCCTAGGATGGCGGATCCCGCCGGAGGCTCCCGCATGGCCGATGACTTCACGCTCTACATCGACACCCGGTTCCTCAGCCCCTACGCCATGTCGGCGTTCGTCGCTCTCACCGAGAAGGGCGTGCCCTTCCAGCTGAGGAAGATCGACCTCGCGGCACGGGAGCACACCGAGCCGCACTACGCGGCCCTCTCCCGCACCCGCCGCATCCCGACCCTGGCCCAGGGCGCCTTCCGGCTGTCCGAGTCGTCGGCGATCGCCGAGTATCTCGAGGATGTGCTGCCGCCGCCCGCGCACTATCGCCTCTATCCGGCCGACGCCCGCCAACGCGCCACCGCGCGACAGATCCAGGCCTGGCTGCGCAGCGACCTGATGCCGATCCGCGAGGAGCGCAGCACCGAGTACGTGTTCCTCGAGCCGCCGCGCAAGCGGCTCTCGAGGGAGGCGGCCGCGGCGGCCGAGATCCTGTTCGAGGCGGTCGAATCCTGGCTGCCGCCGGGGGCGGACAATCTCTTCGGCGAGTGGTGCATCGCCGACACCGATCTGGCGCTCATGCTGAACCGCCTCGTCCTCGGTGGGGACGAAGTGCCGACGCGGCTCGCCGCCTACGCGCGCCACCAGTGGCAGCGTCCATCGGTGCAGACCTGGGTGACGCAGGCACGCCAGGTCGCCGGGCTCGGCAGCGAGCCGCAATCGGCCTGACGCGACGCGGCTCAGCCGAGCGTATCGGCCCAGAGGTTGGCCGCCCAGCTGTGGGCGTACCGGCCTTCCAGCCGGCTTGGCGCGGCGGACAGTCCACCCGATCCGCGCACTGCGAGGAATGTCGCCTGCGCCTCGTCATAGGCGTGCACCGAGGCGACATGGATGACCTCGGTATCGGACACGAAGCTGTAGCAGGTGTTGGTCAGCATCGGGTGGCGTTGCGGCTCGGCATCCGAGAGCAGGTCCACCACCGCCGCCGCGCAGACCTTGGCGTGCTGGTTGGCCATGTGCGCCGATTTCGGCATCAGCGGCGCGGTCTGGATGGCGTCGCCGATCACATGGACATTCGGCGCCTGCGTCGATTCGAAGGTGAGGAAATCGACCGGGCACCAGCGTCCGTTCGCGGTCGCGAGCCCTGCCCGCTGCGCCAGGTCGCCTGCCCGCTGTGGCGGAATCACGTTGAGCACGTCGCCCGACACCTCGTCCCCGAGCTCCGAGATCGCCGTCCGCTTGCGCGGATCGACGTCGACGGTGAGGTATTGCGGGCGGTACTCGACGATGCCGCCGTAGCGCTCCCTCCAGACCTGCTTGAAGAGCGCGCCCTTCGAGACCACGTCGGGATTGGCATCCAGGACCAGCACCCGGGACTTCGGCTTCTCGCGACTGAAGTAGTGGGCCACCTGGCAGGCTCGCTCGTACGGCCCCGGCGGACAGCGGTAGGGTGCGGGCGGCACGGTCAGCACGAAGGTGCCGCCGTCGGGCATCGCCTCGAGCTGCGCCCGCAGCGCCTGCGTCTGCCGGCCCGCCTTCCAGGCATGCAGGACCAGCTCACGGGCGGCGGGTGACTGCAGGCCCGGCAGCTCCTCCCAGATGAAGTCGACCCCGGGAGAGAGCACCAGCCGGTCGTAGGCGAGCGATCCGCCGCCCGCGAGCGCCGCATGGCGGCGGCCGGGCTCGATCGACACCACCCGGTCACGGACGATACGCACGCCGTGCCGCTCGAGGCCGCGACGGTCCATGGCCAGGTCATCGATGCGTCGCGAGCCGCCGAGCACCAGGTTCGACAGCGGGCATGAGACGAAGCGAGCGGAGGGCTCGATCAGGGTGACGTCGATCCGGCCATGTCCCCAATGCCGCAGGTACTTCGCCGCAGCGGCGCCACCGTAGCCACCGCCGACCACCAGCACCTTCGGCGACGCGGCAGCCGCAGCGGCCACCCGGATGGCTGCGGCCATGCAGACGCCCGCGGTCGCGGCCTGCCGGAGGAAGTGGCGGCGATTCATCGGCCGGCCTCCGCTCCGGCCGGCGCGCCGGAGGCTCCGGCGGCTCCTTTGCCCAACGGCTGCCTGGCAAAGAAGCCCGCGATCCGCTCGAGCTGCTCGCCGCTGTAGCCCTTCGCGATCTGCGTCATCACGGTGGCGCTGCGCTCGCCGGCCTTGAAGGCCCGCAGGCTGGCGAGCAGGGCCTCGATCGGCTGACCCGCCAGCGGCGGTAGTGCGTCACCCGCGGTGTGGCCGTCGGTGCCGTGGCACCCGGTGCAGGTCGCGGCAAGACGGGCAGCGTCGTCCGCGGCCAGCGCCTGGCTCGACGGCAGGATCGCGATGGCGAGCAGCACCGCCGCCAGGCAACCCGGGCGCGAGGAACGGCCGCGGTTCGCTGTCGGGACGGTGGCCGCCGGTCTGTCGGCCGTCCCCGGCGCATGGCGTTGCGTGGCCGTCATCGCGGTCCTAGGAGGCTAGGGCCGCACGCCCGGCGACTCGAGCGGCATGCCGGCCGCGCGCACCGCCAGGTAGGCCTCGAGCTGCACGAGCTCGGGTGCATCGAACGGCGGCACCTCCGCGCGGACCCCGCTCATGCAGTTGCGCAGGCGCCGCTGCAGCGAGCCGACCGACTGCCACTCGAGGCGATAGATCGGATAGGCGTTGGCATGTCCCTGCGGGATCGGCGCGCCTGCGAGCCGCTTGCCCCAGTTCAGGTCGTGGCACTGCGCGCAGGAGAGGCCGAGCTGGCCGATGCGCTGGAAGAAGAGCACCCGACCGGCCTCGGCCGCCGCCTGCGTGTACCGGTCGCCGGAGGGAGACACCGGCATGCCGCGCGACTGCAGCGCGACGAAGCTCTCGAGCGCGAGCAGGCCGTCGCTCTCGGCCGCCAGCGCGGCCGCCTGCTGATGACGCTCGCGGCAATGACCGATGCGCTGCCCCAGCGTCATCACCCGGCCGGTCTCCGGCTGGTACCTCGGATAGGTCGCCGCCACCCCGCGCATGCTGTCCTCGGCGCGCCCATGGCAGTCGGCACAGGCCTTGCCGGCGGCGCCGGTCCGCGCTGCCCAGGCCGCTTCGCCATCGCCCACCCACAGCATCGCCGGATTCTGGGTGTCGTCGCGCTGCATCGCGCGGGTCGATTCGCTCATGAGCTCCGCGCCGGACTGGCGCGGCTGCGGCCCCGTCGTTGCCAGCACGAGCGCGAGCACCGTGCCGGCGGCCGGCATCGCCGCCCCAGGCATCACGCACCATTCACCTGCAGCGGCTTGCGCTCGGTCCGGGAGAATCCGTTGTCCCCCTCCCAGGTGAACTCGAGCATGCCGCTTTCCGTCGCGACCGCGTGGAAGGCGAGATAGGGATTGGCCGCGACGGCCGGATGAAGCTCCGCTTCGATCACCGTGTCGCCGTTGTAGCGGCAGGTGAATCGACGGAGGATGTCGCGCGGCAGCACCTTGCCGTCAGCGCCCGGACGGTAGCCGGTCTCCATCGGATGGCCGATCAGCGCGCGGATCTCGAACACCTCGCCGCGGCGCGCGGCCGTTGGCATGTGGATCAGCGCCCGCGCCATCAGCTCACCTCGCCTTCGATGCAGGCGGCAAGCGTGACCACCACGTCCGCCGATTGCTGCCACCAGCTGCCGTCGCTCATGCCGGCCACCGCGACCAGCGTCTGCGAGGTGGCGAGCCGGATCCGGGTGGCGACCTCCGCCTTGCCGACGCGCGGACCGAGCCGGAAGCGGACCACGTCCGGCAGCGGATTGCGCTCGTTGAAGAGCGCGATCGCGACCACCCGGTCATCGGCGGTCATCGGGTTGTCGACCCGGATCGTGACCGGCACGGTGTTGCCGTTGTCGATCAGCTGCGCGATTTCGAGGGTCACCTTGCCGGCCCGGGCCAGCGCGCCGCCGGTGAAACCGGCGATCGCCGCCGCCATGGCGGCCGGCGTCGCGCCGACGGGGCGCAGCGCAAGCAGGAGC
>JAEWEW010000369.1 GCA_023389175.1 Pseudomonadota bacterium | reverse complement strand
GTACTCGACCATCGACGGCGTCCGCGAGGACGTCGTGGACCTGCTGCTCAACCTGAAAGGCGTCGTCTTCAAGCTGCACAACCGTGACGAGGTGTTCCTGACGCTGCGCAAGGACTCCCCGGGTCCGGTGACCGCGGCGGACATCGACATCCCGCACGACGTCGAGGTGATCAACGGCGACCACGTGATCGCCACGCTCACCGAGGGCGGCAAGCTGGATATGCAGATCAAGGTCGAGAAGGGCCGCGGCTACGTTCCGGGCACGCTGCGCTCGCTGATGGATACCAAGACCATCGGCCGGGTGGTGCTGGATGCCTCGTTCTCCCCGGTGCGCCGGGTCAGCTACGCGGTCGAGAGCGCGCGCGTCGAGCAGCGCACGGACCTCGACAAGCTGCTGATCGACATCGAGACCAACGGCGTCATCGCCCCGGAGGAAGCGGTCCGGCAATCCGCCCGAATCCTGGTGGAGCAGCTGTCGGTGTTCGCCGCGCTGGAAGGCGCCGAGCCGGTGCTGGAGATCTCCCACGGCACGGCGGGCCTCGGCACGATGGGCGGCCGGCCGTCGCAGGTGGACCCGATCCTGCTGCGTCCGGTGGACGATCTCGAGCTCACCGTGCGCTCGGCCAACTGCCTCAAGGCGGAGAACATCTACTACATCGGCGACCTGATCCAGCGCACCGAGAACGAGCTCCTCAAGACGCCGAACCTCGGACGCAAGTCGCTCAACGAGATCAAGGAAGTGCTGGCCTCGCGAGGCTTGACGCTGGGCATGCGGCTGGAGAACTGGCCGCCTGCCGGGCTCGAGCGCAGCTAGGCGCCGCTATCAAGGACTGAATCATGCGCCATCGTCTGGGCCTCAGGAAACTCAACCGCACGAGCTCGCACCGCCTCGCGATGCTCCAGAACATGACCAACTCGCTGCTGCGTCACGAGGTGATCAAGACGACCCTGCCCAAGGCCAAGGAGCTGCGTCGGGTGGTCGAGCCGATCATCACCTTGGGCAAGAAGCCGAGCCTCGCCAACCGGCGGCTCGCCTTCGACCGCCTGCGCGACCGCGAGATGGTGGTCAAGGTGTTCGACGAGCTTGGCCCGCGCTACGCCAACCGCAACGGCGGCTACGTTCGCATCCTCAAGTACGGCTTCCGTCAGGGCGACAACGCGCCGATGGCGTATGTCGAGCTGATGGACCGTCCGGAGCAGGAAGCCACCGAGGCGAGCGCCGACTAGACCCGCGCCGCCTCAGCGCGGCGCCGCGTCGACCAGCGTCGGCGAATCGTCCAGCAGGTCGCCGGCGACCGGCGGGTCGCCCTTGCGGCGGCCCACGCGGCGCGGCAACGGCGCCTCGAGATAGCGCCGGGTGGTGAAGACCACCAGCATCACCAGCCCGATCAGGCCCATCGCGGCCATCACCAGCCAGAATCCCTGCGGCTGGTCGACCCACGGCATCGTCTGGAAGTTCATGCCGAAGATGCCGGTGATCAGGGTGAGCGGCATGAAGATCGCCGTGAGCACGGTGAGCACCCGCATGATCTCCGCGGTGCGGAATGCGGTTGCCGAGAAGTGCAGCTGGACCGCGGAATCGATCGACGACTCCAGCGCCCGCGCGTGCGTCAGCACGCGGTGGATGTGTTCGACCAGGTCCGCCGCGCGCACGCTCAGCAGCTCCCCGGTGCGCGACCGCCCGGGACCGGCGGCGGGCTCTTCCGAATCGCTGCGCTCCAGGCGCTCGTCGCGCCATTCCTGGACCGCGTCGAGCTGCTCCTCCGAGAGGTGCTGGAGCTTGCGCAGCTCCATCCGGGCTTCGAGCAGCGTCGTCCAATCCTTGAACGGCCGTCGCGGGTTGAGCAGGTTGCGCTGCCAGCTCTCGAGTTGCGCCGTGAGCGGCTGGCGCAAACCGAGATAGCGGTCGACCATCCCGGAAAGAAGCCGGAGCATCAGCTCCTCCGGCGTCGCCGGTATCCGCTGGTGATAGCGATCGGCGGCAAGGATGCGCTCGCGCACCTGTTCGGTCAGGGGCAGGTCCGCCGGGCGCACGGTGACCAGGCAGCGCGGCAGCACGAAGAAGACGGCCGGGCGGGTGCTGATCCGGATTCGTGGCGGGACGGTGGGCGCCGGCTTGGGTCCCAGTGCCCGCATCACCAGCATCTGGTAGTCAGCCGTCGAATCGAAGAACGAGGGATGCGCGCTGTTCTCGGTGTCCCGGAGGTGCTCCTCGAAGAGCTCCACGCCGGTGAGGCGCGCCACCTCCGCCGCCCAACGCCGGCCCGAGCCGGCATGCACGTCCATCCACAGGAAGCCGGATTCCGGCAAGGCAGCGGGACTGTCGCCGGAGGCCCTGCAGCCATGCGGTTGCACCTGGACGAACTCGAGGGCCGGCAGGGGCGCGCGGCCCTCGGAAGGCGGCTCCGCGGCGCTCACCGATCCTGCTCTATCCACCGCGCCGCGTCGAGCGCGAAGTAGGTGAGGATGCCGTCGGCCCCCGCCCGCTTCATGCCGAGCAGCGCCTCCATCGCGACGGTGCGCTCGTCGAGCCAGCCGTTCGCCGCGGCCGCCTTCAGCATCGCATACTCGCCGCTCACCTGGTAGACAAAGGTCGGGAAGCGGAAGGTGTCCTTCACACGCCGCACGATGTCGAGGTAGGGCATGCCCGGCTTCACCATCACCATGTCGGCGCCCTCCTGGATGTCCATGGCGACTTCGCGCAGCGCCTCGTCGCCGTTCGCCGGGTCCATCTGGTAGGTCTTCTTCGAGCCGCGGCCGAGGTTGGCGGCCGAGCCGACGGCATCGCGAAACGGTCCGTAGAAGCCGGACGCGTACTTGGCCGCGTAGGCCATGATCTTGGCGTGCCGGAAGCCGCCTTCCTCCAGCGACTCCCGGATCGCCCCGATCCTGCCGTCCATCATGTCCGACGGCGCGATGATGTCCACGCCGGCGGCCGCCTGCACCAGCGCCTGCAAGCGCAGGATCTCCACCGTCTCGTCATTGAGGATGTAGCCGGAGTCGTCCACCACGCCGTCCTGCCCGTGGCTGGTGAACGGGTCGAGCGCCACGTCGGCAAGGATGCCGAGCTCCGGAAAGCGCGACTTCAAGGCGCGGGCGGTGCGCGGCACCAGCCCGTCCGGGTCGGTCGCCGCCCGGCCGTCCGGCGTCTTCAACGCCGGCTCGATCACCGGGAAGATCGCCATCACCGGGATCCGGCTGCGCAGGCAGGCCTCTGCCACCGGCAGCAACTGGTCGATGGTATGGCGGTGCACGCCCGGCATCGAGGGCACCGGCACCGGCGCGCGGCCGGCGGCGGACTCCGCCTCGTGCACGAACACCGGGAGGATCAGGTCGTCGGGCGCGAGCCGGTGCTCCTGCACCAGCCGTCGGCTGAAGTCGTCGCGGCGGTTCCGGCGCATTCGGGTCGCCGGAAAGCGCGGCGGGAAGAAGGGGAGGTCACTCATGATGCGGCTCCAGTGAGGATTCGGCCGGCCCGGACGATGTGGCTTGGGCGGCCGCCGGTTCGGCCGCCGGCGGCCGCGGCGGTTGCAGGACGAGCGGCAGGCCGTCGTGTCGTTCGACGACGCGTTGCCAGTCGGCGGCGCTGCCGGTGAGCAGGGACTCGACCGCCGCCTGGAGCGGCTCGACGCCCATCCGCGACAGGATGGAGAAGGGAAGCAGCAGCACGCCACCGGTGCGCCCGGCAAGCACCGCGTCGCCGGCAACCTCGCGCAACGCTTCGCGCAATTGCTGGCGGGAGAGCTTGTCCGCCTTGGTGAGCACGATCACCTGCGCGAGATGCGGCGGTGTCCAGGCGAGCAGCTGTCGATCCAGCTCGGTGACGCGTCGCCGGCTGTCCAGCATCAGCACGACTCCGACGAGAGGCTCGCGCATCCGGATGTAGTTGCCGGCGAGCGACTGCCAGGATTGCTTGGCCTCGGGCGCGGCTGCCGCGAACCCGTAGCCAGGCGTGTCCACCAGGAAGCCGACCGGGGCTGCGGAGGGGTCCGTGCCGACCGCGAAGTAGTTGAGCGCCTGGGTGCGGCCGGGCGTGCGGCTGGAGTAGGCAAGCCGCCGTCGGTTGCAGATCAGGTTGATGCAGGAGGACTTGCCGGCGTTGGAGCGGCCGACGAAAGCGACCTCCGGAAGCCCGGCGGGATTCACCTGGGCGAGCCGGCCGAGCCTCACGACGGTGTCGGTGAATCGCGCCGTTGCCAGCAGTTTCATCAGGGCATTATCGTATACTCAAAGGTTTGCTGGTCAGCGAACGGAGGAATGCGCGCGATGACGAACCCGGTTGCGAACCCGGTTGCGAACCCGGTTGCACGGATCATGGCTGGAACCAGGGTAGCGGCTCCCGCCCTGGTCGGCGCGTCGGTAGTCCTCGCGTCGATCGTCTTCGGTGGTGCGGCCGCCGTCGCGCAGGACGCCACCCAGGGTGCGCGCAAGCCGGAGCCGGCCAAGGCGGAGAAGATCGCCACCGAGCTCTGCGCCGCCTGCCATGGTCCCGACGGCAACAGCATCGCGCCGTCGAACCCGAAGATCGCTGCGCAGCATCCGGAGTACCTGCGCAAGCAGCTGATGGATTTCAAGGACCCGGAAGGCGACGCCCCCGCGGCCCGGCAGAGCGCGATCATGACGCCGCTCGTCGCGAACCTGTCCGAGGACGACATGCGCAACCTGGCGGCCTTCTACAGCGCGAAGCCGCACAAGCCGGCGGCGGCCCGTGAGAAGGACCTGGTCGAGCTCGGCCGTGACATCTACCGCGGCGGCATCGCGGGGAAGGGCGTCCCGGCCTGCTCCGGCTGCCATGGCCCGACCGGCACGGGCATTCCCGCGCAGTATCCCAGCCTCGGCGGCCAATTCGCGGAATACACGGAAGCGCAGCTGATCGCCTTCCGAAGCGGCGCCCGTGCCAACAATCCGGAGATGGCCGCCATCGCCTCGCGCCTCTCGGACCGCGAGATCAAGGCCGTCGCGGACTACGCCGCCGGCCTGCGGTAGCAGCGCTGCCGGTAGCGCCGGCGTCCATCCGGCGTCCCGCTCGGCGTTGGGCGACATGCCCCCGTGGGCCATCCGCCCACCGGTCGTTGGCATACCATATTCATTGACGGTTCCTGCCCGTGGCGCAACGCGCCTGCGGCATCCCCGCAATGGAGGTGGCATGCTGATCAAGTCATCGGATTCCTCGACGCCCCTCGGGTCCGAGATCACGCCCGAGAAGGTCTATCGCCAGCGCCGGCGCTGGCTCGCGGCCGCCGGCCTCGGCGCCGCGTCGGCGGGGGTGGCTGGCGTGGCGAACCTGCTCGGCAGCAGCCCGGCGCTCGCCCAGCGCACGGATGGCCGCGCCCAGCTCGCGCCGCTCGAGGCGAAGCCCGGCCCGTTCTCGACCATGGAGCGGCAGACGAGCTTCGAGGACGCCTCCACCTACAACAACTTCTACGAGTTCGGCACCGACAAGTCGGATCCGGCCCGCTACGCCGGCACGCTGAAGCCGCGGCCCTGGACTGTCGCCGTGGAAGGCGAGGTGGCCAAGCCGGGCAACTACGACATAGAGCAGCTCCTCGGGTTGGCGTCCCAGGAGGAGCGCATCTATCGCATGCGTTGCGTGGAGGGCTGGTCCATGGTGATCCCGTGGATCGGCTATCCGCTGTCGGAGCTGATCAAGCGCGTGGAGCCGACCGGCAACGCCAAGTACGTCCAGTTCGTCACGCTCGCGGATCCCAAGCAGATGCCGGGGCTTCGCTCGGGCGTGCTGGACTGGCCGTATCGCGAAGGGCTGCGGATGGACGAGGCGATGCATCCGCTCACGCTGCTCACCTTCGGCATGTACGGCCGCATCCTGCCCAACCAGAACGGCGCGCCGGTGCGGGTGACCGTGCCGTGGAAGTACGGCTTCAAGTCGGCCAAGTCGATCGTGAGCATCCGGTTCACGGAGAAGCAGCCGATCACCAGCTGGGGCCGGGCCGGGCCGAGCGAGTATGGCTTCTACTCCAACGTGAACCCGGAGGTCGACCACCCGCGATGGTCGCAGGCGACCGAGCGGCGGATCGGCGAGGACGGCTTCTTCCAGCGCAAGCGCAAGACGCTGATGTTCAACGGCTACGCCGAGCAGGTGGCACAACTCTACGCGGGCATGGATCTGCGCAAGTTCTACTGAGCCGGCCGGTTCGCGTCGATCGCCCGACTTTCGCTGGAATGAAACGGCCCCCACGCTCGCTTCGTTCGCTGCCCCCCGCGGGGGCCTGTCAGTGGCTTCGGGCGGCCGCGTAATACCGAGCACCTGGATCAAGGCGGCGGTCTTCGGCGTCGCGCTGGTCCCCTTCGTGCGGCTGTTCGTGCTCGGCTACGGTGGCGGGCTGGGCGCGAATCCGGTGGAGTTCGTTACTCACTCCACCGGCTGGTGGGCGCTCGTATTCCTTTGCATCACGCTTGCGGTCACGCCGGTGCGCCGGTTGACCGGCTGGCAGGGGCTGGTGCGGCTGAGACGCATGCTGGGTCTCTTCGCGTTCTTCTATGCGACCGCCCACTTCGTGACCTACCTATGGTTCGACCAGTGGTTCTCGCTCGACGGGATCGTCGCGGATGTCTGGAAGCGCCCCTTCATCACCGTGGGATTCGCTGCCTTCGTGCTGCTGGTTCCGCTCGCCGTCACCTCGACCAACCGGATGATGCGCCGGCTCGGCCGGCGCTGGGCGCAACTGCACCGGCTCGTGTATCCGATCCTGGTACTGGGCGTGCTGCACTTCTGGTGGCTGAAGCAGGGCAAGAACGACCTCGCCGAACCGCTGATCTTTGCCCTGATCGCCGCCGTCCTGCTCGGCTCGCGGCTGCTGCTGCCCTGGTGGCAGCGCCGTGCAGGCGCCGACGCTCAATCCCGCAGCCGGCGATCCGCGCGCAGCAGGTCCGCGATCGACTCCCGCTCCCGAACCGGATAGGCGCTGCCGCGATCGATCAGTACCTCGGCCGCCCGAGGCCGGGAATTGTAGTTGGAGGCCATCGCGAAGCCGTAGGCACCGGCGGAGAGGATGGCGAGCAGGTCTCCCTGCGCGATCGTGAGCGCCCGGTCGCGCGCGAGCCAGTCGCCGGATTCGCAGATCGGCCCGACCACGTCGTAGCGCCTGGGCTCTCCCTCGCGCCTCGCGACCGGCTCGATCCGGTGAAAGGCGTCGTAGAGCGCGGGCCGGATGAGATCGTTCATCGCCGCGTCCACCACGGCGAAATGCTTGTCCTGGTTGTTCTTCAGGTACTCCACCCGGGTGAGCAGCAGCCCGGCATTGCCGACCAGGGCGCGGCCGAACTCGAACATCACCTCGGGCGGGTCGCCTTCGCACAACTGTCCGATGCGCCTGAACAGCGCGTCCATCAGCAGCTTCGGCTCCGGCGGCTCTTCGTCCGAGTAACGGATGCCGAGGCCGCCGCCGAGGTCGATGTGGCGCAGGATGATGCCCTCGCGTCGCAACGCCTGCACCATCTCCATCACCCGGTCCAGTGCGCCCAGGAACGGCGAGATCTCGGTGATCTGGGAGCCGATGTGGCAATCGATGCCGACCACCGCGATGTTCCTCAGGGCCGCGGCTCTGCGATATGCGGGCAGGGCGGTCTCCCACGACACGCCGAACTTGTTCTCCTTGAGGCCGGTGGAGATGTAGGGATGGGTGGATGCGTCCACGTCCGGATTGACTCGGATCGATACCGGTGCGACCCGCCCGACGCGGCCGGCCACCGCATCGAGCCGCTCCAGCTCCGCCGGCGATTCGACGTTGAAGCAGCGCACGCCCACCTCCAGCCCGCGCGCCATCTCCTCTGCGGTCTTGCCGACGCCCGAAAACACGACCCTGGCCGGGTCGCCGCCCGCGGCGATCACGCGTTCCAGCTCGCCACCCGAAACGATGTCGAAGCCGCAGCCGAGCCGTCCCATCACCTCGATGATCGCGAGGTTGCTGTTCGCCTTGAGCGCATAGCAGAGCGTGGCGTTGCGCCCCTGGAGCGCTTCGCGAAAGCGCGCGCAGGTGGCTTCGATCGAGGACCGCGAATAGACGTAGAGCGGCGTGCCGAACTGGTCCGCGAGCGATGCGAGGTCGATGCCGTCGGCGAGCAGCCGGCCGCCGCTGTCGCGACGCAGCCAGTCCCCGCCCGGCAGGGCGCCGGCGGTCACGCGTTCCCCGGGCGGCCGTGCGGTGGCGCTCATCTCAGCCTCACTCCGGTGCCGGCGTCGGGCGTTTCGGTGATCGGCGTCTGGGCGCCCGGCGGCAGGTTGGCCGGCGTGGCGGCGGGAGGCGGCGCGGATACGCCGGCAGGCAGGTAGAGCGGGCCCTTCTGGCCACACCCGGCCAGCAGCGCGGCCGCGAGGACGATGGTTGGTATCAGGCGCATACGCAACTATACCGCCCGCAACCGTCGTCGCGGCGACGGCCTGGCGGTAACCTGAGCTGCGCAAGCTGCCGCTAGAAGATCTGGTCGCGGATGCTCTGTGACTTCGGATCCGTGGCGAGCCCGTCTTCAGCCACGCCGATCGAGCCGATGCCCTGACCCGGTCCCATCTCGTCGAGGTAGTACTCGCCGTTCACCTGCATGACGCCCGGCGGGACGGCGCGCTTCTTCTCCGGGATGTCCGCCAGGACTTCGCGCATGTAGCTGACCCACATCGGCAGGGCGAGGCCGCCGCCGGTCTCGCGCTCGCCGAGCGATTTCGGCTGGTCGAAGCCCATCCAGCCGACGGCCGCGATGCCGGTCGCGTAGCCGGCGAACCAGGCGTCATGGGCGTCGTTGGTCGTGCCGGTCTTGCCGGCGAGGTCGCCGCGCTTGAGCGTCAACGCTGCCTTCGCGGTCCCGTGCTTCACGACATCGCGCAGCAGGCTGTCCATGATGAAGGCGTTGCGCGGGTCGATGACTCGCGCGTTCTCGTCGCCGGCCTTCACCGGATTGGCCGAGGCAACCACCTTGCCGTTGCCGTCCGTGATCTTGTCGATGAGGTAGGGCTGCACGCGATAGCCGCCGTTGGCGAAGACCGAGATCCCGCTGGAGAGCTGCCAGGGCGTGATGTTGCCCGCGCCGAGGGCCATGGTCAGGTAGGCCGGATTCTTCTCCGGCTGGAAGCCGAACCGGGTCACGTAGTCCTGGGCGTAGTCGACGCCGATGCTCTGCAGGATCCGGATGGAGACCATGTTCTTCGACCGCGCGAGCGCGGTGCGCAGCGTCATCGGGCCTTCGTACTTGCCGTCGTAGTTCTTCGGCTCCCAGAGCTGGCCTCCGGTCGTGGCCGGGTCCAGGATCACCGGTGCGTCGTTGATGATGGTGCTCGCCATGAAGCCCTTCTCCAGCGCAGCCGAATAGATGAACGGCTTGAAGGCGGAGCCGGGCTGGCGGATGGACTGGGTGACCCGGTTGAACTTGCTGCGGCCGTAATCGAAGCCGCCGACCAGCGCGCGCACCGCGCCGCTGTCGGTGTCGATTCCGACGAAGGCGGCCTCGACCTCCGGTCCCTGGACGATCTCCCAGCCCTTGGGTCCTTCCCAGATGCGGACGATCGCGCCGGGCCGGATCTGGCGATCCGAGGCGGCCTTCGGGTTGAGCCAGCGGGCGACGAACTTGAGTCCGTCGCCCTGGATGTCGAAGCTTGCGCCGCGGCCGCGCGTCACGGTGACCTTCTTCGGGTCCGCGGCGAGGACCACGGCGGCGAGGTAGTCTTCGAGGTCGCCCGCCTGCGCGATCGCATCCTCGATGCGGTCTTCCAGCACCTGGGCATCAGAGGACATCTCCACGTAGCCCTCCGGTCCGCGGTAGCCCTGCTTGCGGTCATACTCCACGACCGACTTGCGAACCGCGGCGTTGGCCGCCCGCTGGTCCTTGGCCCGCAGCGTGGTGTAGACCGCGAGACCGGAGGTGTACGCCTCGTCCTTGAACATCTCGTAGGCGAGCTGGCGTGCCATCTCGGAGGCCCAGTCCGCACGCAGCGGCAGGGCGCGGCGCGCGGGCTGCACGTGCAGCTCTTCCTCGCGGGCCGCGGCGTACTGCGCCTGGTCCAGGTAGCCGAGGGAGTGCATCCGCGAGAGCACGTAGAGCTGCCGCTCCTTGGCGCGCTTGGGATTGACGATCGGGTTGTCCCGTGCCGGCGCCTTCGGCAGCCCGGCGAGCATCGCCATCTGCGCCACCGTCAGCTCCGCGAGCGGCTTGCCGAAGTAGGTCTCCGCCGCCGCCCCGAATCCGTAGGCCCGCTGCCCGAGGAAGATCTGGTTGGCGTAGATCTCCAGGATCTGGTCCTTGGTCAGTGCCTGCTCGATCTTCCAGGTGAGCAGCACCTCGTAGATCTTGCGGACATAGCTGCGCTCGCGGGTCAGGAAGAAGTTGCGCGCCACCTGCATCGTGATGGTGCTCGCGCCCTGGGCGCGTCCGCCGGCGCGCAGGTTGGCGATCGCCGCGCGCACGATCCCGGACACGTCGACCCCGGAATGCTCGTAGAAGGCATCGTCCTCGGCCGCCAGGATGGCCTGGAGCATCGGTTCCGGGAAATCGCCGATGCGCACCACGCTGCGACGCTCCTCGCCGTATTCCCCGATCAGGACGCCGTCGCTGGTGTAGACGTGCATCGGCACCTTGGGGCGATAGTCCGTCAGCACCGCGATGGACGGCAGCCGGTTCGCGGTGAGCACGGCGGCGAGCAGCCCGGTGAGCCCGACGGCGAGCACGAGGCTGAGCGGGATGGCGACCAGGTAGAGCAGGATCCGCCCGGCTGACCAGCCGCGGCGGGCCGGCTTCGCGCCCTTGCGGGCGGCGGGACGATTGGCGGTGTTCTTGTCCTTGTGGGCGCGGGGGGAGCGGGGCGGCGTATCTGCCTTCATAGCATCTTCAACGGCTGTGGCCGGAATCCGCCGACGCGGGCGGTTGTGGGGCCGAAACCCTCCGGGATACCGCCCGGCAGGGCCGCGGGCAGTTCATCGGGAGGCAGTCGAGCGAGGGCGGACTTCACTATATACCTGCAGGTATTCCCCTGAGGCCGCGAGTTGCGCAAACAACGTACCGGCATGCCGCTCAAGCGCGATTTTCGACTGTCTTTCGGCGCGTGACGACCGGCGGGGCAGGGGTGGCGATCGGCGGTTGGCAGGGACGGTCACGCGATTGAGAAAAGTCCTTACAGTTGGAACTGAATGTTGCCGGGACCTCGGCAATTTTTTCGAAGCCGTCCTAACTAACTGATAGTCAAGCAGTTTTTTCCGTTGAGGGGGTGGTTTTGTGGGACTCGATCTTCAATCTCTCTTTGCGCGCGGGCCCGCTCCCCTGCTCGGGATCGATTTTAGTGCCTCGAGCGTGAAGGTCGTCGAGCTCGCGCCCGGCAAGCAGGCCGCGATGCGACTGGAGCGCTACGCCATCGAGCCGATCGAGCGCGGCGCCATCGTCGACGGCAACGTCGAGAAGCCCGAGGTGGTGGCGGATGCGCTGATGCGGGCGTTGCGCAAGGCGGGCACCCGGACCAAGAGCGCGGCGCTCGCGCTGCCCTCGGCCTCGGTGATCACCAAGCGCATCACGCTGCCGGCCGGCATGCGCGACGACGACTACGAAATGCAGGTGGAGTCCGAGGCCAGCCAGTACATTCCCTTCGCGATCGAGGAAGTGAACCTCGACTTCCAGATCCTGGGCCCGTCGCCCAACTCGCCCGACGACGTCGACGTGCTGCTCGCCGCCTCCCGCAAGGAGAAGGTCGACGACCGCGTGGTGGTGGCCGAGATGGCCGGGCTGAAGCCGATGATCGTCGACGTCGAGCCCTACGCGGCCCGCAGCTCGATCGACCACATCGTGAGCTTCCTGCCGAACCACGGCGAAGGCCTGATCCTCGCGGTCTTCGACATCGGCCAGATGTCGACGAGCCTGAGCGTGGTGCTGAACGGCCAGACCGTCTTCGAGCGCGAGCAGGCCTTCGGCGGCAACCAGCTCACCCAGGACATCGTGCGCCTCTACGGCCTGACGCCCGAAGAGGCGGAGATCAAGAAGCGCAGCGGCGACCTGCCAGACAACTACGAGAAGGAGCTGCTGCTTCCCTTCGTGGACCAGGGCGCGACCGACATCAGCCGGTCGCTGCAGTTCTTCTTCACTTCCACGCCGTACACCCGCGTCGACCGGATCTTCCTCGCCGGCGGCACCGCCGTCACGCCCGGCCTGGTCGAGGCGGTGATCAAGAAGACCAACGTGCCGACCGAGATCCTCAGTCCCTTCCAGGGCATGGAGATCGCGAGCGGGGTCCGCGAGAAGCAGATGCGGCTCGACGCGCCCGCCATGCTGGTGAGTTGCGGGCTGGCGATGCGGAGGTTCGACGCATGATCAGGATCAACCTTCTGCCGCATCGCGAGATGCGGCGCGAGCGCCGCAAGAAGGACTTCGTCGGCACCATCGCGATCACCGTCGTCGCCGGCGCGGTGCTCGCGTTCGCGGGCGGCTTCGTCATCAACCAGCAGATCGAGGCCCAGACCGCGCGCAATGCCTACGTCAAGGCGGCGATCTCGAAGCTGGACATCGAGATCGCCGAGATCAAGAACCTGGAGCAGGAGATCGCTTCCCTTCAGGCCCGCCAGAAGGCGGTCGAGGACCTGCAGGCCGATCGCACCGTCCCGGTCCATCTCTTCGACGAGCTGGTGAAGCTGATGCCCGAAGGGGTGTTCCTCGAGAAGCTCGACCAGCTCGACCTGAAGGTCTCGATGCACGGCTTTGCCCAGTCCAACGAGCGGGTCGCCGAGCTGCTGCGCAATCTCGGCGACGACAACAAGTGGATCGAGAAGCCGCAGCTCGACGAGATCAAGGAGGTCCTGCTCAAGGAGGGCCCGGCGGCCAAGCCCAACGGTCCGGGCAGCGACATCCGCCGGGCCTATGAGTTCAAGCTCAACGTCCTGATCAAGCGGCGCACTCCCGAAGGGCAGGACGGCGCGCCGGGCGCTGCGCCGGTGCGCAGCGCCGCTGCCGGCTCGCCGGTGAAGCTCGCGGCCGGCACGGGGAACGCACGATGAAGAACATCGAGATCGATTTCAGCGCCGTCACGCGGCAGTTCGAGGGCCTGCAGGGGCGGCATCCCGGCCTGTGGCCAGCGCTGCCGCGCACGCTCCTCCTGATCGGGCTGCTCGCGGCCCTGATCTTCGTCGGCTGGCTGGTCTACTGGCGCGGGCTGATCGAGGAGCTGGAGGCGGGGCAGCAGCAGGAGCAGCAGCTGCGCAGCGAGTTCCAGGACAAGGTCAAGAAGGCCGTCAACCTCGACGACCTGCGCCGGCAGAAGGCCCAGGTCGAGCAGTACGTCGGCGTGCTGGAGAAGCAGCTGCCGAGCCGTGCCGAGATGGACGCGCTCCTCACCGACATCAACCAGGCCGGCGTCGGCCGCGGCGCCCAGCTGCAGCTCTTCAAGCCGGGCCAGGTGCAGGTGAAGGACTACTACGCGGAGCTGCCGATCACCGTGAAGGTGGTGGGCAACTACCACGACCTCGGCGCCTTCAGCAGCGACATCGCCAACCTGCCGCGGATCGTGACCCTCAACAACCTCAACATCAAGCGACAGCCCAAGACCGGCCTGCTGGAGATGGACGCGACCGCGAAGACTTTCCGCTACCTCGATCGCGACGAGATCGAGGCACAGCGCGTGGCCAAGGCGGCCGCCGCCAAGGGAGCCCGGAAATGAAGCACCCGGCCAAGCCCATGAAGCGCCTCCCGGCCCTGGTCGCGACCGCCCTGGTAGGCCTCGCGCTGGCCGGCTGCACCGACGACGTATCCGAGATCCAGGCCTGGATGGACGAGACCCGAGCCAACACGCCGCGTCGCACGGTGCGGATCGCCGAGCCCAAGCGCTTCGTGCCGTTCCGCTACGAGGCCCGGGTCGACGTCGACCCCTTCTCCAATGCCAAGCTGCAGGTGGCGCTGGCGCGCTTCGCCGACCGCAACAAGGGCGGCATCAAGCCGGACCTGAACCGGCGGCGCGAGCCGCTCGAGGCCTTCCCGCTCGACGCCATCCGCCTGGTCGGCCACCTGAATCGCAACAGCACCGGACCAGTGGCGCTGCTCGAGGCGGACAAGGTGATCTTCCAGGTGAAGGTCGGAAGCTACCTCGGCCAGAACTTCGGCCGGGTGACCCGGATTTCCGAGACTGAAGTCGGTCTCAAGGAGCTCGTCCAGGACGCCGCCGGCGACTGGGTGGAGCGAGATACCTCGCTTGCGCTGCAAGAGGCCCAGAAATGAACCGTCCCGAATCGAGACACGCAATGCGCATGATCAAGAACAGTATCGTCACCGCGGCGCTGTGCCTCGGGGCTGCCGGCCCGCTGGCTGCCTGGGCGCAGAGCAACTCCATCGAGTCGATCACCAGCTCGCAGCAAGGCACCGCCACCGTGCTGCGCATCCAGCTGGCGAATCCGCCGACCGATGCGCCGCCCAGCTTTACGATCAGCAACCCGCCGCGGGTCGCGATGGACTTCCGGGACACCGACAGCAAGCTCGCCAAGAGCCTCATCGAGCTCACCAACGGCGACGTGCACAGCGTGAACGTGGTGCAGGGCACCGGCCGCTCGCGCGTCGTGCTGAACCTGAAGCGGCCGCTCAGCTTCCAGTCGACCATCGAAGGCAACACGCTGGTCGTGTCGCTGGACCAGACCACCCAGGTCGCGGCCGCGACCACCGGCGCGACGACCGCCCCGTACAACTTCGCCAAGGGCGACCCGTCGCTCTCGCACTCGCTGCGCGACATCGACTTCCGCCGCGGCAAGGACGGCGAAGGCCGCGTGGTGGTCGAGCTGTCGGATTCGCAGACCGGCGTCGACATCCGCCAGCAGGGCAAGGCGATCGTGGTCGACTTCCAGAGCGCCCGCCTGCCTGACAACCTGCGCCGGCGCCTGGACGTCGCCGACTTCGGCACGCCGGTCAGCACCATCCGGGCCTTCCAGCAGGGCGACTCCGCCCGCATGGTGATCGAGCCCCACGGCCTGTGGGAGCACAACGCCTACCAGAGCGACACGCAGTTCGTGGTCGAGGTCAAGGAGATCAAGGAAGACCCGAACAAGCTGCAGCAGGGCACCCGCCAGGGCTACCGCGGCGAGCGCCTGTCGCTCAACTTCCAGAACGTGGATGTGCGCGCGCTGCTGCAGGTGATCGCCGACTTCACCAACCTGAACATCGTCACCAGCGACTCGGTGGGCGGCAACCTGACGCTGCGGCTGAAGGACGTCCCCTGGGACCAGGCGCTCGACATCATCCTGCAGTCGCGCGGCCTCGACATGCGCAAGAACGGCAACGTGATCCTGATCGCGCCGCGCGAGGAGCTCGCCACCAAGGAGAAGCTCGACCTCGAGGCGCGCCAGCAGATCGCCGACCTGGAGGTGGTGCGCAGCGAGACCTTCACGCTGAACTACCAGAAGGCCGCGGAGGTCAAGGACCTGCTGTCCGACGAGAAGCAGCCGATCCTCTCGAAGCGCGGCAGCGCGCTGGTCGACGCGCGCACCAACAAGCTGTTCGTGCTCGACACGCCGGCCCGGCTCGAGGAAGTGCGCCGGCTGATCCAGCAGATCGACATCCCGGTGCGCCAGGTGCTGATCGAGGCGCGGATCGTCGAGGCGGACGACCGCTTCTCGCGCAACCTCGGCTCGAAGCTCGGCTACTACGATCGCCGCAGCCTGATCTACAACACCCAGGCGCGGGTCGATCCGGTCACCGGCCAGAACGTGGCGTACAACGTGCCGACCTACGGCACCGGC
>JAEWEW010000343.1 GCA_023389175.1 Pseudomonadota bacterium | reverse complement strand
TTCGGCAACTGCGGCTACGCCTTCCCGGTCATCTGCGGCGCGAAGCTGGCCGCGCCCGATCGCCCGGCGATCGCCTATGTCGGCGACGGCGCCTGGGGCATCAGCCTGAACGAGCTGCTCACCTGCGCGCGCGAGCGGATCGGCGTGACCGTGGTCCTCTTCAACAACGGCCAGTGGGGCGCGGAGAAGAAGAACCACGTGGACTTCTATTCGCAGCGTTACCAGGGCGTGGAGCTGGACAACCCGAGTTGGGCGGGCGTGGCCCGCGCGTTCGGCTGCGAAGGGATCACGGTGGACAAGCTGTCGGACGTCGGCGCTGCGCTCGCCCAGTCGGTGAAGAACCAGTCCGAGGGCAAGACCACGGTGCTCGAGATGATGGTCACCAAGGAGCTGGGCGATCCGTTCCGGCGCGACGCGCTGAGCAAGCCGGTGCGGTTCCTGGACAAGTACAAGGACTATGTCTAGGGCTGGTCGACGTTACAGCCGGGTCTGCGGATAGGCGGCCAACCGGGCCGCGCCTGGCCGGTTTGCGGCCGGCGAAGAGATGACGAAGCGCACTGATCCTGACCCGAAGGGCGGGAGGGGGCCGAACCTGGCCACGGTCGCCGCCCTGGCCAACGTGTCCATGATGACGGTGTCTCGCGTCCTGAATGGCACCGGGCGCGTCTCCAAGGATACCCGTGCCCGGGTCATCGCCGTCGTCGAGAAGACCGGTTACGTCCCGAACCTTGCGGCGCGCAGTCTCGTATCGAACGCGAGCCGGATCGTGGCCGCCGTCGTCCCGAGCATCAGCAACGCGATGTTCGCCGAGACCCTGCATGGAATGTCCGAGGTGCTCCGGAGGGCCGGATACTTCCTGGCAGTCGCGCACACCGGCTACTCGCGCCGGGAAGAGTACGAGGTCGTGAAGGCGTTGCTCGGCCAGCGACCCTGCGGAATCTTCCTCCACAACACCATCCACCAGCCGGAGACGGTCGCGCTGTTGAAGCGGCAGAGCGCACCGGTCTTCGAGACCGGCGACCTGACCGACCGGCCCATCGATTCGGTCGTGAGCTTCTCCAACAGGGCGGCCGGCAAGGCGATGACGCGGCACCTCCTGCTCCGGGGGTATCGTCGCATCGCCTTCGCCAGCGCGCCGCGGCGCATGAATGAGCGGGTGCAGCAAAGACGGCGTGGCTACCATGATGCCTTGAGAGCGTCGGGGTTGCGGCCGGATCCTTCACTGGAGTTCGAAGGCGAGCCCGACACGATCGCGGGCGCCCGCCTTCTGCAGCGGATAATGGACACGCTGCCGGACGTGGATGCGGTCTTCTTTGCGAGCGAGCGCCTGGCGATCGGCGCCTTCTTCGAAGCCCAGAGGGCCGGCATAGCCATCCCCAATCGGATCGCCATAGCCGGCTTTGACTTCTACGAGGTGAACAGCCAGGTCTTCCCCTCGGGAATCACCACGATCGCCACTCCCCGACGTGCCATCGGAGAGATCACCGCGAAAGCGCTGCTATCCCGGCTGTCAGACGAATCGGTCGGGCCGTGCGTCCGGGACCTGGGGTTCACGCTGACGGAGCGGGGCTCGACCTGACGTCCTTCTCGACAGTCTCGGTTGCGTTGACACGCGAAACGGCCTGGAACTAGCATCCCAGGTTAGCGTTAACCTACGAGAACGATCCGGAGGGACGGAGTGAGGAGATTGTCATGACGATTCCCGTCACGCGCGTCGACCACCCGAGCGCCTGGACCGGCGACGAGCTGCGTCGCTCGAACGACTGGGTGGACCACCTCGATGCCGGTGAAATCGCGCAGGTCGAAGCCGCCCTCCGGCACGTCGAAAGGCGAGGCCTGCGGTGGGGCGGCTTCGGCGCCGCCGACTTTCCACTGGGCTCCCTGGTAACGCGTCTCAAGCGCGCGGATGACGAGCTCCGCTACGGAAGGGGGTTCGTGCTGCTGAGGGGCATCCCGGTCGCGAGGTACTCGCTCGATCAGATCAAGACCATCTATTGGGGCATCTCGAGCCACCTTGGGCGGATCATGCCCCAGAACGTGAAAGGCGTGATGCTCGAGGAGATCACCGACCTGAATGTGTCGAACCTCAATGACCCGAACCTTCGCGGGTATGTCACCACGAAGCGGCTCGACGCGCATTCGGACAACAGCGACACTGTCGCGCTCTTCTGCGTGGACAGGGCGGAATCGGGTGGCAGGAGCATGATCGCGAGCATGCCGGCGATCTTCAACCGGATGCTGGAGACGCACCCCGAGTATGTGGAACCGCTGTTCCAGGGGTATCGCTATGATCTGCGCGGAGAAGGAGTCACCGGCTCCCTGGACGAGACCAGCGAGCCGGTCCCCGTGTTCAGCTTCCATGGCGGCCGCCTGCGGGGCTGGTTTCACCGTCGTCTCATCCTTGGCGGCGCGAAGAAGGCGGGCATCGATCTCTCGGAGCTCCAATGCAGGGCCCTCGACTTCGTTGCGGACGCCGCCCACGAGCCGTCGTTGTTCCTCGAGCATGACCTGCAGCCGGGCGACATCCAGTTCCTGAACAACTACACGACGATCCACTACCGCTCGGAGTTCGTCGACGGTCCCAATCACAAGCGCCTGTTGCTGAGGATCTGGATCAACCGGGAAGATCGCTCGGATACCGATCCGGCGTTCGAGCAATCATGGATCGTCGCCGGCTACCAGGAGCGCGACTGGGCGAAAGGCAAGCCGATCGCCGCGCTTGGCGGCCGAATCTAGGAAGAAACCGAACATGTCAGAGACTACCGTCTATCGGGAGATTCCACGACCCGACCCGGCCCTCATCGAAGCATTGCGCGGCATCCCGGTTGCCGACCTTCACGACGAGCTCAATGCGGTCGACCGAAAGGTCCGGCTGATGTCGAGCCGGCTTCGACCCGTGATCGATGGGGAACGGATCGTCGGGCCGGCTGTCACGGCGTTCAATTCCCCCGGCGACAACCTGATGATGCACACGGCGCTGTTTCACGCGCGATCGGGGGATGTCCTGGTGATATCCAACGGCGGGGTGCCCAGCGGGGCACTGTGGGGCGACAACGCTTCCACGCAGGCCAAGCGGATCGGACTGGCGGGTGTGATCGCCGATGGGCCGGTCCGGGACATCAGCGGCCTGCGCCGCGTCGGCGTCCCGGTCTGGTCCACCATCGTGTCTCCTTCCCGACCCACCAAGGCCCTGCCGGGTTCGGTCAACATGCCTGTCGTCTGTGCCGGCGTGACCGTGTACCCGGGCGACATCGTGGTCGCCGACAGCGACGGCGCGATCGTGGTGCCCTGGGAAGAGGCATTGCGGGTAGCCGAGGCCGCGCGCGCTCGTATCGCGAGAGACACGCGGATGCAGGAGGCCATCCGCGGCGGATCCACGCTGTTCCAGGAGATCGGCTGCGAGACCGCACTGCAGAAGCTGGGCGCCGAGATCCACGAGGGCCCCTGGAGCCCGAAGTCGGCAGGATAGCCCTCGCCTTCCGATATCAATCAATACGGAGACATGTGATGGACAGACGCGCGTTCGTGCTCGGATCGGCGGTGGCCGCAACATGGATGTCGTCGCTTCGGGCGGAGGAGAAGATCGCACGCCCGGTGAAGATCATCGTTCCTGCCGGACCCGGGGGGTTCACCGACATCGTCGCCAGGGTGGTCAGCCAGGGGCTGACGGACAAGTCGGGTCAGAGCATCGTGGTCGAGAACCGCGGTGGCGCGGGAGGCTTGATCGGAGCGGTGGCGGTCAAGAGCAGCGCTCCCGATGGCTATACGCTGCTGATGGGCAACAACAACACGCATGCGATGAACGTCGGGTTGTACAAGGCCTTGCCCTACGATCCGGTAGCGGATTTCGAGCCGATCGCCTTCGTCGGGTCTGCGCCAACGGTGCTCGTGGTGCCTCCCTCATCCCCGTTCAAGTCCGTGTCGGATCTTCTTTCGGCCGCCAAGGATCGACCCGGCGTGCTGACCTACGGATCCGGCGGTGTCGGCGCCTCGTCCCACCTGGCAGCGGAGCTGCTTCGGCAGCGTGCCGGCATCGACGTGATCCACGTGCCGTTCAAAGGGAATGCTCCCGGGGTGCAGGCCCTGCTGGGGGACCAGATCTCCTTCATGTTCGACACATTGCCGTCGGCACAGCCGCTGGTGCAGGCAGGCCGTCTGCGTGCGCTCGGCGTCACGGCGCTGACCCGCGTCGACACCATGCCCGACGTACCGGCGATCGCCGAGTTCCTTCCGGAGTTCGAGGTGACCGCCTGGATTGCCCTGTTCGCTCCCAAGGGGACTCCGCCGGGCATGGTGGACACGCTCGACCGCATGACCGCCGAAGTGCTGTCGAATCCCGCAACGATCCGGAGGCTGAGGGAGCTTGGAGCGACCCCGCAAACTCGTCGAACTGGCGAGCTTGGCAAGTTCGTCTCGGCCGAGATAGCAAAATGGAACGCAGTGATCGGGCGCGCCGGCATTCCGCCTCAGTGAGGATAACGGCCCCCGAACAGCCCGCAGACCAGGCTGCGCGCCTTTGGCGCGGTACTCCTACGGCTTCTTCGGCGTCTTGTATGGAACTTCCTTCTGCATCGGCTTCCAGACGATCTGGTAGCCGACAAACCCCTTTTCGTTCGGCGCCATCTGACGCGTCGTATAGAACCGCGTAACCCCGTCCGGCACTTTCGTGATCGGCTTCTGCTCAGTCATAGGTGCACCCCATTCTTCCTGAAGTCTAGATGGCAAACCCGGACGGCGAAGCCCGGCGCCTCATGCCATTCGGTCCCGCCGCTCAAACCGGCCTCATCGTCGCCGGGTCGATGTTCGGACCTGCGCCAGTCGCTCCACCGACCTTCCGCTCTTCGTCGGTGGCGTCGCGCACCGTCAGTACCTCCAGCCTGAAGACCACCTCTCTGCCGCAAAGCGGATTGTTGCCGTCCACCGTCAGCGTCTCGCTGTCCACCCGCGTCACGATGAAGCTGCGGGTCTGACCGGTGTCGCTCTCCATGAGGATGGAGGTCCCGACCTGACGATACCCCTGCGGCACGTTCTCGATCCGATCGGTGAACACCAGGGACTCGTCCCTCGGGCCGAAGATCCTGTTGCCGTCGATCGGCACCTCCGTCACGTCGCCGGCGGACTTGCCCTCCAGCTCCCTGTGGACGAGGGGAGACAGGATCTCGTTGTGCCCATGGACGTAGCCGAGCGGAAACTCGACGCAACTGAGCACGTGCCCCGACTTTCGGTCGGTCACCTGGTAGGTCAGCTCGACGTATTTCCCGTCCTGGATCGCTTCACTCACTGGTGTACCCTCCTGTCGTTGGCGCGACATCCTCGCCGAGGGAGGAGAGCGTCGCCTTCGGGCGGCCGGGCGGCGACGCTCGTGCCGACTCGGAATCCGCTCAAAAAATCGACGCCGCGAAAATCCTGACCTCGCCGTCCTCGTAGCCGAGCACCAGCCTGCCGACCCATTCGCCCGGCTTCCTGGTGCTCCGTTGCCGGTAGAGGACCGTCACATGCTCGCCGCGGCGGATGATGCCGAGAAAGTCGGCATCCTCGGAGAGGTTCCTGGCCAGCTCGCTGTTGGCGAACTGGTGATTCACGACGACCTGGTTCATGGCAAGCGCCAGCGACCGGGCGAATTTCTGCACGAAATCGCCGTACTTGCCTTCGTTGGAGGCCTTCAGGAGACCACGCCACAGGGGATCCGCTGCGGCGCGTATCTCCTCGTCGCTGCTGTCGACGATGTTCACGCCGGCATCTTCTGCCCGGTGGCGGAGCCGGAGGTCGCCTGCTCCTTTTCCGAGATCAGGTGATAACAGGGCGCCTTCTCCATCTCGTACTCGCCGGTCTCAGGATCGCGACGCGATACGGTCAGAACATGCCAGTTCTCATCGTCCACCTTCATGGCGTCGCCGCGGTAGTAGTAGCCCGGCCAGCGGGTCTCCTTGCGGAAGAGCGTGTGTTGCGTGACGCACTCCGCGGCCCGATGGCGGTGCTTCAGCTCCCACGCGCGCAGCAGCTCGTGGAGGTCCTTGGCGGCCAGGCTTTCGAGATCCTCCTCCATGAGCTTGAGCTTCTTCAGGCAGATGTTCAGGAGACTCTCGTTCGTCATGTAGCCGACGGTATAGCCGCCGCAGTACTCGTCCATCATCTTCTGCAGGCGGTCCAGACCCTGCTGGGGATTGATGTAGTGCGGATTGACGCTGCCCGCTACCACGGCATTGCGGTACGTCCTGTAATGCTCCAGCGGCTTGTAGATCTCCGTCCTGCGGCGCTCGATCTGGGAATCCGAAACGACGATGCCCTGGGCCTTCCCGTCGTCGATGTACTTGCATGCGGCCTTGGCCGCGAGACGGCCTTCGGTGAACGAGCCGGACGAGAACGCATGAGGCGTCCCGCCCACCGCATCGCCGGCGCCGAAGAGACCTTCGATCGTCGTCATGCGGTTATAGCCCCAGAAGTACTCGGGCGGCGAAACGTCCTCGGGACCCGAGCACCAGGCACCGGAGCAGGTCGCATGCGACCCCATGACATAGGGCTCGGACGTGGTCAGCTCGGGATTCTCCCTCTTGGGATCCACGTCGGTGGCGGCCCAGAGGACCGCCTGGCCGACGGTCATGCCGAGGAAGTTCTCCCAGCCGACTTCCTCCAGGTGCGGGTCCTGGAATGCGCGCATGGTCACCATGTGGATCGGGCCGCGGCCGGCCTTCACCTCGCTGGTCATTGCGTGGTTGCGCAGGCAGGTGGGGATTGGCCGATGCGTCAGGTGGGACGCCTCCGGATCGAGATAGGCCTTGCCGACCATCTGCTGCAGCTCGGGCCACCACTTCGATTCGTACTCTTCGCCATAGGCATTCTGCGTATAGGTCTTCAAGTGCAGGAAGTAGGCGCCGACGGGCCCGTATCCGTCCTTGAATCGCGCCAGCACGATGCGGTTCTCCATCTGCGTCATCTTGGCGCCGGCGTTGATCATGAGCCCGTAGGCGGACGCGGACGACCAGGGCGCGTACCATGTGCGGCCCGCGCCTTCGCCCGTGGAACGCGGCTTGAAGATGTTCGAGGCGCCGCCCGCGCCGCAGATCACCGCCTTCGACTTGAATACGTGATAGTTGCCCGTGCGGACGTTGAAACCGACGGCACCGGCCACCCGGTTCGGCTTGCTCTCGTCCATCAACAGGTGGGTGACGCAGATGCGGTTGAAGACCTTGTCCGCCGACTTCTTGGCAGCCTCGGCGACGATCGGCTTGTACGACTCGCCGTGGATCATGATCTGCCATCGCCCTTCACGAAGGTAGCGCCCGGTCTTCGGGTCCTTCATGATCGGCAGGCCCCATTCCTCGAACTGGTGCACGGTGGAGTCCACATGCCGGGCCATGTCGAACAACAGGTCCTCCCGCACCAGTCCCATCAGATCGATGCGCGCGTAGCGGACGTGGTCCTCGGGGTTGTTCTCCCCCCAGCGAGTGCCCATGTAGCAGTTGATGGCGTAAAGCCCCTGGGCGACCGCGCCGGACCGATCGATGTTCGCCTTCTCGGCAATCACGATCTTCTTGTTCTGCCCCCAGAACCTGGCTTCCCATGCGGCACCCGTGCCGCCAAGACCGGCACCGACGACGAGGATGTCGATGTCGTCTTCAATGATCGTTTTGTAGGCCATCAGTAGTACACGCCTTTCTTCATCTCGAGACCAGCGTCCTCGAGTGTACGCAGGCCGCCGTCATCGAGGCGGATGTACTTCGGCTCGTTGTACAGCAGTTGGCTGTCGCGCATCTCCTTGGTCGGCGCGGGCACATCGGCAAGTTTGGGAATCGCCGTCCCCCACGGCTTGGTGGTGATGGGAGACAGGAAG
>JAEWEW010000272.1 GCA_023389175.1 Pseudomonadota bacterium | reverse complement strand
TTCAACGACATGGTGGTCTTCGTCACCATGATCACCTCGTCCGCGTCATCCGGCATCCTGCTCGACAGCAACGGCTGGGAAACCCTGAACCGGCTCTGCATCCCGCTCGTGCTGATCGTGGCCGGCGCGGTCGCCTGGCTCGGCCTGCGCGGGCAACGCCAGCCGGCGAGCGCATGAGGCGGGTGCGCTGGTGCAATCGCAGGCGGTGCGGCGGTGCGCTGACTAATGCTGCTGGTGGCCCGGCAGCGAGCGGCGCGGCCCGGGATCATCCGCCCGCGCCGGGCGCCGTGCCTGTGCAGTTTCCTCCCTGTCTTTCCGCACCAGGTCCCGCACGAGCTGCTGGCCGATCCTGAGGAGCGGTGCCTCGATCGCGCGGTACACCATGACGCCGACGATCGCGGAGACGATCATCGCGCCGATCACGACCAGGTCGGCCGGCAGCGGGACCCGCGCGACCAGCTTCTGCAGGACCAGCACGACGCCCAGGTGCGACAGGTAGATGGAGTAGGAAGCGTCGCCCAGCGCCTTCGCCAGCCACCTTAGCAGCCGGCCGGCACGGCCGCCGCCGGCCGGCCGGTTGCCGGCCCACGCCACCACCGTGCAGAAGCAGAGCCACGCGGGCACGCCCCAGCAGAGCACGCGCAGGATCGTGTTGTCTCCGTGGATCGTGCCGCGGCTCAGCAGCGCCATGTCCTCCGGCGCGATCCACAGCACGAGCGCGATCCCGATGACAGCCGCCCCGAAGCCGAGCGCAAGCGGCAGGCCGAGCCGCCGCAGCCAGCCGCGCCGCCAGATCATGTACGCGACGACGCCGAGCCCGAATTCCCAGACGATCGGATTGGTTGTCACCCGCCACACCGCAAGGTCGATGTCGACGGCGAAGCCGGCCAGGGGCACGCAGGCGACCATCGCGAGGAGCACGAGCGGCCGCGAGGAGAGGCCCGTCGCCACCAGCGCCGCGACGAAGGCGTAGAAGACGAACTCGAATGCGAGGGTCCATCCCAGGTAGTGCACCGGCCACGAGTACCGCTCGTCGTCGAACACCGGGATGAAGGTGATCGAGTTGAGCAGTGTTTCCCGTCCGACCTGCGTGCCCGGATTGATCACCAGCGCCAGCATGGCAAGGCACGCGAGGTAGTAGAGCGGTGCGATGCGCACGAAGCGCAGCGCGAGGAAGGTGCCGGCACCGTGTGCGCCGCTGAACCGCGCCGCGGTCAGCGCCATCACGAAGCCGCTGATCACGAAGAACAGGTCGACGCCGATCGCCCCCATGCGGGCCGTGGCATCGTCCGGCGCGAGCCAGGATTCGCCGCCGACCGACTGCGGCCACAGCGCGAGGAAGAGCGCGGCATGGTTGTAGACCACCAGCATCGCGGCGAGGCCGCGAAGCATCTGCACCGACTCCAGCCGGTCGACCGGCGTCGGCAATACCTGAGCCTGAGGAGAAATCGGTCGCGAAGACCGGTCAACGAAGGACATGCAGCGGCTGGCCAAAGTCGTGACGATCGTGACGAGGGATCGTCGTGGACAGGAGATCGCCGCGCATCCGCGCGGGACCGTTCTCTTTGGCTGCCGTGTCGCTACATGGGTCCGGGTTCTTCCGTGACGGTGACTGGACCGGCCGGCAATTCCCGCCGGCCGCTGTCTGGAGGACCAGCTTAACGAAGCTGCTTCAAGCCGGCTGAACGACCCGAATCAGGTGGGGGTCTTTTCGACGCGGTCGATACCGAACAGGTTATGCCACGCGCTTCGCACGCGTCGCACCTGGTCGGCGACCGCTTCCGGCGGGACGCGCGCGTACTCCGCATCGTTCAGGCGCAACGCGTGCTGCAGCTTGCGGTAGTGGCGATAGATGTCGGCAATCGCCAGCGCCTCGTCCGGATCGAGCAGACCCGCGGCACCGCAACGTCGCAGCAGCTCGATGTTGCCCTTGTTGTCGAGCAGCTCGGGGCAGGTGGCGCCCCAGGCAAGCACCAGGTACTGCACCATGAACTCGATGTCGACCATGCCACCGGCATCGTGCTTCAGGTCGAAGAGCGCGCTGCGGTTGGGATGGCCGTCGTGCATGCGGCTGCGCATGGCGAGGATCTCGTTGGCGAGCGCGGCCCGGTCTCGCGGTCGGGCGAGGATGCTGCGGCGCAGGTCCTCGAATCGCTGCCCGATGTCCGGGTCGCCGGCGCAGGCCCGTGCCCGCGTGAGCGCCTGGTGCTCCCACACCCAGGCCGACTCCGTCTGGTAGAGCTCGAAAGCCCGCAGGCTGGAAACCAGCAGGCCCGCGTTGCCGTTCGGCCGCAGCCGCAGGTCGATCTCGAAGACCTGGCCGGCCGCGGTGCGGGTCGACATCCAGTTCGCGATGCGCTGGGCCAGCTGCGAATAGCGCGGCAGCGCGTCCTCGTGCTCGTCCTCGTAGAGGAAGACCAGATCCAGGTCCGATGCGTACCCGAGCTCCTTGCCGCCGAGCTTGCCGTAGGCGACGATCGCGAACCGCGGCGTGTCGCGATGCCGGCGCGGCATCTGCGACCAGACCAGCGCCATCGTGATGCTCAGCACCTGGTCGGCGAGCGCGCTCAGCTGGTCGCCGAGCGCTTCAACGGTCAGCTTGCCCTCCAGGTCCTGCGCGAGCAGGCGGAACACCGCGCCGTGATGCGCCTCGCGCATTGCGTCCATCTGGCGCTCCACGTCGGGCGCATCCGGCTCGGCCGGTGCGCCCGGCACGCCGGCCAGCGTCGTGGCTGCGAGCTGCTCGCGCAGCTCGCGGCCCCAGCGCTCGCAATCGAGCGGCTCGAGCAACTGCCCGTCGAGCAGCTCGTCGAGCACCACCGGATGCAGCAGCAGGTAGTCCGCAGCCCACTTGGCCTTGGCGACGATGCGCAGCAGGTGGGCGAACGCGGCCGGATGATCGTCGAGAAGCGTGAGGT
>JAEWEW010000398.1 GCA_023389175.1 Pseudomonadota bacterium | reverse complement strand
GCCTACGGCATCGGCACCACCGAGTACATGCGCAGCCAGGGCGGCTACGCGGTCACCGTGGAGTGCGGGCAGCATGCGGATCCGCAGGCGCCTGCGGTGGCGCGGCGCGCGATCGACAACGCCCTCGCCCTGCTCGGCCTGTGCCGGGAACCGGTCGCGTCCGCTCCCGAGCCAGCCGGCGCAGCAACAGGCCCGCAGGATACGATCGAGCTGATCGAGATGTGCGACGTGTTCGACCGTCAATCTCCCGACGACAGCCTCGTCAGGACATGGCGGTCGTTCGACCCGGTCCTCGCCGGCCAGGCGCTTGCGCGGCGCGCCGGGGGCGAGCTGGTGACCGCGCCGGCGGACGGCTACATCGTCTTCCCCAACCCGAATGCGGTGCCCGGCCGCGAGTGGTTCTACTTCGCCCGCCCCGGCAGGCGGACCTGACGCGGCGCTCTCGGGACACGCTTGCGCACCGTCCACTGCCATCGTCTCGAGCTCGAGACGGCCACGGCGGCCGATGCCGCGCTGCTCGATGCCGGCGAGCGCGAGCGGGCCGCGCGCTTCCGGTTCGCGCACCTCGGCACCCGGCACGTGGCCGCCCACGCCGGCATGCGACGGCTGCTCGGTGAATGGCTCGATCTGGATCCGGCAAGGGTGCCGCTTGCCACCACCGGCAACGGCAAGCCGGTGCTCGCTCCCGAGGCCGCGCAGCTTGCCGGTCCGCGGGCCCGATCGGCTTCGCCCCACTTCAACCTGACACACTGCGAAGCGGTGGGCTATCTCGGCATTGCGGACTTCGAGATCGGCGTGGATGTCGAGTCGATGCGGCCGCTTTCGGATCTCGATTCCCTGATCGAAGTCTGCTGCAGCCCGATCGAGCGAGCGCGCCTGGGCGGGCTTCCGGCTGCCGCGAGAGCCGCGGCCTTCCTGCGACTGTGGACCCGCAAGGAAGCCGCGCTCAAGGCGTGGGGCACCGGAATCGGCGAGGTGCCCCTGCCCGATGTCGAGGCGCAGGCAGACGTGGTGCGCGCGGACGGCCTGCCCGGCGGTGCTGCGCTGCGGCCGCTGCGGCTGCGGACACTGCTGGTCGACGAGTTGGTGCTGAGCATTGCCGCCGTCGCGGATGCGCCGTTCGAGGTGCGGTTGCTTCCGCCTTAGCGATTTGTCAGCGACTTAGGCGGAGGCGGCCAGCAGCGACGCGTTGCCTCCCGCTGCGGTGGTGTCGATGCAGAGGTGGCGCTCCACCGGGTAGCGCCACGGCGCGACCACCTCGGTCACCAGCGGCAGGATCTCGCCCTCCCGGCGCGCCAGCGCCATGCGGATCGCGCGTGCCGCCGCGGCTGGTCCCGCAAACGCGACCAGCCCGAAGCCCTGCAATGTGGAGAGCCAGCCGAAGTCGGCGAGCCCGTGCGGCAGGGCCAGCAGCTCCACCGGGGCGCCGGCCTCGCGCCACCGTCCGACTGTCCCAAGCTGGCCGCCGACAGCTTCCTGCGGCAGCAGCACCAGTGCGCAGCCGCCGATCGCAAGCGCCTGCGCCGCCTGCGCCAGTGCAACGTCGGGGCCGGGACCGAGGCAGAGCGCCGTGCGGCGCGGCCGGTGATGCAGCTGGTTGCTCTCGCCGGTCGGCCCGGGCATCGCGATCGGACCGCCCGCATAGAAAGTCGCCGCCTCGAGCGCACGGTGATGCAGCCCGTCCTGCGCGAGCCCGGCCAGGCGCAGGGCCTGCACTCGATCCGCCCGCACGGCCCACGGGCCGGCCTCCATCCGCGCGAGCGCCGGGACGAGGCGATCCAAGAGTTCCGCGACATCGGCACTCGCTGCGTCTGCTGCGTCCGCGTGCCGCGCCGGCGCCGGATGCGGCGCCTCCGCACCGTTGCCGCCCGCGTCGGGCTGCGACTCCGCGGAGTTCCAGGATCGCGCGCCGTCGTCCTGCCGCACCAGCCGCCGGAGGTAGCTCGGCCCGCCCGCCTTGGGGCCGGTGCCGGAGAGGCCTTCGCCGCCGAAGGGCTGCGATCCGACCACGGCACCGATCTGATTGCGGTTCACGTAGAGATTGCCGGCGCGGATGCGGTCGACCACCCGCTGCACCCGATCGTCGATCCGCGTATGCAGCCCGAAGGTCAGCCCGTAGCCGCGGGCATTGATCGCATCGACCACCTGGTCGAGCGCCTCGGCTTCAAAGGTCGCCACATGCAGCACCGGACCGAAGACCTCGCGCTCCACCGCCTCGATGCCCTCGACGCGGAACACATGCGGCGCGACGAAGCGCCCGTGGGCCGGCGCGGCCAGCCGCTTCACCAGCCGCCCCGCGGCCGTCATCCGCTCGCAGTAGGCGCGCAGGTCCTGCAGCGCGGCGTCGTCGATCACCGGGCCGATGTCGGTATCGAAGCACCACGGGTCGCCGATGCGCAGCTCGTCCATGGCGCCGCACAGCATCTCCAGCACCCGCTCAGCGACGTCGCGCTGCAGGTAAAGGATGCGCACCGCCGAGCAGCGCTGTCCGGCGCTCTGGAAGGCGGACGCGAGGATGTCGCGCACCGCCTGCTCCGGCAGCGCGGTGGAATCGACCACCATCGCATTGATGCCGCCGGTCTCCGCGACCAGCACCGCGTCGGGAGCCGCATGTGTCGCAAGCGAGCGCTCGATCGAACGCGCGACTGCGGTCGAGCCGGTGAAGAGCACGCCCGCGATGTCCCGAGCGCGAGCGAGCGCCGCGCCGACCGTCTCGCCTTCACCCGGGAGCAGCCGCAGCGCCGCGGCCGGCACGCCTGCGTCGTGCAGCAGTGCGACTGCCCTGCCGGCGATCAGGGGCGTCTGCTCGGCCGGCTTGGCCAGGACCGCGTTGCCCGCGACCAGCGCGGCGGCAACCTGCCCGGTGAAGATCGCGAGCGGAAAGTTCCACGGCGAGATGCAGGCCAGCACGCCCCTGCCGGTCGGCGCCGCGGCCCCCGGCATCGCCTGCAGGTCCGCCCGGGCCCGGGCGGCATAGTAGCGAAGGAAGTCGACCGCCTCGCGCACCTCGGCCACGGCGTCACGGATGGACTTGCCGGCCTCGCGAATGCAGAGCGCATGCAGCTCGCCCGCGCAGGCCTCGTAGCGTTCGGCCGCCGCTTCGAGGATGGCGGCGCGCTCTTCGACCGACCGTGCCGACCACTCGCGAAAGCCGTCGGCAGCGCCTGCGACGGCGGCCGGCACATCCGCCGCCGCCGCGGGCACCAGGCTGCCGACGACGTCGTCAGGATCGGCGGGATTGCGCACCTCGGCGTAGTGCCTCGGCGCTGCGCCGGCATCGGCGGCAATCGCTGCGACCTGCCAGCGGTGCCGCCGGAACGGGCGGATGCCCTCCTCCAGGATCGCGAGATCGGCCGGGTCGCCGAAGTCCCGCCCGCGCGAGTTGCGTCGCGCCGGCTCGAACAGCGCGAGCGGCGGCCGGAGCGCCGGATGCGGCTCGCCGCCGGACACGGCGACCGCCTCGAACGGATCCGCGGCGATCTCCTCGGGCGGGATGCGCTCATCGGCCACCTGGTTGACGAACGAGCTGTTCGCGCCGTTCTCCAGCAGCCGTCGCACCAGGTAGGCCAGCAGGTCCCGGTGGGCGCCCACCGGCGCGTAGACACGGCAACGCGTGCCCGCTTCGGACATCAGATGGCGATGCAGCGCCTCGCCCATGCCGTGCAGGCGCTGGAACTCGAAGGCGTCCCGGTCCTGCGCCATCGCCAGCACCGCGGCGCAGGTGTGCGCATTGTGCGTGGCGAACTGCGGGTAGATCCGGTCGGTCATTCCCAGCAGCCGGCGCGCGCAGGCAAGGTAGCTCGCATCGGTGTGGGCCTTGCGCGTGAACACCGGGAAGGCGGCAAGGCCGAGCTCCTGCGCGCGCTTGACCTCGCCGTCCCAGTAGGCGCCCTTCACCAGGCGCACCATGACCCGACGGTCGAGCCGCCGGGCCAGCCTGAAGAGCCACTCGATCAGGGGAAATGCCCGCTTGCCATAGGCCTGCACCACGATGCCGAAGCCGCCCCAGCCGGCGAGCGAGGCATCGGCCAGCACCGCCTCGATCACATCCAGCGACAGCTCGAGCCGCTCGGCCTCCTCCGCGTCCACGTTGAGGCCCATGTTCGACGCGCGGGCGGCGCGGGCAAGGTCCAGCAGCCGCGGCACCAGCTCCACCAGCACGCGTTGGCGCTGCAGCGGCTCGTAGCGCGGGTGCAAAGCCGACAGCTTGACGGAGATGCCCGGGTTGTTCCGGATGTCGGCGCCGCAGCCTGGCGCGATCGCCGCGATCGCGTCGGCATAGGCCCGCTGGTAGCGCTGCGCGTCCGCGGCATTGCGCGCCGCCTCACCGAGCATGTCGTACGAGAAGGTGATGCCTTGGGCGGCCGGGCCGCGGCTGTGCTCCAGCGCTTCCTCGATCGTCTGTCCGAGCACGAATTGGCGGCCGAGCAGCTTCATCGCCTGGGCGACCGCCACGCGGATGACCGGCTCGCCCAACCGCCGCACCGCACCGCGCAATGCGCCCACCGGCCCTCCCTCCTCGTCGTCCAGCAGGCGGCCGGTCAGCAGCAGCGCCCAGGTCGAGGCGTTGACCAACGGCGAGCTGGAGCCGCCGATGTGCGCGCCCCAGTCGGATGCCTCCACCTTGTCGCGGATCAGCTCGTCCACCGTGCGGGCATCCGGCACGCGCAGCAGCGCCTCTGCGAGGCACATCAGCCCCACGCCCTCGGCACTGGAGAGTCCGTACTCCGCGAGGAAGCCTTCCATGAGGGACTGGCGGCCCGAGGCGCGCACCGTGCGAACCAGGCCTGCCGCGCGGGCCGCGATGCGGGCACGCGTGGAAGGATCGAGCGCGGCTGCCTCGACCAGCTCGCGCGCGAGCATCGACTCCGGGGTCTCGTGCGCCCGGCGCAGCGCGGCGCGCGATCCCGGGTCGTCGGGGTGCGTCTTGATTCCGTCGTCCATGGCGTCCTGCCACAATAGGGCCCGCGCGCCCATTATCGGCTCGATGGCAAGACCGTGCGACCGAGCCCCGCCGACGGATCGACGCCAAAGGGTGCGATACTTCCCGCGGGGCCGTCCGGTTCAGCGCCCGACAGCGCCCGACAGCGCCCCGCAACAGCCATGGAGACGGAAAGCGACGTGCTGACAAAGAACGACCTCCGGACGCCGACCAGCGCCGGGACCGCCGCAGCGTCCGCAGGCAGCCGCGAGCCCAGTCCGGTTGCGCCGGCGCTGCGCGAAGCCCTGGACCAGGGACGCATCGACCTCGCCGCCGCCTTGCGCTGGGCCGCCCGCCTCCAGCTGAACGAAGGCGTCTGCAACCACTTCAGCCTGGAGATCGGCCCGGACCGCTACCTGATCAATCCGCAGGGACTGCACTGGAGCGAGGTCACCGCCGCCGACATCCTCCTGATCGACGGCAACGGCACCGTGCTGGACGGCCGGCACACGCTCGAACCCACCGCCTTCTTCATCCACAGCTGGATCCATCGCCTCAATCCGCGGGCACGCTGCGTGATGCACACCCACATGCCCTACGCCACCGCGCTCACGCTGGTGGAGCGCGGCCGACTGGAGTGGTGCAACCAGAACACGCTGCGGTTCTGGAACCGGGTCGCGTACGACGACGACTACCGGGGACTCGCACTTGACGCCGACGAAGGCCGGCGCATCGCCGGCTCGCTCGCAGACAAGGACGTCCTCTTCTCCGCCAGCCATGGCGTCACGGTGATCGCGGCAAGCGTCGCGTGGGCTTTCGACGACCTGTACTACCTGGAGCGCGCCTGCATGCACCAGGTGCTCGCGGTGCAGGCTGCCGCCGGCAAGCCGCTGCGACGGGTGCCGGACGAACTCTGCGAGACCGTCGGTCGCCAGATCGCCGGCGAACGCCAGCAGAGCGACCTGTTCTTCGAGTCGATCAAGCGGATCCTCCGCCGGGAGGAGCCGGGCTGGGACCAACTTACGCATCACTGACGCCTGCACGGCAGCCCCTCGGTCAACTGGAGTCACCGATGAGCGCGGTCTTCCACCGCCACCTTTCAAGGCACTTTCCCACCGCGATTTCCGGTCGTGGCGTGTTCCTGCGCGACAGCGAAGGCAAGGACTACATCGACGCCTCGGGCGGCGCGGCCGTCTCCTGCCTCGGCCACGGGCATCCCGACGTCATCGAGGCGATGCGCGAGCAGCTCGAGCAGCTCGCCTACGCGCACACCAGCTTCTTCACCACCGAAGTCGCGGAGCAGCTCGCCGCCCACCTGGTGCGGCACGCGCCCGCCGGCACCACCCATGCCTACTTCGTCTCCGGCGGCTCCGAAGGCGTGGAGGCAGCGCTCAAGATGGCGCGCCAGTACTTCGTCGAGATCGGCCAGCCGCAGCGCGGCCGCTTCATCGCGCGTCGGCAGAGCTATCACGGCAACACCCTGGGCGCGCTCGCGGTCGGCGGCAATGCCTGGCGCCGTGCCCAGTTCGCGCCCCTGCTGATCGACGTCGAGCATGTGTCGCCCTGCTACGAGTACCGCGACCGCGCCCCTGGCGAGACGCCGGAGCAGTACGGCGAGCGCCTTGCGCGCGAGCTTGACGAAACCATCCGCCGCATCGGCCCCGACCAGGTCATCGCGTTCGTCGCGGAAACCGTGGGCGGCGCGACCGCCGGGGTGCTGACGCCGGTGCCGGGCTACTTCAAGCGCGTGCGCGAAGTCTGCGACCGCCATGGCGTGCTGCTCATCCTCGACGAGGTGATGTGCGGCATGGGGCGCTGCGGCACCCTGCACGCCTGCGACGCGGAAGGCGTGACGCCGGACCTGCTGGTCATCGCCAAGGGGCTCGGCGGCGGCTACCAGCCGATCGGTGCGGTGCTCGCGCAGGGGCGGATCGTCGAGGCGATGCGCCAGGGCAGCGGCTTCTTCCAGCACGGGCATACCTACATCGGCCATGCCACCGCCTGCGCCGCCGCCCTCGCGGTGCAGCGGGTGATCGAGCGGGACGGCCTGCTCGCCCAGGTGCGCAGTCGCGGCCAGCAGCTCATGTCGCGCCTGCAAGACGCATTTGCCGACCATCCGCATGTGGGCGACATCCGCGGCCGCGGGCTTTTCATCGGCCTCGAGTTTGTCAAGGATCGCGACTCCCGCGAGCCGTTCGATCCCGCGCTGCATGTCAACGCGACACTCAAGCGGATCGCCATGGACAACGGACTGCTGTGCTACCCCATGGGTGGCACAATCGACGGGCGGCGGGGCGACCATGTGCTGCTCGCCCCGCCCTTCATCGTGTCGGAGGACGAGCTCGACGAGATCGTGCTCCGGCTGCGACGGGCGCTCGGCCGGACGCTCGACATCGCGCTCGCCGGGCCCGGCCAATGAACCATCCAGAGAGAGAAACAAGATGAAAGCATCGAACCGCTTCATGGCGCGCCTGCGCCCCGCCTCGTTGACCGCATCCGTCGCGCTCGCCGCGATCGCGACGCTCGGCAGCGCTCCCGTCGCCGCCCAGCAGAAGTTCGTCACCATCGGCACCGGCGGGGTCACCGGCGTCTACTATGCCGCCGGCGGTGCCATCTGCCGGCTGGTCAACAAGGACCGGGCCAAGCACAACATCCGGTGCTCGGTGGAATCCACCGGCGGCTCCGTGTTCAACGTCAACACCATCAAGGCCGGCGAGCTGGACCTCGGCTTCGTCCAGTCGGACGTGCAGTACAACGGCCTGAAGGGCATCGGCCAGTTCAAGGACGCCGGCGCCTATGCGGACATGCGGGCGGTCTTCTCGGTGCATCCTGAGCCGTTCACCGTGGTGGCCCGCAAGGAGGCCAACGTCAAGAAGTTCGAGGACTTCAAGGGCAAGCGCTTCAACGTGGGCAACCCCGGCTCCGGCACCCGCGCCTCGATGGACGAGCTGCTCAGCGCCCTCGGCTGGAAGATCAGCGACTTCTCGCTCGCCTCGGAGCTCAAGGCCGACGAGCATGGCCCGGCCCTCTGCGACGGCAAGATCGACGGCTTCTTCTACGCGGTGGGACACCCCAGCGCGAACATCCAGGATCCGACGACCACCTGCGGCGCGCAGCTCGTCTCGGTGACCGGCCCGGCCATCGACAAGCTGCTCGAGGGCAAGCCGTACTACGCCAAGGCGACCATCCCCGGCGGCCTGTATCCGAACAACCCGCAGGCCACCCAGACCTACGGCGTGCTCGCCACCGTGGTCGCCACCTCCAAGACCCCGGCCGAGACGGTGTACCAGGTCGTCAAGTCGGTCTTCGACAACTTCGAGGAGTTCAAGAAGCTCCATCCGGCCCTCGCGAACCTGAAGCCCGAGGACATGGTGAAGAACGGCCTGTCCGCCCCGCTGCACGAGGGCGCCAGCCGCTACTACAAGGAAAAGGGCTGGATGAAGTAAACCGGCCCGCACGCCGCCCGCCAGGGCGGCGTTTCACATGAGGCTTCGGGAGGCTCCGCGCTCCCGAGGTCGATCGAACAGGACGAGGCAGCCGTGGCAGAAGCGACGACGACGACCGGCGGCATGCCGGATACGGAGAAACTGCAGGAGCTGGTCGCGGAGGTGGACACCGGCGGCCGCAAGCTGACCGGTGCGGTCGCCGGCCTCGTCTCGGTGCTCGCGATCCTCTGGTCGCTGGCGCAGCTCTTCTACGCGAGCCCGCTTCCCTTCGCCCTTGGCGTGGGCATCATCAACGACACCGAGGCGCGGTCGCTGCACCTCGCCATCGGCATCTTCCTCGCGTTCCTGGTGTACCCGGCCTTCCGGCGGCGATCGCCCCGGGATCGCGTGCCGATCCCGGACTGGGTGCTCGCCCTGGTTGCGGCCTTCTGCGCCGCCTACCTGATGCTGTTCTATCGCTCGCTCGCCGAGCGTCCGGGCCAACCCACCCCCATGGACCTCTGGACCGCGGTGATCGGCATGATCCTGCTGCTCGAGGCGACCCGGCGCGCGGTCGGCTGGCCAATGGCCGCCCTCGCGATCGTCTGCTTCATCTATGTCTTCGCCGGCCCGTACATGCCAGACGTGCTGCTGCACAAGGGCGCTTCAGTGTCGCGGGCCATGTCGCAGATGTGGCTCACCACCGAGGGCGTCTTCGGGGTCGCCCTGGGCGTCTCGGTGTCCACCATCTTCGTCTACGTGCTGTTCGGCTCGCTGCTGGACATGGCCGGCGGCGGCAACTACATGATGCAGGTCTCCTTCGCCGCGCTCGGGCACCTGCGCGGCGGGCCGGCCAAGGTCGCGGTGGTGTCGTCGGCGCTCAACGGCGTGGTGTCCGGCTCCTCGGTCGCCAACGTGGTCTCGGGCGGCATCTTCACCATCCCTTTGATGAAGCGGGCCGGCTACGGTGGCGTCAAGGCCGGGGCCATCGAGACCATGGCGTCGGTGAACGGCCAGATCATGCCGCCGGTGATGGGCGCCGCCGCGTTCCTCATGACCGAGTACGTCGGCATCCCGTATTCCGAGGTGGTCAAGCACGCCATCCTGCCTGCCAGCCTTGCCTACGTCGGCCTCTTCTACATCGTCCACCTCGAGGCGGTCAAGCTCGGGCTGGATCCGATGGCCGCGGCGCAGCAGCGCCCGTTCGCCGCCAAGCTGAAGGGCCTCGGCCTGGGGCTCTTCGGCAGCATCATGGTGATGGGCCTCGTCTACTACGCGATCATCGCGGCGCGGGCCGCGCTGGGCGACAACGCCGGCTGGCTGGTCGGCCTGATCATGGCGGTCCTCTACGTGATCGCGACCTGGCAGGCGGCGCGCGCGCCGGACCTGCCGGCCGACATCGACATCGAGAATCCGGTCCGGCCGCAGACCTGGCCCACGGTGCAGGCCGGCCTGCATTTCCTGCTCCCGATCGGCGTGCTGATCTGGATGCTGATGATCGACGAGACGTCGCCGTCGCTCGCGGCCTTCTGGGGCTGCGCCACGCTGCTCTTCCTCATGGTGACGCAGCACGTGCTGGTCGGAGTCTTCCGCGGCCGCGCCGGCGAGGCGGCGGCGGGCCTCGCCCGCGGCATCCGCGAGGCGCTGAACGGCCTGGAGAACGGCGCGCGCAACATGGTCGGCATCGCGGTGGCGACCGCCACCGCAGGCATCATCGTCGGCACCATCACGCTGACCGGGCTGGGCTTCCGCATGACGGACCTGGTCGAGCTGATCAGCGGCGGCAGCGTGCTCATCATGCTGCTCTTCACCGCCTTCGTGTGCCTGGTGCTCGGGCTGGGCGTGCCGACCACCGCCAACTACATCCTGGTCGCGAGCCTCATGGCTCCGGTGGTGGTAGAGCTCGGAGCGCAGAACGGCCTGATCATCCCGCTGATCGCGGTGCACCTGTTCGTCTTCTACTACGGGATCATGGGCGACATCACGCCGCCCGTCGGGCTGGCCACCTTCGCCGCGGCCGCGATCTCGGGCGAGGATCCGATCAAGACCGGGGTCCAGGGGGCCACCTACGCCTTGCGCACCGTCGTGCTGCCGTTCCTCTGGATCTTCAATCCGCAGCTGCTGCTGATCGGCATCGACAACTGGTTCCAGGGCGTCAGCGTCGTGCTCGTTTCCACGGTGGCCATGCTGGTGTTCGCCGCGGTCACCATGGGATGGTTCCGCACGCGATCGCGCTGGTGGGAGAACCTGGTGCTGCTCGCCGCGGTGTTCATCCTGTTTCGCCCGAACTTCCTCATGGACTATCTCCACGATCCGTACCAGGCGATCCCGGCCAAGGAATGGTCACGCGTGGTGGGCGAGATTCCGCCGGACGGCCGCTTCATGGTCACCATCTCGGGAATGACCATCGAGGGCGAGGACAAGAGCAAGGCGCTCGCCCTGCGCCTCGGCCCGCCGGCCGAGCCTCGCAAGCGGCTGTCCGATGCCGGGCTCGGCATCGTGCCGCTCGGCGACCAGTTGCAGATCGCGAGCGTTCGATTCGGCTCCCCGGCGGACAAGGCCGGCTTCGAGCAGGGCTGGAGCATCGACAGCGTCACCGTGCCTTCCGACCGGCCGAATCCCCAGTGGTTCTTCCTCCTGGGGCTGGCGATGATCGGCGTGATCTGGTGGCTGCAAGGACGCCGCGAGGGAACGGCGCCCCGCAGGCGGCCGGCCGTGGCGGGCTGAGCCCGCCTCAGCTCTCAGCCCGCGCCGGGACTCTTGCCGGCGACATCGCCAGCGCTCCTGCCGGCGGCCTGGGCGGTCACCGGCTTGCCGTCGCGCCACGGCCGCAACAGCGCCGGCGTGCGGTATTCCTTCGGGATGGCGTCCTGGGCGAGGCCGCGCATCTGCGCAACCGGCCTCGCGAAGCCGCTGCGATCGTCGTAGCGCAACGAGGCGCGAAGGCGTTGCGCCTTCCGCTCCCCCTCCCGCCGCCGGGCCAGGGTGGCAGCGCATGCCAGGTCGACAGCCGTCACCTGCGCCACCGCGAGCATCGCGATGTTCGCCGCGTGGCGATCGGCGCCCTCATCCCGTCGCGCGGCGGCGATCGTGGCGAGATCCAGCGCATCGCCGGCGACGCGGCCCCAGAGCCACGGCTCGGGATCCCGGGCCGTCAGAAGGCCCACGCCGGTCGCGATCTCGCGCAAGCCGTAGGCGCGCACGACGCCTTCCCGGCCCGCCATGCCGACTGCCCGCGCGACCGCATGCGGCACCAGGCATTCCGCGAGGCCCAGGCCGATGCTGAACCAGCCGAGGCCCCGCGCGGTGCCGACTGCCAGGTCCCCGCCGAAGCGCGGGGCATGATCCATTGCCATAGGGGTGTCCTCGAGTTGGTTCATGGCTTGAGCACCACCTTGATGCAGCCGTCCTCCTTGTCACGGAACGTGCGATACATGTCGGGGCCATCCTCGAGGCCGACGGTGTGCGTGACGACGAAGGACGGGTCGATCTGGCCGTCCTCGATCCGGCGCAGCAGGTCGTCGGTCCAGCGGTTGACATGCGTCTGCCCGGCGCGCAGCGTGAGCCCCTTGTTCATGAAGGCGCCGAACGGGATCTTGTCCAGCACGCCGCCGTAGACGCCAGGCACCGAGAGCGTTCCCGCAGGACGGCAGACGTAGATCATCTCGCGCAGCACGTGCGGCCGGTCGGTCTCAAGCATCATCGCCTGCTTCGCGCGGTCGTATGCGGAGTCGAGCGAGCGGGTGGCATGCGCTTCCATGCCGACGGCGTCGATGCACTTCTCCGGCCCCTTGCCCTTGGTGATGTCGGCAAGCCGCTCGACGACGCTCTCCTCGTCGAAGTCGATGGTGATGGCGCCGCCGGCGCGCGCCATGGCGAGCCGCTCGGGGACGTTGTCGATGCAGACGACCTGGTTCGCGCCAAGCAGCACCGCACTGCGCACGGCGAACTGGCCGACCGGCCCCGCTCCCCAGATGGCGACCGTGTCGTGCGGCTCGATGTCGCACTGCACAGCCGCCTGCCAGCCGGTCGGGAAGATGTCGCCGAGGAAGAGAGCCTGCTCGTCGGTGAGGCGATCCGGCACCTTCACCGGCGCGACATCCGCGTACGGCACGCGGACATACTCGGCCTGGCCACCGGGATAGCCGCCGGTGAGGTGCGTGTAGCCGAAGAGCCCGGCCGTGGTGTGGCCGAAGACCTTGCTCGCCATCTCGCGATTGCGGTTGGACCGCTCGCAGACCGAGAAGTTCCCGCGGCGGCACTGTTCGCACTCCCCGCAGGCGATGGTGAACGGAACCACGACGCGATCGCCCACCCGAAGCTTCTGGTTCGCCTTGCCGACTTCCACCACCTCGCCCATGAACTCGTGGCCCATGATGTCACCGTGCATCATGCCGGGCATGAACCCGTCGAAGAGGTGCAGGTCCGAGCCGCAGATGGCGCAGCTGGTCACCTTCACGATGGCATCGCGATCATCCTCGATGGCCGGATCGGGCACCGTGTCGCAACGGATGTCATGCTTGCCGTGCCAGCAGAGGGCCCTCATGCCGGGCTCCTTGCGGGCTCGTCCGGCCGGGGTGCAGGCCTGTGGGCGGGCGGGATGTGTCGATGCGCTTTCATGGGGTCCTCCAGTAGGGCAGTCGCCCGTCACGGCAAACCCCGGACCCACCTTCGGACGCGCTAGATCCAGCCCGCCCGCCGGAACCGGCGATAGAGCGCGACCGCGACCACCACCATCGCCGCCAGCGCGGCGGGATAGCCGAAGCTCCAGTCCAGCTCAGGCATGTGACGGAAGTTCATGCCCCAGATGCCTGCCAGCGCGGTCATCGCGGCGAAGATCGCCGCCCAGGCGGCAAGCCGCTTCGAGATGTCGCTCTGCTCGATGGTGACGAGCGTCAGGTTGGCGTGGATCGCCGTGGCGATGGCATCCCGCAGGCGATCGATCGCGCCGCTGATCGACTGGAGATGGTCGCTCACGTCGCGGAAGTATGTCTCGGTTGCGGTGACGACGGCCGGCACCCGGGCGGCGCCGAAGAGCTTGGCGATCGCGTCGCCGAGCGGCGCGACCGAGTGGCGCACCCGCTCGACCTGCTGCTTCAGGTGGTAGAGGCGCCGGACGTTCTCGCGGGTGCCCTCGGTCGCGAACATGGTCGCTTCGATCGCCTCCAGCTGGTGCTCCAGCGCCTCCACCACCGGGAAATACAGGTCCACGATCGCATCGACCAGCGCATAGATGACATAGCCCGGCCCATGGGCCAGCAGCTCCGGATCGCGCTCCGCCTGCTCGCGCACGCCCTGCAGGCTGCGCGGGCTGCCGCTGCGCACCGACAGCACGAAGCCCGGGCCGACGAACACGTTCACCTCCCCGACCTGGACCTGCTCGCCGTCAAAATCGACCAGGTGGACCACGGCGAACAGTGTTCCGTCGTAATCCTCGATCTTCGGCCGCTGGTCACGCTGGATCACGTCCTCGATCGCCAGGTCGTGAAGATCGAAGATCTCCTGCAGCTCGGCGAGCTCGGCATGCGACGGATCGTGAAGCGCGACCCAGACGAAGCAGTCCGGCCGGTTACGCCATTGGGGAATCTCCCGGATGTCGATCTCCCGCAAGCGCTTCCCGTCGCCATACACCACGCAATTGATGAGCACGCCGCCCTCCATGCAGGTCGCCGGCCATGGTAACGCGCCGGCATTTCCGGTCGCCGCTCGCGGCTGGGCGCTAGAATCGGCGCATGAAGATCGGGGAACTGGCTCGCGCCGCAGCCACGCCGGTGGAAACGATCCGCTACTACGAGCGCGCGGGCCTGCTGCCCGAGGCGCCTCGCACCGCCGGCAACTATCGCGTCTATGGCGATGAGCAGCTGGAGCGGCTCGCCTTCATCCGCCATTGCCGCTCGCTCGACATGACGCTCGACGAGATTCGCGTGCTGCTTCGCTTCAGGGATTCGCCAGGCGAGGACTGCGGCGCGGTGAACCGGCTGCTCGACGAGCACATCGGCCACGTCGAGGAGCGGATCCGGGAGCTGAACGCGCTGCAGCAGCAACTGCGGCGGCTCCGCGAGCAATGCCCGGACACCGTGAGCGCCGCGGACTGCGGCATCCTTGGCGGCCTGGAGGCAGCGGCTGCGGAACCGAACACAGCCCAGCCACCGGCGCGGCTCGGGCATGTGCACGGCAGCCATCACGTCGGCGATGCACGAACGGCAACCACGCTGGCCGATCCTGGCAGCGAGCGCCGGCCGCGTTCGCGACCGGGCGCCCGGGAGCCGTAAGCAGGACGGCAAGCAGATGATCTGGCAGGTGCTCGCTGATCTGGTCCTCGCGCTGCACCTCGCGCTGGCGGCCTTCGTCGTCGCCTATCCGGTCCTGGTCCTCGCCGGCGGACTCGTCCGCCGCCCCGGAATCGATCGCTTCGGCCTGCGGCTCGGCCATGCCGCGCTAACCGCCCTCGTCGCGGTGCAGTCCTGGTTCGGTGCCGTGTGCCCCCTGACGACGCTGGAGAGTGCCTTGAGGCGGCGCGCGACACAGGCGCCGTACGACGGCGGCTTCATCGAGCACTGGCTCGGCAGCATCCTGTTCTACGAGGCCCCGGCATGGGCGTTCACCACCGCGTATACGGTCTTCGCACTGCTGGTTGCGGCCATGTGGTGGTGCTGTCCACCGCCCGCCCGTACCCGCAGCGCCGGGAAGCGCGACCGGCCGCTTCCGGCCTGACGGTGCGCCGTGTCGACCCGCAGCGCGCCATCACTCGCCGGCTCGGGCGCGCTGCCGCGCTGCTGGCGATCGCCTGGGCCGCGATCGCAGGCCTGGCCGCGTTGATCCAGGATCGACTGCTCTACCTGCCGACGGCGGCGTCGGTCGAAGAGGCGGCCGTCGGCGGCCTTGCCGCCTGGCCGTCGCCCGAAGGGTTCCGCGGCCTCCTGATGGAACCGGCCGGTCCGACGGCACGGGCCACCGCGATCGTGTTCCACGGGAATGCCGGCCATGCCGGCCATCGGCGATGGTATGCCGACGTGCTCGCGCCACTGGGGCTGCGGGTGCTGCTCGCGGAGTATCCCGGCTACGGGCCGCGCCAGGGGGCACTTGGCGAGGCAAGCTTGGTCGCGGACGCCACCCGGACGATCGAAGCCGCCCGACGCGCGTTTGGGGAACCGATCCTGCTGATCGGGGAGTCGCTCGGCGCCGGGGTTGCGGCCGCGGCGGCCCGTGCCGCGGGAGCCGAAGGCGGCATCTCGGGGCTCCTGCTCATCACGCCATGGGACCGGCTCGCGAACGTGGCGGCACACCACTATCCGTGGCTGCCGGTGTCCTGGCTGCTGAAGGACCGTTACGATTCCGCCGCGAACCTCGCGGCGTCGCGGCTGCCGGTGACCGTGGTGGTGGCCTCCGACGACCGCATCGTTCCGGCGCGCTTCGGGATCGCGCTGCATGAAGCGCTGCCGCAGCCGAAGTCGTTGCTGGTGATCGAGGGCGCCGGCCACAACGACTGGCCGGAGCGGGTGGATACCGGCTGGTGGCGGCGCGCGATCGAGACGCTACGATAGCGGCCGATGTGCACCAACTATGTGACGACGGTCCGCGACGAGATCCGCGAACGCCTCGAGCTCGATCCCCCCACCTTCGACTACGAGGCGGAGCTCTGGCCGGGGTACAAGGGCCCGATCCTGATCGGGAATCTGGAGTGGCGCCTTGCCATGTTCGGCCTGGTGCCGTACTTCTCCAAGGACGGCAAGGAGTTCCGCCGGACCTACAACGCCCGGTCGGAGACGGCCGACTCGCGGCCGACCTACCGCGGCCCATGGCGGCGCCGGCAGCTCGCCCTGGTGCCGATGACGGCCTTCTTCGAGCCGGACTACGCCACCGGAAAGGCGGTGCGGTGGCGGATCGCCCGGCGCGACGGCGATCCGTTCACCGTCGCGGCACTCTGGGACACCTGGCGGCCCCGCGGCGGAGAAACGCTTCACTCATTCTCGATGCTCACCATCAACGCCGATGGGCATCCGGTGATGGGCAGGTTCCACCGCCCGGGTGACGAGAAACGCAGCCTCGTCGTGGTGCCGGCACGGCATCGGCAGGCCTGGCTGCAGGCCGACGATCCGCGCGCATTCCTCCTGGAGATGCCGCCCGACGAGTTCACCAGTGCCCCGGCGCCCCTGCCGCCGCGCGAGGGTGCGGCGACGCCCGCGATCCAGGGCCGCCTGTTGCCCTAGCCTAGAGGGTAGACTCGGTGCATGGACAGCATCCAGGCCGGCTCCGCCGGCCGACGCCTCTTCGTGGCCCGCTTCTTCTATGAGGGCAACTCCTTCGGACCGCTGCGCGCCGATCGCGCGGCCTTCGAGCGGCACGAGTGGTTCCGCGGCCGGGAGGCAATCGGGCGGGCCGTGGGAACCAACCAGGAGCTCGCCGCCCTGCCCGGCTTCGCGCAGCGCCATCCTGACTGGCGCATCGCGGTTTCGCGGTGCGCCGCCGCCATTCCGTCCGGACCGATCGACGACGCCGTGTTCGATTCGTTCCTCGCCGAAGTGCTGGCGGATCTCGACGCCGCCGTCGCCTCCGGCGGCGTCGACGCGATCTACCTCAGCCTGCACGGGGCGGCGATGACGGTGAACCGGCCAAGCCCGGACCTTGACCTGGTCGAGGCCATCCGGGCGCGCCTGCCGCAAACGCCGCTTGCCGCGACCTTCGACATGCATGCCAACATGCATCCACGCCTCGGATCCCTGCTGACCGTGGCCGGCGGCTACCGCACCCATCCGCATGTCGACATGCGGGAGGTCGCAGCGCGCACGCTGGAGCGCCTTGCCCTGCTGGTCGACAAGGGCGGCAGCACCACCGGCTGGCTGGAGAACACCGGCGTGCTGCTGCCGAGCATCAACATGCGCACCTCGGACGGCCCGATGCGGCGCCTGCAGGCGCTCGCCGCCCGGGTCGAGGAGGAGGACAGCGTCCTGGCCGCAGCGGTGTTCGGCGGCTTCCCGTATGCGGACGCAGCGCACGCCGGCGCGAGCGCCATGGTCTTCACCGAATCGGCCGTGGACCCCGACGGCTCGCTGGCGCGTGGCACGGCCCTGCGCCTCGCCGACGCGATCCGCGCTGCGCGCGACGAGTTCTACGTCCGCTTGCCGTCGCCGCGCGAAGGCATCGCGCGCGCCCTCGGAAGCACCACGCCGGGCCTGATCGGCATCACCGATGCCGCCGACAACCCCTACTCCGGCGGCGCTGCCGACACGCCGGAGGTGCTGGCCGCGCTGCTGGAGGCTTCGCCGGATGTGCCGTGCGTATTCGCGAGCTTCGCCGATGCCGCGCTGGTGGAGCAGGCCCGGCAGGCGGGTGTCGGCCGGGCCTTCGATGCCCGGCTCGGGGGGACGCACGGTGACGATTTCGGCAAACCGGTTCCGCTGCGGGTGGTGCCGCTGCGGTTCACCGACGGACGCTATCGCGGAACCACGACGCTGCTCGACGGGACGGACGTCCAGCTCGGCGCGACCGTGGTGCTCGCCGTGGCCGATCACCCCAACATTCGCATCATCGTCACCAGCCGCGTCGATCCGGGCATCGACCCGGCCTTCTTCGCCCTGCACGGCATCGACCTCGCTGCGGAACGCCTGCTGCTGGTCAAGGGGAAGAACCACTTCCGGGCCGCGGCCGGCGCCGCCTGCGTCCAGATCATCGACGTCGATGCGCCCGGCCCTGCCTGCCTCGATTTCACCCGCCTGCCCTACCGGCACCGCAACCCGCGGCACGGCTGAGGGCTGCGGCGGATCGCCGGTGTGCCCGCCGGCAGGCACTCGCCGCCGAACGGAACACCGCTCCGGGCGCCCTCGCGTCACCATTCCTGCATCGGCCGATCCGGGCAGTGATGCACATGGCAGCGATCCGATCATGAACCAGCAGCATTCCAGCGCGTCAGACGACGGGACCGGCGGCGCCCGGCGCCGGGCGCGCGCTCGTTCGACGACGCCGGAGGCGCATCGCGCCTATGCGCTCGAGGTCGCCAGCCAGGGCTTCGCCCTGCTCGCGCATGCGGTCAACGCCTGCGACAACCCCGAGACGCCCTACCGCTTCGCCGAGCCGGAGCGCGAGCGCTTCATGGCGCTCTGCGCCAGGCTGTATGCGTTGGTCGAGCGCGGGCAGATCGAATCGCGCGCGTCGGCCATGGCGCAGGACGATGCCGCCTTCCAGCGGTTCGTGCACCGCAGCCTGGCAGGCATCCCGGGGGAACAGGACGGCGACCCCGCCGGCAGCTGAAGCCGGGCAGTCACCTGTGGCTGCAACCTGACGACGGGCGGGTTCCGTCCGCACGGCGTCCGCTTACCTGGGCGGCGCATCGTCCGGGCACTTGATTTGCCCCCGGTGCCGGCAAATGTGCATTTTGCACATCCGGAGGGAATCAATGAAGCTGCTGCCAAGAGCACTGGTATTCGCCGCGCTTGCGCTGTTCGCCGCTCCGGCGTTCGCCGCGGATGCGCCACCCGGGTTCTGGTCCGGCTACCTGGACGGCTTGCTGAGCCTCCTCAAGCTGGTGGTCAGCCCACTGATCGACGTGACGATCGTGTCGGAGAGCTTCGGCCCGTGGTCCTATTCGATCGGCTATTACCTGGGCGTCCTGTCGTTCGCCGGCGCGGGCGGCGCGCTCGCCGCCTCCGGGGAACCGAGCGCGGACATCCAGTGGGGATAGCCCGCAACCCGCGGCAGTTCCACCCGGAGCCGCCGCGCAACCTGCGGGCGCCGTCCCGGGGGCGCAAGGCGCAGCATGGCCCCGATCCGGATCAGCCGCAGACCACGCGTTCTCATGGCGGGCGTTGGTGGCCGCGCCCTGCGCGACGGCCAGGCTGACCTCCATTCCGGATGACCGGCACGCTGGGTCGCCCAGCCTGACGTCGCGGAGATCCCTCGTTCGAACAGTCACCCGCCGCCGGGCGAATCACGGTGAGGGTCGAGCGAGGGGCGCGCCACGGCGCGCCCCCTCGAGCGCTATTTCCCGACCTGGTTGCCGATGACACCGCCGACGGCAGCGCCGCCCAGCGTGCCTTCCCAGCCACCGACCGTCGCGGCGCCCGCCGCACCGCCGAGCGCTGCACCAACGCCGGTTGACGAGCAGGCGCCAAGGCCCAAGGTGCTCGCTATCAGGATCAGGATCGCATAGGACTTCATTCAAGCCTCCGTGTTGAACGACCACGGACGGATCAGGCAACCGGCGGACCCGCCGCTTCTCGGAGTGGGCTACACGGACGGCAGGGGAACCAGATGATGCGGCGCCCAGGTACCGGGGCCTTCCGGTGCCGCGAATACCATGGCGCCGATCAACCGCCCCAGGGCGCGATAGCTTTCCCACTGCTCTTCGTCGAAGAACTGGTCCCCGGTGGAATCGTGCGGGAAGCGCGCCTGGCGGACCGCATAGTCGACCAGGTCGCTGGGAAGGCCCGCCACCAGCGCAGGCTTCAGCAGCAGCAGCGTGAGCGGTCGGTCGCCGGGCGCATCGTCGAAGGTCACCCGCGCGAGCAGCGCACAGGGCTGGGCAGGTGCCCGGCGATCGGCCGACGGGATGAAGTCCGCGAGGCTGCCGAAATGCTTACGCAACGGCGCCGGGAGCTGGCGATCGAGGTCGGGCCCGTCGAGGACCGTGATGCTCGCCCCGAGGTCGATCCGGGCCTTGCGAACCAGGTTGCCCCAGTCCCGGAAAGCCAGGCGGGAATCGGCGCCGTTGTCGCAAGCGACGATGAAGCTCACCCGCCGCTCGATCAGCGCGTACAGCCCCGTGTTCTCGAAGTGCGCGCCGTCCGACAGGTACCAGCGATCGCTCCAGCGTCCCCAGAATCCGCCGGTGAGCTCGGAGAACAGGCAGGCGAAGGTGGAGTTGCGCTTCAGCCGCTCCATGACGGGACGGGCTGCCTGCTCGCGCAGGCCGGCAGGCGGCTCCCACCAGTAGCCAAGGCGCACGTTGAACAGCGTCGCGATCATCGCGAGGCCGAGGCGCGTCTGGGCACCGACGCCGGAGGAGAAGGCCGCGCCCGAGATCGCGAGCCAGTTGCCCAGCTTGAGATCGCGAACCGCTTCGATCAGGCCGTCGCCTTTCCCGGCGAGGTGCTTCTTCCCGGCTGACCGCGCGCGACTTGCCTCGCCCGGGTCAACCGGCTCCGGACAATGCCATGGGTGGAAGCGTCGCTCCACCGCCATTCCTGCCGGACCGATGGTGACGCAGACTCCCTTGCGGTCCCGTTGCGTGATATCCGAAGTGCCGCCCCGCTGTTCGTTGAGCGTCATGTTGACCAGGTGGATCGGATAGCAGGCAGACGCGATGTCCCGCACCTGTCCGCTTTCCGGGTCGACGCCGTAGTACTCCCCGAGCGTCCACAGGTCCTTCGGATGGGTCTGCTGCACCCAGGCGCCCCGGCGCAGCATGCCCGCCTCCTGGTTGCCGAGCCTTGCGAAGTTCGCGGCGCCGAGGAATGCGCGGGTCACGCGGGCCGCGTACAGGTTGTGGAAGGTCGAGAGATTGAGGAAGGCCGGTGTCAGGAAGAGACCGACGAGGGCGACCAGCGCGAAGCCGGTGAGCAGCCAGGCCGCGATCGGCACGCCCAGTGGCGTCGGCAGCCCCGGCCAGTAGCCCGGGTCGTGCGCCGCGTAGACCAGCATGCCGTATGCGGTGGCAAGCCCGACACAGATGCCGACTGCGAGCAGCAACGCGATCGTCGAGCCGAAGCGCACGAGCGCGACCGCGAGCCCCTTGCCCTGCTCCGGCTGCAGCGCGCGCAGCGCGCCCCCGGCAACCAGCAGCCCTGCGAGCATGGAGGAGTAGAGCTCCTGCGCGCCGCCGCCACCGTCCGCATAGACCCAGCGGGCCAGCGTGTCGACCGCAGCGAATGCCGCCACCACCAGCGTCCAGAAGAGGCAGCTCGTGAGCCAGCGCGTGAGCCTGCGGCGGGTCTGCTCCACCTGCGGCGCGTGCCAGCGGGCGAGCCCGAGCACCGCAAACGCCACGGCGCACAGCAGTCCCAGGATGAGCAGCAGCAGCCGCAGGCTGGCGCCGCCGCCGACAGCGCGGTCCGGAAGGATCGATGCGCCGACAAGCCCCGCGGCGGCGAAGAAGGCGAGCTGGCCATTGCCTACCAGCGACTGGAAGCGCGCATCGCCTCCGTGGCGGCGCCAGGTGGTCGGCCAGTAGGCAAGCGCGACCGTGGCCGTGAAGAAACCGCCCGCCACCACCACGGCCCACATCGGGCTCCGGGTCGTCGGGCCGTGGGCGTCGATCAGGCGCAGGAAGGCGATCCATGCGCAGAAGAGGACGACGAGCGCGATGGCGCCGACATAGTGGACCGCAGCGAGGCTGCGCAGGTAGTAGCCGATCGCGTACAGCCAATCGTTGCTCCGTGTCGGCGCGAGATAGCGGCCGGCCTCGCGAAGCCAGCGGATCGGATGGAACACCTTCTGCCGTCCTGGAACCAGATCGCCGTCGATCTCGAGCTCCAGCTTGCCGGCATCGCCGTCCAGCACCGATTCGGCGAGGGCATAGCCGCGACACACCGCCTCCGGACCCGACGTGCCGGTGGAGCGCGCCGGGACGCGCAGCAGCGCACCGAGGAAGCCGCCGGTATAGCCGCCGCCCGACACCGTGGAGATGTAGTCGAAACGCCGAAGGAGACCGGCAGCGGCCAGTGCCTGCAGGACGCCGAGGCTGAATGTCGCGCTTCGGATGCCTCCGCCCGACAGCGCAAGCCCGACGGTGTCGCCAGCGGATTCGCGGCGGCTTTCGCCTTGGTGCCGATCCATCGGCGCCAGCCCGCAGGCTTGCCGACGGGCGGCGATCAACGCACGCTCGGTCCGGTCCCGATCGGCATGCGCCGCGGAGGGCGCTCGGCGATCCCGCGCAGCCGCTGCGGCACCCGTCGGATCCGCGCTCGAAGGAACTGCAACGGCCATGAAGCGGCGATCGGACCCGTAGGACCGGGCGGCTCAGCGCCGAAGCAGGCGCGGAATCATCCGGCCGAGCACGTTGTCCCTGCGGATCAAGTAGTGGTAGAGGGCCGCGCCGACATGCATGGCGATCAGCAGCACCAGCAGCAGGACGAGCAGCCTGTGCACCTCGAAGACCGCTTCGGCCGCGGCCTTGTCCGGCGGGACCACGCCCGGCAAGGGCACGCCGAAGACGTTCAGCGCCGGGAATCGCGAGATGCCGACATAGCCGACGATCGGGGTAGCGACCAGCGCCGCGTAAAGCCCCCAATGGTTCAGCGCGCTCAGGATTCGATGCCACGCCTTGATCGTCGGCTCGGGCGCCGGCGCGCCTCGCGTCAGGCGGTATCCCAGGCGCCAGAGCACGAGCAGGAGGATGACGATCCCAATGAGCTTGTGGCTGCTGTAGAGCGCGTTCGTCAGGTTGTCCCAGAGATTCAGCGAGCTGCCGCGGTAGACCATGTAGACGCCGACCGGGATCTGGATGACGAGCAGCAGGACGGTTGTCCAGTGCAGCACGCGGGCGGTGCGACTGTAGATCTCCACTGGCGCCTGGGCTACGGTCCGGGCCATGCTCGGCTCCCTTGACGGTTGCGCGCTGCGGACGACGGGCGGAAGGCCGCTGCACGGTCGCTTCCCCCAGCAACATTGATACGACATTGCAGTCGCCAGCACAAGGGGCCCGCCTTGATTTCATGCTGCAGTGCACAGACAAGCTGGTACGGGTTCACAGGACGTCGTGCTAGCCGCCACCACCCCAGGGCTGGCGTTGTTGCCATGACGACCATTTCTTTACTACTCCCGGATCTTCCAACGGCATGCTCATGTATTACATTTGCTGATCGAAACAATTGGGAACAACATGAGACGCGGCTGAACAGGGACCGCGATCAGGCGAGGTAGCATTCCCGCGCGAAAGCCGGGGAAGCGGAATCGATTCGGATAGAGAAAAATGCACAAATACGAGATCGAGGATCTGTTGATCCGGGCCGAGTCGCTCCAACGCGACGCATTGCGGCACCTGGATGACGAACCGCATTTGCTCCACCTGCATGGCCTCACCGAGGTTCTCCTGGACCTCGGCCGTTCGACCGGCGCACTGCGTCGACATCTGCACAGGATGCAGGTCTGGAGCGACCAGGGGCCGCAGCAGCAGCCTGGCCTCCAGCATCGCCCCGTCACGTAGCTCCTGCACGCGCGGTACCCGCCGCATCAGAATCCGCTCGCTGCCCGACGGGTGCGCGCATTGCCGTCCCATTCCACGGGGCGGCCATCCGATCGACCGCCACTCCTCCGTTGAGACACCGGGCGTTGCGCCTCCACGAGCACGCGCCCGCATTCGGTGGGGACCATGCAAAGCGACAGTCGCTCCGAGACGAGCGCCTGGTTGACCCATCTCCTCGGCAGCGCTTCCGAGCATGCCGTCGTCTTCCTCGATCCCGGTGGTCACATCGTCGCCTGGCTCGGGGCGGCCGAACGAATGTTCGGCTACCGGAAGTCCGAAGCACTTCGGCTCGACCTGGGGGACCTCTTCACCGAGGATGATCGCCGGCTGCGGCTGGATCTGCAGGAGCTGGCTGTCGCGAGTGCGCTGGGTCGCTCGGAAGACGAACGTTGGCACGTCCGCAAGGACGGCTCCCTGTTCTGGGCGAGCGGGGTGGTGGCCGCGATCCGCAATTCCCAGGGAGGCATCGATGCCTTCTGCAAGGTTCTCAGGGATCGCAGCGACCTGCGTCAGCGATTGGACACCCTGCAGAACCGCCTGCAGGCTCTGCAGCAGGACAACGAGCGAAAGAGCCGGGTGCTTGCATCGGTCAGCCATCATCTGCGCACCGTCCTCGAGTCCGAGGAGAATGCCGCTTCTCACGCCCTGTCCGAGCCAGTGTCGGACAAGAGAAGTGCCGACCATGCTCGGCGCCTGGCAGAGCTGGTCACAATGCTGGAAGATGCGGAGAAGCCCGATCCCGCCCTCGTTCCCAAGCCGCACCTGAGGGCGAGGTCCATCGTCCTGCAGGACGAGCTCGAGGCCTGCGTCAAGCGGCTGCATCCGTCCGCACGGGCGAGCGGCCAGCACATTCGCCTCATGGTCCCCTCGACGGCGATCCGAATCAGCGCGGATCCCGCCAGCCTGGGCGAGATGATGCAGGCACTGCTGGCTCACGCCATCAGGCAGAACCGGTCCGGTGGCGACATCCATGTCACGGCCAGCGTCGAAGCCCTGTGCGCGGTGGTGCGGGTTGTCGACGATGGAGCAGGCATCTCCGGAAAGCGGCTGTCCCGGCTCATGCTCCTGCTGACCGGAGCGGGCACGCAAGCCGAAGCAGAGGATCCGGATGCCGAGCTTGCGACCGTGCACGAGCTCGCCACCATACATGGGGGGAGCGTGGAAGTCCGAACCGCCGGGACGGGCAAGGGCAGCATGCTCTGCCTGCGATTGCCGATCGCAGCCAGCTAGCCGCGTGATCGCGGTGCGCCGGACTCAGCGAAGCTGCGCCCGCTGCCCCAATGCCCAGATGATCTCCTTGCCGATGGCGAGCCGCTCGGAGCGTCCATGTCCCAGGAGGTCGATGAGCAGTCCGGTCCTCATGGCGTCTCGCAGCGCGTCCCGGGGAATCTCCAGCACGATCTCCTCCACGTGCCGGCAGTCGTTGCGAACCTTCAAGCACGCTTGCGACGTGCCTTCATCGAGCACGCGCGAGGACCGCCCGGCCACGCCCTTCGCCGTCAGGGCGACGAACATGTCGAAGCGCGCGAGCGACGGCTGCTCGTATTCCGCCCGGACGATCAGGGTGGCGGGCGATCGGTCGTCGGCTCCCGCATGCAGGCGCAACTTCCAGGAAAGCCGGGCATGCCACCTGGGTTGCGGTGATGCTTCGGGCGGTGACAGTGGCTCGACGGTGTGGTACGTCTCACCGGTGCCGGCATCGGTCTCCTGCGCCACCTGCGCGAGGAACAGGTTGGCGATCGCCTCGTTCCGGGGCTCGCAGATCCAGCTTTCCGGCCAGTACCGGACATAGTCGCGAGGCCGCCGCATCACCGTGCCGAACGGAGCCTTCGGCGGATCCTCGGTTGCGGAGGGGCAGGTGATCTCCGAGAGATCGCTGGCGTGCCCGACCGTTACGCCGGCCGATCCAAGCACGCTCGCCCAGAGCAGGAACCGCATTCCACGCCAACAGGTGCCAGGCATCTCGCTGCGCCACCGGAGTCCGGCAGTCGCCTGAATTGTCCCAGGTCAGACTGCATTTCCCCCAATCTGCCATAAAGATCGCAGACGAGGAAGCCTTGCTTCGGACCCAAGGAGGAACCACGGAAAGCGTCGCATGCATTTCTCGTCCCCACGGTAGCGATAGCCGGGTCCATCATCGGCAGCTTGCTGCTGGCGCGGATCGAGGAACGGCCGCTTCACGTCGTCGCCAAGGAGGGGGACTGGTTCGAAACGAACTGCCCCGGAAGCGATATGATGTGCGCTTCCTTGCGAAGCGCCGTCATCAGCTTGCGGCCTACGTGAGGCAGGCAGCCTCGCTTCTCAATAGCGAGATCCGCGAGATCTCGCCCATGCAACGGAGGATGAACTCATGTCACTTCGGATCAACGACATCGCGCCGAACTTCACCACCGACTCCACCGCCGGGAAGCTCACCCTGCATGACTGGATAGGCGGCAGTTACGCCATCCTGTTCTCTCATCCCAAGGATTTCACGCCGGTTTGCACGACTGAGTTTGGTGCGGTGGCGCGACTTGCTCCCGAGTTCGCCAAGCGCAATACAAAGGTCATCGGCGTTTCCGTGGACAACGTCGACGACCACAAGAAGTGGGTGCGCGACATCGAATCATTTGCCGGCTCGCCGGCTGATTTCCCGATCATCGACGACAGTTCCCTGCAGGTTGCGAAGCTCTACGACATGCTGCCTGCCGACGCCTATCTTCCGGATGGCCGCACCCCGGCCGACAGCGCCACTGTTCGTACCGTCTTCATCATCGGGCCGGACAAGAAGATCCGGCTGATGATGACCTATCCAATGTCGGTGGGACGCAACTTCGCGGAGATCCTGCGGGCACTCGACGCCGTTCAGGCAACCGACGGAGTACCCATCGCCACGCCTGCAGACTGGGTACCGGGCAAGGACGTGATCGTGGCTCTAAGCCTCGACGACAAGCAGGCCACGGAGAAGTTCGGGAAGCTGGATGTGAAGCTCCCCTACTTGCGCTTCGCAAAGGCGCCCGCGAAGTGAGCGGGAACGCCGGCGCCCCGATTTCTTCAGGCGGCGCCGGCGCCAGGGGCCGGACCGGCGCTGCTCATCGGTGAACTGGTGCCGTCTAGTACTCGGCGACCTATCCAACCCGAATCTCGCCCCAGTACGACGGCTCCCGACGACCGGCGCTTGCCCAGTTCGCGAGGAGACGTCAGACTATCGGGGCGTCCACTTGGGATAGGTGGACCCGCTTGGTCGTGAGGGCCAGCACCGCCGGTAGCGTGATGCACCGGTGCCCGCTTTCAGCGTGACGTTGGCGCGGGGGACTACTTTCAAGGAGTCCTCATGCCATCACGAATCTGCGCCCTGCGCCGTAGAACCTTCCACCGCCAAGGCCGTCGCTGCTATTACTGCGGCGTGACGATGTGGCTTCTCTCGTCCGATGAACTGCCTGGTGGCAGCCCCTCAGCAGCAGCCGCCGCCCGGCTCAGGTGCACGGCTGAGCACCTTCTTCCGAAGTCGGAGGGCGGGAAGAACATGGCCAGCAACGTCGTCGCCGCCTGCGCCCACTGCAACCACAGCCGCCACCGCCGCCGCAGGGCACTCCCGCCTGCCGAATACCGCCGCCTGGTGGAGCGACGCCTCAATAGAGCGGCTTGGCATCAAGCCTGGGTCTTCGAGCGAGGTCTCTTGGCCCACTCATCGACCCGGCGCTCACATCTCCCGCCCTAGGAACGCGTGCCAGGCCTGACCTTGAGGTAAGGGCTACCGGCATGGCTGCCCGAGCGTCACACTACGGAACGAACGGTATCGGAAGCCTAGATGAGCGCCAGCGTCCCACCCGGGCACCAGAGGTGCTACGCCGCACTGCGCCAGTCTCGCACGGATAGAACGTAGGAGAGCCAAGAATGCCCTTCAAAGTCGGCCAAACGGTCATCCATGAAGCTGAGGTCGCGGGCTTTGGAACGAGAACCATCGCTGTGGTCACCTCTGTCGCGAAAGGGAAAGTGACGCTGGAGGCAAGGTCGCACGGGCCTTCTTCAGCGATCTTTCGCGCTGACGACGGGCGGCGCCTCGATGCTTCCTCAAGCACAGTCAATGAACGCATCCTCGAAGTGCCCGCGCCTCCGGACGACCTTTGGGGACGGCGTTCCGGATGGATTCCTGCGGATGCTCCGCCGGAGCGCGAGGGCTGGTACGAGTTCAGGCAGGCTCCTGACGGCATCATTGGCCTTTGCTACTTCGTCGCCGGTACCTGGCTAACTACGGACGAGCTCGCGCCCCTGACCCTTAGGGGCGGCGAAACATGGCAGGGCTTGGCGGCAGACCCAGTAGAACTCTATCTGGACGAGAAGCCGGTCGCCGAGGAATCCCCGATACGGGTGGCCCAAACCACGTCCTAACGCTCGCGTGGGTTACGCCCCGTCAAGGCGCAGGGTGTAACCTGGCTTCCTGGATGACGCAGTCAGGGGCGCTCTGAATTGGCATTGAGGCGTTCATGCCGCTGCCGTACAGTGGTTGGCCATTGCGACTTGATGAACGCCAGGACGGCGAGAACATCCGTCTCAGAGAGCGTTCCTCTGAATCCCGGCATGTCACTTTGATATCCTTCTGGTGCATGCTCTGCGACGCCATCCATGACAATCGCGAAGAGTACTTTGTCGGAATGGTGCCAGGTGTGGCCTGACTCGTCGTGCGGTGGTGCGGGCAGACGCCCGCTAGGCAACCGGCTCCGCCAGTTCGGCTGCCCCTCCAGCCTGGCGCCATGACAAGCAGCGCAATATCGGGAATAGACTTCGCTGCCCCGGGCGACGAGCGTGGGATTGTCTGCGTCGGCCCTGGTTGGCTTAAATGCGCCGAAGCGTCCGACCAAGATCGATGCGCCCGCAGCGAGTGCTATGGCGCCCACGAGGACCATCGCCCCCTGTACGAATGTCCTAGGCTTCATCGCAGACCTTCCTGCGCCCCCGCCCTGGTGACTGCTGCGTGTTCTGCTCCTTCGGCAGCGTGAAGTGCCCGCCGATTCAGCTTGACCAAGGCTGCTGCTGAACTGCACTGCCAGAAGCGTCAGTTCATCGTCACCGCCTGCGCGCTGCAGCACGGCCGGGGCTTCGAACGATGTTGACCCCTCGGAGGCATGTCGCTTCACGCTGCTGCTCCGCGTGACCGAAGGGCGTTCACAGGCCCTTGTGTCACCAGGATGTGTCACCAATCGCGTTTCCGCCCAGCGCATGCGCGGAAAACACTCAAAAGATCAGTGACGTACATCGATACTGGCGGAGACGGAGGGATTCGAACCCTCGATGCGCTTTTGGCACATACTCCCTTAGCAGGGGAGCACCTTCGGCCTCTCGGTCACGTCTCCGGTCTTTAGAATCAAAGACTTAGCTAACTTTCTTGCCTCGTCCTTGGGTAATTCGCGGCAGGGTGGGTAATTGCCCCCGGTCACCGACCCAGGGCCCGCACCCGCTCCGTGCTCAACCGGTAGTGGTCGATTGTAACCCGGTCGCTGCGATGCCCCAGCAACTTGACCGCCAGCTTGAGGTCGGGCTCGTCACTGCCCGCCTTGCCTCGGACCAGATGCTCGTTGAAGCGACGCCCGCCGTTGGCTACGTGCTTCTTCATCATCTTGTCCCACTGCCACTGGAAGGACCGCTTGGTGAAGTGCTCCCCCGTCTCGGGATGGGGAAAGAGCGGCGCATCGCCCGGCCGCCCAGCGGCCTGAGCCATCACCTCGGCCTGAGTAAGGTCGCCGAGCTCATAAATGCGGACCCGGACGTCCTCCCGGTCCCCGTCCTTGCTGATAGGGGTCACCAAGCCCTGCTCGGTGACTTGGCTGCATGTGAGCAGGCGCATGTCCTCCCCGCGTAGACCGGTTGCCAGCTTGAGCGACAGGTAGGCCCACATCCAATCCTCTCCGCAGAGTGCCGCGTTGATGAAGTCGTCGTCTCCGACGTAGTGCTTGGAGCGCTTGCCGGCCTTCTTCAGACCTTTGAACTCCTCCCAGTTCATCTTTCCCCTGATAGGGTTCTCCTTGACGAGCCCCCAGCCCACGGCGTAGTCGAACATCTTGGTGAGCACCGACACCTCCTTCTTGGAGGTTTCGTACGCCTGCCGGTGACGGACGTAGTCTTGGACCATGGCAACCTTGATGGCCCTGAGCGGCAAGTGACCGAACACATGCTTGAGTTGCCGGATGCCGTTCGCGTCGTTCTGTCGCGACGTTGCGGCCTTCTGGGACGATGCCTTCAGGAAGTACTGGTCGAGAGCCTCCCCTACCGTTCGGATGCCCAGGTAGGCGGCGACCTCCGGGGTGGCGTTCTCGATGGCGCTTATACGCGACGAATAGGTCTTGAAGGCCTCCGCCACCGTTTTCCCGAGGCGGAACTTCTTGCGCCCATCCCAGGCCGGCTCCTGGCCCCGAGGGACCATGTAGTGGATGGCACCATGGTGCCAATGGGAACGAGGGGGCAATCCGAGATTCTTTGTAAGACGGGCGCGCGGCACGGCAGGCTCTCTGTCAGGTGGTTTGGCTACTGTCCTGCGGGGCGACGCCTGCTCGGCAGCTTTGTCCAATTCGGACCATCGGCGGCAGCCCGGGCGAGCGCCCGCACCTCCTGTGTCTCAGGCGAAAGCGCCGCATCGACGGCAGCCTTCAAGACCGCCAGAGAGCCATCGGGGCGGGTAAGAAACTTGATTCCCAAGCCCTTCAAAACTTTCGCTTGGGCGCTATAGCGGACTCGCCCGGTAAGGGCGGTGACATCAGCGGCAGAGAGAACGAACAGCACGTCAGCACCAGGATTCGTTGAGGTGCGACGTAAAGCAACGGCTTTTTAGCCATGCCTTTAAGAGCTTGCTGTCTCGGGTGGTTCACGTTTCAGCTTCTGTAGCCCATGCAGACTGAACGGGACTCAGCTTTCCCCGCCTAGGTTCTTCTAAGCTAGCTCGGCTTGGTCTTCAATTGCACTGGAGCTCTTGGCTCCAGACATGACGCCACGGACGCATACAGCCACCACCGGGCGTCTCTTCCTGGAGGCGCCGAAGTGCCGGCGACTGGCTCGGTCGGCTCCAACGGACAGGCGCTGGTTGAGCCACGACGAGTGGCGGTCGCTGCGCTTGTCGCCCGACTGGCTCGGCTGCTTCGACGCAGGAGTCGGGCGGATGGAAGCAGATGCATAGGGCTGACACCCGTCGTCCCGGCCGGTCGATGAACGCAGTCCAGAAGCACTTTGGGGCCTCAGGCCGCGAGTCTTCTCGACATCCGACGTCCCGCAGGGGGCGCCCTGTCTTGCCCGCCCCTTATTGCCCTATTGCCTCGCACGAGTCGCGTCAGGGCGCGCCTCCGTGTCGCAAGAGCCGCCTGTCCCGCTAGCAAAGCCCATCATCGCTCCGCGCGCCCGCGACGCCCTCGAAACTGATTCCATACAGGGCGCGCGAAAGCGCACCGTGCCACCATGAATCAGGACAAGCAGTGATTGACAAAGATGCAGCGGCCTTCTTGACCTTCTATGCAGGCAAGATTGCCCACTACGCCAAGACCTCCGACCGAGTCACTCCAACGGCCCGAAGCAAACGCGCCCATGAGCACGCCTGGCGACTGCTCGGGACCTTCACCGAAGCGCTCACACACCTGCATGAGTCTGACCTCTATGAGACGTTGGCCCTCCAGTCCGACGACCTAAAGAAGGAGAAGGAAGCTATTCGCCGAAGCAACGTCGCGGCGCTCGAGCATCACAAGTATCTCGTCAAGAAGAACGAGCTGGACGACGAACTCAAGAGAATCGCCAAGGAAGAACTCAAGGCGGCCAAGGGGTCGTCTGCTTCACGGGTGAAGAGGTCATCGACTGCTGGCACCCGGCGTGGGACCACGGCGCTAAACTTGGCAGCAGCGACCAAGGCAGCGGCCCCCGTGGCTCGGAAGACCACCAGGGTGGCGTCCAAGGCGCAACCGAAACGCGCCGCTGTCGCCAAACGTCTCAAGCTCAAGGTGGTCGCCAAGTAAGCGAAAGCCCCCTCCTTGGCATAGGACGAACGGGATTCCGACCGCTAGGGAGTCCGCTGTCAAGTCAAGTTAGGGACGCACAGTGGCGGGCGTCGGCGAGCGCCCCCTTCCCGCCTACTTCGGGCGACGCCGGTACGCCTCCTCGAAGGCCTGCTCCAAGCCAGCGTTCGACACGGGCAGCCGCTCGACAACGCGCCGTGCCCAATCGAAGTACTCCTGCCGACGTTCGACAGGCCAGTCGGGGGGCGGGCTGGTTGCCAAGTCCCGAAGATTGCAGACCTTGTCCGCAATCTTGACCAAGGCAGCGCCCCGGCTCACTACAGCGGCATGCTCAACCTGAAGTTCCTTCCGCCGAGCCTTTGGCAGTGACTTGTTGTCGGTAACCTCGAGAACAAGGTCTGCCACCTCGTCGCCGAACCTTTCCCGGAGCTCTGATTCGGAAGTCTCCGTGTCCTCCAGCGTATCGTGCAGAACGGCGGCTTTGAGCACGGCCAGGTCGGTCACCTCACCCGCCGTCGCGAGAAGGTGGGCCAAGGCAATCGGGTGATTGACGTACGGCGATGCCTCTACGTCCTTCCGCCGCTGAGTTCTGTGGCGCTCGGCAGCGAACTGAATAGCTTCTAGAAGCTCAACTACGGCGGCCTTCTCCATACCCCCTCTTCCCTCGGTCGAGCGCGTCGCTACCGCCGTAACCGCCTCGCCACACTCACCACAACCCCGAGAATCTCGAGCGACGTCGTAGGCCGGATTGACTCGTACGCGGGATTCGCTGCTTCCAGGTAGTACTGACCCTTCTCATCCAGAGCGAGGCGCTTGACGGTTAGTTCCCCATCCACCACGGCGAGGACAATGTCCCCTGGCTTGGTTGCAGCATTGTGCTCGACTGCAACCAGGTCCCCTTCCTCGATGCCAGCCCCGGTCATCGAGTCGCCCCGAACCCGGTGCAAGCTGGTTCGGTCTGGCTGGTCGATGAGGAAGTCGTCTAGCGTCAGAACCTCAGGCGCAGACTGCGACTCCGGCTGCGGGCTACCGGCCCGGACCGTTCCCAGTAGCGGACGTGCGAAGAACCGCTTTCCTGGCGCGATACGGCCGTCCACACGCTGGAGATAACCGGCTTCGGTAAGGCGGCCGACCAGCCCGAAGACACTCCCGGTCGAAGACAACCCGACGACCTCACAGAGCTTAGCCATGGCCGGGAAGGCCCGATATCGCTTCCAATACCGCTGGAGTTCAGCGAGGTGCACGTCGTCGCCGTTTCGTTCGGTGTGGCGAATGTTCATTCGCCGCAGTATACTGGCTTACCACCGGGCGCGCCAGCATGTCGCGTTTGCGGCTGCAGCTAGTGAATCGGTGGGGGTATCGCTCGTCGCCGCGATAGTCCAAAACTCACAGGCGGCGCCCCTAAGCCGCAACACCTGAGACAGACACATGCCGGAGTTCATAAATTGCGACTTGCTGGAGCCGGACCCGAACTTCAAGGTGGAACTACCCACTCGCCTGTGGGTAATGGACAACCACAGATGGGCGCTAATTGCCTGGGCCAAGACGCTGCAGAGAAAACCTCCAAAGCGCTACGCCCTAATCCATGCCGACTATCACTGGGATGGGCTAGACGACTTTCACGACGACGTCCCGGCGCTAGAGACACTCTTGGCGGCCGACCTAGACACGCTAGAGGAAATGACCACGACAGGAGAACTTATCCGCCATGACTCCTTCATTGCTCCCGCAATTCACCGGGGCATGCTGAAAGAGCTTCATTTCTATTGCTTACAGGATGACGGCGCCGAAAAGGGTATCGTCAACGACCTTTGCGCTCGGATGAACATACTTCAAGTTATTCACGAGAAGCCGGCAGGACTCCAAAGCATCAACACATCGCCCCTCCTTTTTGACCTGTGTCTGGACCTCTTCAATCGAGAGTTTGAAAACTATCAAGAAGGTCAGCTTTGGTCAGACGCAGAAGTCACAGCGTTCCTCGAGGGTTCTGCAAGTCAAATCCAGCGCGCCGAAGCGGTTACGCTTTCGTTGTCGTTCGGATATTCAGGAACTATCGAGGATACTCGACACCTAGCGAGTCTCGTCATTCCCAAGATTCTTGCTTTGCGAGGTGCGGCCAAGTAGCCAATTGTCAATTTCTTTAGCCGTCATCCTCAATTCGCCAAGTGAGGTGTAGAACCCCTCTTCGACAACACCTCTTTCCGGTCACGCCCGAAATGGTCGGCAAGCGTACCAATCACAGCCTGAGCCGTCGTTGAGAGGTCGCCTGGAAGGGGCGGACTTGTCGCGTATGCCGCAGACTCAAACTCAAGCGCGGCGCTAATCGTCGCACCGTGCGCCCCGGCCTTCGCAAAGAACTCCCCTAGCACCTCTGCCCTAACTCGAGAGAACTGCTGCCTTAACTCCCGTTCGACAACGTCCATCGATATATCTCGACCCGTTGCTGCCGACGCAAGCCGAGACGCAACATGCACAATGCCTTCGGCAGATGCTCTGCCATTGTTGCCATACCGAAATCCCTCGGTGAGGAAGAGGCTCCTCCGCTCAGAACTCATACTGAGACAACCCTGCATCAAGTAGTCCACTGCAACCAGGAGCATCCCGACATTCGCATACATCAGTCGTAGCGCTGCATCGCCCTCTACGGGACCAGACAGATGCACGTCCAATAGCGACCCCACTTCGCGAAGCCATCGGTTCGCACCATCAAAGTCGAGGCCAGATAGCATTCGAGCCTTGCTCGTCTCGTAGGCCCCCTTCCAGTCCCCGCCCAACTTGCCAAGGGAAGCTTTGTCAAGCAAAGCCAGGAAATGCTCCTCAGTCAATCGGTCTAATGCGGCGCGCGAGCTACTTTCTAATCGCGCGAGAAAGTTCCCATCCAAGACCGTCACTTCGTGCGCGAGTCCAAAAGATGTCACCTCTGGTCGCGCGTCCGTTGTCGCAACGATGCATCTCTCCAAGCCGAGCACTCGCTGGATGCCCTTTGCCCAGAAGATTCGCTCAAGCGCCTGCGGCGTCTTCTTATTCTTAACGTCTACATTACACCGCTCCCGCGAAATAGCCGTCGGGCGCAGGTAAAGCCAGAGGTCTACGTCAGTTACATCGAATTTGTTGTATGTAAACTTTACGCCGCGTAGTACATAGTAACCAAGACTTAAAAAGTAAGCGCGAAGGCGCTCTTCCATCTCATAGCCCTTCGCCCCATGAGGGAGAGTTCTGACCGCAATACCCATTAGATGACCCCCGTTCGCAAGTCGTCGAGCAGCGAAGCGATGCCACTTTGCAACTGCGGTGTCACGTTCTTATGTCGTATCCCCACTCGATTCCTTTCTGGCCCGGTGAAGACGCTCACGTTCGCCCCAGATAATGTTGGCGTTGCGCCAGGTACTACGCCACCCTCTTCAAGGACAGCCAAGGCAAGTCGACCAACATCAGGCTTCAAGAGTCGCATCGTGAACAAGCCGTTTGGTTGCGGCCGAACCTCTATGACACGCTTGAACTCTAGCACCCGGTAGTCCTGCCCAATTGCCGTCGCGGGACCAACGAATCGACCCTCCAAGAGACGCTCCATCAGCTTCGTAAGGGCGATGATGCGGCCTCGAGACTCGCTACTCTTCGTCATCCCGTAAGTTAGCGATGCAACAAGGGCTTTAGCTAAGTCGAGCGCATCATCAGCGATGGAGTTAGTGAACTTTGAGAAGGCTGCCGGCGATGTCACGAAGTGGTGCTGTCCGGAGTCGTTCCCCACGCTGCTGACGTCTATCAGCCCGATGGACTGAAGCTTCTTCAAAAGAAGCTCTCCTGTCGCGGCCAAAGCCATCTCGAAGGGCACGCATCCGTGCTGCTGAAGGAGCTCCTGCAGCGATATCAACCCGGAACGCTCCTGAGCAGATAGGCTGTCCAAGGCGGCACGAACCTTCCTGACTCCGTCCTTGCGGAACAAGTTCCCATTGAAGTAAATCCGTTCCTTCGGACTCAACTGCTCGGAATCAAAGAAGCCAATATGAGAGGCGGTCGCAAGGAACTCTTTCGCAGCTGCAGTTGCAAGACCGAACTCATCCTGTATCTCCTGAAAGAAGTCAGCCTCACGCTGTGGCTGTAGAGAGACTCTGTCCGCGATTTCGATTGCAGCCAACTCATGCGATGCCGGCTCCGACTCTCGAAAAATGCGGGCCGCATGCTCTACGACAGCCGAAGACGATACGCCAAGAACCTCTATGCCAGCGCCCGCACGTTCTATGAGCTTCTGTTTTGCAAGCTCATCCAAGATGGCAGGGAGTTCGGTCCGCTGACCAATACCATTTGCCTTGGCAAGGCTCTTGACCTTGTCATGAGTCAGCGACTCTTGGTGCGCAGTCGACAATGCAGACAACAGAATTGCAGACTTCCCAGCAAACAAGACGTTGTCGAAGTCTTGGTTGGTTGTTACCTGGACCTTCTGCGCATGATGAACCAACCATGCACCTGTCGTGCGGTCTTCCACTTGCCTCCTCCAATTCTTCGGTCTGCTTCTTATCGCCAGACGTTCCATTGCAGGCTCGTCGGCGCGCATAGCCGTCAGCGCGCTTAAGGTGCGCACTCCTATATGCAATATCCACCACGGTCAGCGCAACACGGAGAGGGGACTGGATGGTCACGCACCATCCGGCCTTACGTTGAAGCGAGACTAGCAGGCCTCGAACGGCAGATGATGAAGCCATCCAGAAAATAGCGCGACAGCGGGCGCCAGAATCCGTATTAACGCACGAGCATCGCCGAAACCTCGGTCCGATGCTCAGCCTCTCAGGCAGAGCAGAGCGTGCATTGCGCACCCCTACTTAACCTCCAAGCTCTCCCTAGTCGCGCCTGCTTCCAACGCATCCTTGAACCACTGCGGCGCCCGGCCGCGCCCGCTCCAGGTTCTCTCAGATGCAGGGTCCTTGTACTTGGCGGCAGCTGGCGCACTCCGCTTCGCGGCGCCCTTCCCTGCCTTCATGCCCTTTGTGCTGGGAGATGTGGCAGCCTTTCGACCCCGACGCTTCCCAAGACCCAAGTCCTCGGCCGTCAGGTCGTAGTACTCAATCGCTTCCTTGATGCGCGCAACGACGCCGGAGACTTCTTTCGCTTTCAGCTTCTCGGCTTCGCGTTGAAGCTGTTCGATTTGAGCCGTTACCTTTGCCAGTCTTGTTGCCACGTTAACCTCTGTACCCTGATGCGGGGTTTTATGATATCGCTGGGACACTGGCGAGCCGAATGAATCCGGACGGAGGAAGCGGAATGAACTGCGCCCCCACCAGAGTGAGGGCGCCAATGAATCATGAAGCGGCTATTGCTTACCTCTTCCTTGCAGCCTCGGCATCCGCCTCGCCTCCAAGCTCCAAACCAATCATCCAGCCTAAGCCTGCTTCCTCCAGAACGACACGCTGCAGGTAGTCGTCGAGCTGCAGGAATGACACCAAGGGGTCGTCGAGCTGACTGTAGTTCCTGGTAGCGAGGCAGACGGTGCAGTACTCGCCGGAGGAGAGTGCACCTACTTCTTCAGGCTGTTGCCCTGCCTCCTTCCACGCCCTGATGATGCCAGCGAGTCGCTCGGCGTTCTCTCGCTGGAACTTCACCTCACCGGGCGTTGTCATCATCCTCCGTAGCTCTCGGTACCGTTCTAGCTTGCTCATGAAGCCATGTCCTCAAAGAAGCATGCGGCTTGCATGCTTCCTCCTATAGCAAGCGGCAGTCTGATTCCTTACTAGCAGCCCGGTACGCCGACTAAGCCTACGGCCTGAGCTAGGAGATTCGACCTAGTCCATCTAGATGCTCCCGACCGACCCTCGGGGCGCCCGAAAAGGGACCATGCCATTGGAGCATGACTCAGGAGAGCACATGGACAGGGAGCTGCTACTGCGCGCCGTTGTAGGGACAATTGCTGCCTCCATCGCTTGGCTTCTCATGCGAGGCGGAAAGACGCTGGCTGACTGGGCGCGGCGGCTGGCGTGAGGCATGCTGGGTCGGGACAACTCGAGCCATCTGCTGACGATGCTTTCTCCGCTCTCGCCAGCCACTGACGCGGGTTCCGCGACCGCGTATCGGGCTCCGGGTAGCCGTCACCCCTCGGCGCCGGCAGTATCGAGCCGCGCCTCAAGCTTCGTCTGCGGACTCACCATGACGCTCAAGTTCTGCTTTCGTGAACCCATCCCCGAAATCTTCAAGGCGGCCCGCATGTTGAGTGCGGCGGTCGATGCGCACCTTCGGGGCCGGCACGACCTGGCATCAAGCTGGCTGGTGCAGGCCAACATGCCCGCCATCCGGGACTGGACAGAGTCTATCTGGGGTGGCACTCGGCGAGCGCCGTATGCGCCAAAGCCGAGCGCGGAGAGTCTGACCCTGAAGCCACTTGCGAAGGACGCCCGTGCACCGAAGCGGATGCCACTGGTTGCCATGAAGCGCGCGCTCCATGAGCGGGACGGCTACCAC
>JAEWEW010000395.1 GCA_023389175.1 Pseudomonadota bacterium | reverse complement strand
GTCAAGGTGACCCTTCTCAAGCTGGACCCCTACATCAACGTCGACCCGGGCACCATGAGCCCGTTCCAGCACGGGGAGGTCTTCGTCACCGAGGACGGTGCGGAAACGGACCTGGACCTCGGGCACTATGAGCGGTTCGTCTCGGCTCGGATGCGGCGGACCAACAACTTCACCACCGGCCAGATCTACGACTCGGTGATCCGCAAGGAGCGCCGCGGCGAGTATCTCGGCCGGACGGTGCAGGTCATTCCGCACATCACCAACGAGATCCAGGCCTTCATCGAGCGCGGCGCGGGCGTCGGCACCGCGAACGAAGCCGAGGTGGCCATCGTCGAGATCGGCGGCACGGTCGGCGACATCGAGTCGCTGCCGTTCCTGGAGGCGGTCAGGCAGATGAGCCTGAAGCGCGGCCGCGGCAACTACTGCTTCGTGCACCTCACCCTGGTGCCGTTCATCCCGTCGGCCGGGGAGCTCAAGACCAAGCCCACGCAGCACTCGGTGCAGAAGCTGCGGGAGATCGGGATCCAGGCGGACGTGATCATGTGCCGCGCGGACCGCCCCATCCCCGACGACGAGCGCGCCAAGATCTCGATGTTCTCCAACGTGCAGCTCGATTCGGTCATCTCCGTCTGGGACGTGGACTCGATCTACAAGATCCCGCGGATGCTGCACGAGCAGAAGGTGGACGACATCCTGGTGCAGGCACTGCGGCTGGACAAGCCGGCCGCGGACCTCTCCATGTGGGACCAGCTGATCGCCCGGCTGGAGAAGCCGCAGCATGACGTGCGCATCGCCATGGTCGGCAAGTACGTGGATCTCACGGAGTCGTACAAGTCGCTTACCGAGGCGCTGATCCACGCCGGGATGCACACCGCAAGCCGCGTGCAGGTGGAGTACATCGATTCCGAGCAGATCGAGCGCGAGGGCACCGGGATGCTCGCGCGGTTCGACGCCATCCTGGTGCCCGGCGGCTTCGGCAAGCGCGGCGTCGAGGGCAAGATCGAGGCCATCCGCTATGCCCGCGAGAACCGCGTGCCCTACCTCGGGATCTGCCTGGGCATGCAGCTCGCCGTCATCGAGTTCGCCCGCCATGTCCTCGGACTGGAAGGAGCGAACAGCACGGAGTTCGATCCGGACACGCCGCATCCGGTTGTGGCGCTGATCACCGAGTGGACGGATCGCACCGGGGCTGTCGAGCGGCGCGATCTCACCACCGGGCTCGGCGGGACCATGCGGCTGGGCGCCCAGCGCTGCGCGGTGGAGCCGGGGACGCTGATCGCGCGCATCTACGGTGAGTCGGTCAACGAGCGCCACCGGCATCGCTACGAGGTCAACAACGACTACGTCGGCCGGCTGCAGGAGGCCGGGCTGCGGATCGCCGCCCGCACGCCCACCGAGCAGCTCACCGAGACGATCGAGCTGCCCGTGGCCGGCAGGCTGGCCCATCCGTGGTTCGTCGGGGTGCAGTTCCATCCGGAGTTCACCTCCTCGCCGCGCACCGGCCACCCGCTCTTCATTGCCTACCTGGAGGCGGCGCTCGCCCGGGCGGCAGAGCGGGCCGGGGCCGATGCCGGCCGGGTGAAGGTGGCCTGATGGAGATCGCGGGGTCGCGGGTCGGGCTCGACCGACCCTTCTTCCTGATCGCCGGACCCTGCGCCATCGAGTCGCGCGAGCTGGCCATGGAGACGGCCGGAAAGCTCAAGGAGATCTGCGCCGAGCTCGGCATCCCGTTCGTCTACAAGTCGTCCTTCGACAAGGCGAACCGCAGCTCGGGCAAGTCCTTCCGGGGCCCAGGCATGGATGCCGGCCTCGCCATCCTCGCGGACGTGAAGCGCGAGATCGGCGTCCCGGTGCTGACCGACGTCCATGAGATCGACCAGGTCGCGCCGGTGGCGGCGGTGGTGGACATGCTGCAGACGCCGGCGTTCCTCTGCCGGCAGACCGATTTCATCAACTCGGTCGCGGCAAGCGGCAAGCCGGTCAACATCAAGAAGGGCCAGTTCCTCGCGCCCGGCGACATGCGCAACGTGGTCGCGAAGGCCAAGGCGGCGGCCCGCGAGGCCGGCGTGGACGAGGATTGCGTCCTGGTGTGCGAGCGTGGCGCGAGCTTCGGCTACAACAACCTGGTGTCGGACATGCGCAGCCTCGCGATCATGCGGGAGACCGGCTGCCCGGTGGTCTTCGATGCCACCCATTCGGTGCAGCTCCCGGGCGGGCAGGGCGAGCGTTCCGGCGGCCAGCGCGAGTTCGTGCCGGTGCTCGCCCGCGCGGCGGTCGCGGCCGGCATCTCCGGTCTCTTCATGGAAACCCATCCGGACCCGGAGAAGGCCCTCTCGGACGGGCCCAACGCCTGGCCGCTGCCGCGCATGGCGGCGCTGCTGGAGACGCTCTGCGAGCTGGACCGGGCGGTGAAGCGGGCCGGCTTCCCTGAGGCCGACCTGGTCGAAGGTCTTTGAGCCCGTGACCGGATCGCGGGTCTGCTGAGGAGACGAGGATCGTGACTGCCTACGTGATCGCCAACGTGAAGGTTTCGGACCCGGAGCGCTACAAGGGCTACCAGGCGCTTTCGCCCGGGGCCGTCTCGGCCGCCGGCGGCCGGTTCATCGCCCGGGGTGGAGCGGTGGAGGTGCTGGAAGGAAATTGGCAGCCCGGTCGGCTGGTGATCCTGGAATTTGAGACAATGGCGGCCGCCCGCGCGTTCTACGATTCCGCCCTCTACCGGCAGGCACGGGAAGCACGCGCAGGCGCGACCGAGTCGTTCGACATGGTCTGCGTCGAGGGCGTTCCGCCACCAGGCAAATAGGCGTCCAATACAAGGCAACCAAGGATGAGCACGATCGTCGACATCATCGGGCGCGAGATCATCGATTCGCGCGGCAATCCCACCGTCGAATGCGACGTCCTGCTCGAGTCCGGGGTGATGGGGCGGGCCGCCGTGCCTTCGGGCGCGTCCACCGGCTCCCGCGAGGCGATCGAGCTGCGGGACGGCGACGCCGGCCGCTACGGCGGCAAGGGCGTGCTCAAGGCGGTGGAGAACATCAACACCGAGATCTCGGAGGCCATCCTCGGACTGGACGCCTCGGAGCAGGCCTACGTGGACCGCACGCTGATCGATCTCGACGGTACGGAGAACAAGGCGAACCTCGGCGCCAATGCCATGCTGGCGGTGTCGATGGCGGTGGCGAAGGCGGCCGCGGAGGAGTCCGGGTTGCCGCTCTACCGCTACTTCGGCGGCTCGGCGCAGATGTCGCTTCCGCTGCCGATGATGAACGTCATCAACGGCGGCGCCCACGCGAACAACACGCTGGACATGCAGGAGTTCATGATCATTCCGGTGGGCGCGCCGACGTTCCGGGAAGCGCTGCGCTATGGCTGCGAGACCTTCCACGCGCTGCGCAAGCTGATCGACGAGGCCGGCATGTCCACCGCGGTAGGTGACGAGGGCGGCTTCGCCCCCTCGGTCGACAACCACGAGGCCGCCATCGGGCTGATCCTGCGCGCGATCGAGAAGGCCGGCTACCGGCCGGGCGAGGACATCGCGCTGGGGCTGGACTGTGCCAGCTCAGAATTCTTCAAGGACGGGAAGTACCACCTCGCGGGCGAGAAGAAGACGCTCACCGGTCCGGAGCTCACCAAGCTGCTGTCCGACTGGTGCGGCAAGTACCCGATCCTCTCCATCGAGGACGGCATGGCCGAGGATGACTGGGACGGCTGGCGGCATCTCACCCAACGCCTGGGCGGCAAGGTGCAGCTGGTCGGCGACGATCTCTTCGTGACCAACACCCGGATCCTGAAGGAAGGCATCGAGACCGGCGTGGCCAACTCCATCCTGATCAAGATCAACCAGATCGGGACCTTGACCGAGACCTTCGCCGCGATCGAGCTCGCCAAGCGGCACAACTACACGTCGGTGGTGTCGCACCGCTCGGGCGAAACCGAGGACACCACCATCGCGGACATCGCGGTGGCGACCAACGCCCTGCAGATCAAGACCGGCTCGCTTTCGCGCAGCGACCGCACGGCCAAGTACAACCAGCTGCTGCGCATCGAGGAAGACCTCGGCGATTCGGCGCTCTTCCCCGGCCGCGACGCCTTCTACAGCATCCGCCGCTGACGCCGGGCGGATCCTGCCGTGAAGCTGCTCGGCCTCCTGCTCGCAAGCCTGCTGGTCCTGGTCCAGTACCCGCTCTGGCTGGGCGAGGGAAGCTGGCTGCGTGTCTGGGAGCTGGACCGCCAGCTCTCGCTCCAGCAGGAGGTCAACGCCGGCAAGCGCATGCGCAACGAAGGCCTGGAGGCGGAGGTGGCTGACCTGCGCGACGGCACCACCGCGATCGAGGAGCGGGCCCGCTACGAGCTGGGCATGGTCAAGCGCGACGAGATCTTCGTCCAGTTCGGCGCCTCGGCGGTACCGGGCGGCGGTGCCACGCCGGGCGGTGCCACCGGAGCCCTGTCGCCCGCGCTTGCGC
>JAEWEW010000376.1 GCA_023389175.1 Pseudomonadota bacterium | reverse complement strand
GCTCGAGCCCGGCGCGGAACCAGCGCGCCCGCTGCTCCGACGAGCCGTGGGTGAAGGCCTCCGGGACCACCACGCCCTGCGTGCGGCGCTGGATGTTGTCGTCGCCGACCGCGGCGGCGGCGTTCAGCGCCTCCTCGATGTCGCCCTGCTCGAACCAGTTGCGCGCCTGCTGCGAATGATGCGCCCAGATGCCGGCGTAGCAGTCCGCCTGCAGCTCGAGCCGCACCGACAGCTCCTTGTACTGCCGCTCGCCGGTCTGCTGGCGTGCCGCTTCCATCTTTCGCATGGTGCCGGTGATGTTCTGGATGTGGTGGCCGACCTCGTGCGCGATCACGTAGGCCTGGGCGGTGTCGCCGGGCGCGCCCAGCCGGTCGCGCAGCGTCCGGTAGAAGGACAGGTCGATGTAGAGCTTGCCGTCGGCAGGGCAGTAGAACGGGCCGGCGGCTGCGCTGCCGTGGCCACAGGCGGTCGGCGTCGTGCCGCTGAAGAGGACGAGCGTCGGCGCGGGATACTGGCTGCCGGACTGCCGGAACAGGCCGGACCAGACATCCTCGGTGCTCCCGAGCACCACCGAGACGAACTGGCCGCCGGCGTCGGGCTGTCCGCCCTGAGTCGATGCCCCGGGGGCGCGCTCGCCAGGCGATGACTGGGGCGCCTGCACGACCGGGCCGCCGCCCTCGAAGATGCCGAGCAGCGTGAGCGGGTTGATGCCGAGGAACCAGCCGAGCACCAGGGCGACCAGCAGGGTGCCGATGCCGATACCCCCGCCGCGCCGCATGCCGCCGCCGGGAAACCCGAAGCCGCCGCGGCCCCGACGGTCCTCGACGTTGCCACTCTGACGTCCACCTTGCCAGCGCATATGCTGTCCTCCGAGCCCAGGGCGCGATGGTAGCGCCCGGCGGGCTGCCGGCGAGAGCAATTCCTGCGCCCGGCAGCGCGCCTGCCCCCCGGATCAGTCCTCGCCGCCGCCCTCCCGCGGCAGGGACGCGACCGCCTTCTCCCAGCGCGCCATCCTCGCGGCCGCCTCGTCCGGTGACATGCGCGGCTCGAAGACCCGTTCCACCTGCCAGTTGCTCGCGACCTCCTCCGGGCCGGAATAGGCGCCGCAGGAGATCCCGGCCAGGTAGGCGGAACCGAGCGCGGTGGTCTCGATGGTGCGCGGGCGTACCACCGGCACGCCCAGCAGGTCGGCCTGGAACTGCATCAGCATGTTGTTGACGCAGGCGCCGCCGTCGACCCGCAGCTCGCGGATCGGGGCGGCGGCGTCGCGCTTCATCGCGTGCAGCAGCGCCGCGCTCTGGAAGGCGATCGATTCGAGCGCGGCGCGGGCGACATGCGCCATGGTGACGCCTCGGGTGAGGCCGAACATGGCGCCCTTCACGTCGGCGCGCCAGTAGGGCGCCCCGAGGCCGGTGAAGGCCGGCACCAGCACCACGCCGCCCGAGTCGGGGACGGTGGCCGCGAGCGCCTCGACCTGCGGCGACTGCTCGAAGGCGGAGAGGCCGTCGCGCAGCCACTGCACCACCGCGCCGGCAATGAACACGCTGCCTTCCATCGCGTACTCGCGGGCGGAGCCGGTCTGCGCGGCGGCGGTGGTCACCAGCCCGTTCTGTGACAGCTGCCAGTGCTCGCCGGTGTGCATCAGCAGGAAGCAGCCGGTGCCGTAGGTGTTCTTCGCCATGCCGGCGCGAAAGCAGGCCTGGCCGAAGAGCGCGGCCTGCTGGTCCCCGGCGATCCCGCCGATCCGCAGGCGGCCGCCGAGATGCTCCGCATCGGTCTCCCCGTAGACATGGGCGGAGGGATGCACTTCCGGCAGCAGCGGCCGCGGCACGCCCACCAGCGCCAGCAGCCGATCGTCCCACTCGCCGGTGCGCACGTTGTAGAGCATGGTGCGCGACGCGTTGGTGACGTCGGTGACATGCAGCCGGCCGCCGGTGAGCTTCCAGATCAGCCAGCTGTCCACCGTGCCGAAGGCGAGCTCGCCCGCCTCCGCCTGGGCGCGCGCCCCGGGCACATGGTCCAGCATCCACTGGATCTTGGTGCCGGAGAAATAGGCGTCGATGATGAGGCCGGTGCGCTCCCGGACCTCGGTCTCCGCGCCGATCTCACGGAGCGCCGCGCAGATCGGCTCGGAGCGGCGGTCCTGCCAGACGATCGCGTTGTGGATCGGCCGGCCGGTGCGCCGGTTCCAGATCAGCGTCGTCTCGCGCTGGTTCGTGATGCCGAGGCCGGCGATGTCGGCGAGCGCGACGCCGCTCTCGGCGAGCGCGCGGCGCGCGGTGGCGAGCTGCGAGGACCAGATCTCCTCCGGATCGTGCTCCACCCAGCCGGGCTGCGGATAGATCTGGCGGAACTCCTGCTGCGCCATCGCGACGATATTCCCCTGCAGGTCGAAGACGATGCTGCGCGAGCTCGACGTGCCCTGGTCCAGCGCCAGCAGATACTTCATGTCACTCCTCCCGATGTTCGACGGCATCGCCGGCGGCCACGACGCATCGGCCGCCTGCCTCCTCCAGGCAGGACTGCATCTGCGGCGTGAGCGGCGCGTCGGTGAAAAGTACATCCACCTGCGACAGGTGCGCGAGCTGCACCATGGCGCGGCGGGTGAATTTCGAGTGGTCGGCCACCAGCCAGACCTCGCGCGACTGCTCGATGATCGCCTGCGCCACCTTCACCTCGCGGAAATCGAAGTCGCGCAGGGTGCCGTCGCTCTCGATGCTCGAGATGCCGACGAGCCCGATGTCCACGCGGAACTGGCGGATGAAGTCGACCGCCGCCTCCCCGATGATGCCGCGATCCCGCGGCCGCACCTGGCCGCCGCAGACGATGACCTCGCAGCGCGGGTTGTCCGCGAGCGTGGCGGCCACGTTGAGGTTGTTGGTCACCACGCGCAGGTCGTCGTGATGGCGCAGCGCCCGGGCCACGGCCTCGATGGTGGTGCCGATGTTCATGAAGAGCGAGCATCCCGACGGAATCCGCGCGGCGACCGCCCGCGCAATCCGGTCCTTGCCCTCCGGGTTGAGCGCCTGGCGCTGCCGGTAGGCGATGTTCTGCACGGTGGAGGCCGGCATGCCGACGCCGCCGTGGAACCGCGCGACCAGCCCGGCCTCCGCGAGCGCCGCCACGTCGCGCCGGATGGTCTGCGCGGTCACCTCCAGCAGCTGGGCGAGTTCCTCGACCGACACCGATCCACGGCGCGTGACCTCCTCGAGCAGGCGCTGCTGGCGGGGATTCGCGATCATGGGAGAAGCATAAAACGAAAGCAAACGAAAGAAAATGACGCAGCGCAGTGTTGATTTTTGCGCGATCTCGCGCTTGAATCGCTGCTCGGCCGCACGGCCGGAGCGCGGGAGAGGCAGGCGATGGCGGTTTCCAAGGGGCAGGACGCACCGGTGCCGGGTGGTCCTTCGGTTGCGGCGCTTCGCGCGCGCGACGGCGGGCGGCCCGGGCCGCTCGCCTGCGACCTGCTGGTGGTGGGCGGCGGGGTCAACGGCGCCGGCATCGCCCGCGACGCCGCCGGCCGCGGGCTCTCGGTGGTGGTCTGCGAGAAGGACGACCTCGCCTCGCACACCTCGTCGGCCTCGACCAAGCTGATCCACGGCGGGCTGCGCTACCTCGAGCACTACGAATTCGGCCTGGTGCGCAAGGCGCTGATGGAGCGGGAGGTCCTGCTGCGCAATGCGCCCCACATCATGCGCCCGCTGCGTTTCGTGCTGCCGCACGATCCTTCCATGCGACCAGGCTGGATGATGCGCATGGGCCTGTTCCTGTACGACCACCTCGCGCGGCGCGAGCTGCTGCCCGGTTCCGAAGGCATCCGCCTGCCTGCCCATCCCGCGGGCGTGCCGCTGAAGCCTGAGTTCACCCGCGCCTTCCTCTATTCCGACGGCTGGGTGGACGATGCCCGGCTGGTGGTGCTGAACGCGATCGGCGCCGCCGAGCGCGGCGCGACGGTGCTGCCGCGCACCCGCTGCGAGCGGGTCCGCACCGAGGGCGCCGGCTGGGTGGCGGAGCTGCGCGACGCCCACGGCGGCTCGCGCGAAGTGCGCGCCCGCGCCCTGGTCAATGCCACCGGCCAGTGGGCCGCGAGCTTCCTGCAGGATTCGATGCGCGGAACGCCGGCCGCGGCCAGCCGGACGCTGCGCCTGGTGAAGGGCAGCCACATCGTCGTGCCGCGCATGTACGAGCACGACCTGGCGTACATCCTGCAGAGCCCCGACCGGCGCATCGTCTTCGCGATTCCGTACGAGAGCGACTTCACCCTCATCGGCACCACCGACATCGAGCTCGCCGACCCGCCCGGCGAGGTGCGCTGCTCGCCCGAGGAGGTCGCCTATCTCTGCCGGCTGATCAACCGCTACTTCGAGAAGCCGATCTCCGCCGCCGACGTGGTGTGGAGCTACGCCGGCGTGCGCCCGCTGCTCGACGACGAGGCCGGCGATCCGTCGGCGGTCACCCGCGACTACTCGCTCGAACTGAGCACACAGGGGCCGCCGCTGCTCACCGTGTGGGGCGGCAAGATCACCACCTACCGCAAGCTGGCGGAGGAGGCGGTGGACCGGTTGCATCCGGTGCTCGCGCCGCAGGTCGATTCGATGGGGCCGGCCTGGACCTTCGATGCCCCGCTGCCGGGCGGCGATTTCGACGGTCTCCTGCCGCCTCGCCCGGCGGGCAGCCTCGGGCTTGCCGAGCTGACCGCGCTCATCCTGCAGCGCCACGCCTGGCTGCCGCCGGCGATCGCCGCCCGCTGGGCGCGCAGCTACGGCACCCGCTTCGAGGCGATCGTCGGCGGCGCCGCCTCGCTCGACGGGCTTGGCACCGAGGTGGCGACGGGCCTCTTCGAGGCGGAGCTCGCCTACCTGCGCGATGACGAGTGGGCGCGCACCGCGGACGACGTCCTCTGGCGCCGCTCCAAGCTCGGGCTGCACCTGGACGCGGCCGGCCGCCAGGCAGTGGCGGCGTGGCTCGGGGACGCGGGCCGGGAATCGCCCCCGTGGCCGGCGACCGGCCCGCGTGAGGCGGGCGCGCCATGAGGCTGCAGCTCGAGGACGTCGCCCTGCGGGTCGGGCCGCATGTCCACATCCACCCGATGGACGTCGCGGTCGCGCCGGCCGGCATCACGGTGCTGCTCGGGCCGACGCTCGCGGGAAAGACCTCGCTGATGCGGCTGATGGCGGGGCTCGACCGGCCCACGCAGGGCAGGGTGCTGGTCGACGGGCAGGACGTCACCGGCGTGCCGGTGCGCCGGCGCAACGTGGCGATGGTCTACCAGCAGTTCATCAACTATCCGTCGATGACCGTCTTCGACAACATCGCCTCGCCGCTCGCACTCCGTGGCGAGGCCGGCATCCGCGACACGGTGACAGCGCTCGCCGCGCGCCTGCACATCGACCACCTGCTCGACCGCCTGCCCGCGGAGCTCTCGGGCGGACAGCAGCAGCGGGTCGCGCTCGCGCGCGCGCTCGCGAAGGGCGCGCCGCTGGTGCTGCTCGACGAGCCGCTGGTGAACCTCGACTACAAGCTGCGCGAGGAGCTGCGCGAGGAGCTCACGGACCTCTTCTCGGGCGGCGAATCGGCGGTGGTCTATGCCACCACCGAGCCGGCCGAGGCGCTGCTCCTCGGCGGCCACACCGTGGTCCTGGACCGGGGGCGGCTGCTGCAGGCGGGCCCGACCACGGACGTGTACCTGCGGCCGGCGAACATCGCCGTGGCTCAGGCGTTCAGCGATCCGCCGATGAACTTCGTGCCGGCCCGCCTTTCGCACAACAGCCTGCAGATCGAGCAGGGACCGCGGGTGGCGCTGCATGCGCCGCTGAAGACCGACGATCCGGCGGTGACCGTCGGCATCCGGGCCGGCAATCTCGGTGTCGCCGGCCAGGCCGGCGACCTGCGTTTCGATGCGCGGGTGGAGCTGGCGGAGATTTCCGGCTCCGCCAGCTATGTGCACGTGGCAACCCGGGTCGGGCCGCTGATCGCGCAGCTGGTCGGGGTGCATCGCCTCGAGCTCGGGCAGAACCTCAGCCTCTATGCGGACCCGGGCGCGCTCTATGTCTTCGACCACGCGGGGCAGCTGCTGCTCGCGCCCGAGGTGGTGGCGCTTCGCGAGGCGCAGCGCAACCAGGGCAACCAGGCGATGGCCCATGGCACGCATTGAGCTGAAGGGCCTCGCCCATTCCTACCGGCCGCGGCCGCGCCAGGACGCGGACTACGCACTCAAGCCGCTCGAGCTGGAATGGAAGGATGGCGGCGCCTATGCGCTGCTCGGTCCGTCAGGCTGCGGCAAGACGACACTGCTCAACATCGTCTCCGGCCTGGTGCGGCCGTCGCGCGGGCGCGTGCTGTTCGACGGGCGCGACGTCACCGACCTGTCGCCGCAGGCGCGCAACATCGCGCAGGTGTTCCAGTTCCCGGTGGTGTACGACACCATGACGGTCGGCGAGAACCTCGCCTTTCCGCTGAAGAACCGGGGGCTGGCGGACGATGCGATCCGGCGCCGGGTCGGCGTGGTGGCGGAGATGCTCGAGCTCTCCGGCGCGCTCGACCGCCGCGCGAGCGGCCTCGGCGCGGATGCGAAGCAGAAGATCTCGCTCGGCCGCGGCCTGGTGCGCGAGGATGTCGCCGCGATCCTGTTCGACGAGCCGCTCACGGTCATCGATCCTCAGCTCAAGTGGCAGTTGCGGCGCAAGCTCAAGCAGATCCACCAGGAGCTGCGCCTCACGCTGATCTACGTGACCCACGACCAGGTGGAGGCGCTCACCTTCGCCGACCGGATCGTGGTCATGTCGGACGGACGCGTCGTGCAGGCCGGCACCGCCGAGGAGCTCTTCGAGGAGCCGGCGCACCAGTTCGTCGGGCACTTCATCGGCTCGCCCGGCATGAACTTCCTGCCGGTGTCGCTGAAGGACGGCGCGCCGTTCGTCGCCGGCGAGCCGCTTGCGGGCGAGGCCACCGGACAGCTCGCACGCTGGCTCTCCGCCCAGCAGGCGACGCGGCCGGAGGCGACGCTCGTCCTGGGGATCCGGCCGGAGTACGTGCGGATCGCCGCCGAGGGCGACGCCGGCACGGTGGACTCGCGGATCGAGCGCGTCCAGGACCTGGGTCATTCGATGCTCGTCACCACCCGCGTCGGCGACGTCGCCGTGCGCCTGCGGGCGCCGGTGCAGACGGACCGGCAGGCGGCGCTCGCCACCGCCGGCGCGGCCGCGGCGGGACAGCCGCTGCGGATCTGCGTCATCAATCGCCACAGCCGCTTCTATCGCGACCAGGAGCTCATCTCGTGAAGCCGGTGAACCAGAGGGCCTGGCTGCTCGTCCTGCCCGTGATCGTCTGCGTCGCGTTCTCGGCGGTGCTGCCGCTGATGACCGTGGTGAACTACTCGGTGCAGGACATCCTTTCGCCCACCCAGCGGGTCTTCGTCGGCACCGAGTGGTTCAAGGCGGTGATGCGCGACGGCGAGCTGCACGACGCGCTGTTGCGCCAGATCCTGTTCTCGCTCAGCGTGCTCGCGGTCCAGATCCCGCTCGGCATCGGGCTCGCGCTCGCCATGCCGGCGTCCGGCTGGCGGGCCTCGCTGGTGCTGGTGATCGTGGCGCTGTCGATGCTGATCCCGTGGAACGTGGTCGGCACCATCTGGCAGATCTTCGGCCGCACCGACATCGGGCTCCTCGGGGTGGTGCTCTACAACCTCGGGCTCGACTACAACTACACCGGCAATCCGGTCGACGCCTGGCTCACCGTGCTGGTGATGGACGTCTGGCATTGGACGCCGCTCGTCGCGCTGCTCTGCTATGCCGGCCTGCGCGCCATTCCCGACGCCTACTACCAGGCCGCCAGCATCGACGGCGCCGGCCGGCTTGCCGTCTTCCGCCACGTGCAGCTGCCGAAGCTGCGCGGCGTGCTGATGATCGCGGTGCTGCTCCGGTTCATGGACAGCTTCATGATCTACACCGAGCCGTTCGTCCTCACCGGCGGCGGGCCCGGCAACGCCACCACCTTCCTCTCGCAATACCTCACGCAGAAGGCCGTCGGCCAGTTCGATCTCGGCCCGGCGGCGGCATTCTCGCTCGTCTACTTCCTGATCATCCTGCTGTTCTGCTTCATCCTCTACAACTGGATGCAGCGGGTGGGCACGGCGGACCGCCAGCCCGCCGCGGGCGGCGAGTGACGGAGACGACGCCCATGCGCAAGCGCTCCCTCTTCCTGCTGCTCTACCTGGTCTTCGCCATCCTGCCGATCTACTGGATGGTGAACATGTCGCTCAAGACGAACACCGAGATCGTGTCGACCTTCACCTTCTGGCCGCGCGACCTCACCTGGGACAACTACAAGGTGATCTTCACCGACCGGTCCTGGTACAGCGGCTACATCAACTCGCTGATCTACGTGGCGATCAACACCGTGCTGTCGGTGGCGGTGGCGCTTCCGGCGGCGTATGCCTTCTCCCGATATTCCTTCATCGGCGACAAGCATGTCTTCTTCTGGCTGCTCACCAACCGCATGACGCCGCCGGCGATCTTCCTGCTGCCGTTCTTCCAACTCTATAAGAC
>JAEWEW010000354.1 GCA_023389175.1 Pseudomonadota bacterium | reverse complement strand
TGCAACCGCGGCTGGCCGCAGAGGGCGATGACGATGCGTTCGACGGCGGCCCATTGGCTCGCAGGGTCGCTGCCGCCGAACTCCGGCGGGGCGCCGGTGCCCGCAATGCCGCCGACGCCCTTGGCCATTCTATCCAGATGCGCCACCTCCCGCAGCAGCCCGGACAACGTCGCAGCGCCCAGCCGCCCGAGCGCTTCGCGGAACAGCGCCTCGCGCTTGCCGAACACGCCGGCGCCGCGCATCGCCGCGGCAACCGGCTGCCCGGCATTCATCGCCTGCTTCACCTTCAGCATCCGCCGCAGGCAATCGGCGAGCGCCCATGCGAGCAGCGGCAGCGCCGTGTCCTCGGCACGCAGCCCCTCCACCATGCGCAGCGCCCGGGCGGTGTCGCCGGCAAGGGCGGTATCGACCATGCCGAAGGCGTCGTAGCGCGCCGAATCGAGCACCACCGCCTCGATCGCGACCGGATCGAGCTCGCCTTGCGGCAGGAGCAGCGCGAGCCGTTGCAGCGCCTGGCGGGCGGCGAGCAGGTTGCCCTCGGTCCGGTCGGCCATCATGGCGAGCGCGGATCGCGGCGCCCGCTGGCCCTGGCGCGACAGCCGCTCCGCGAGCCATTGCGGCAGCCGGTCGCGCTCCACCTTGGGCAGCTCGAGCAGCAGGAGCGACGCGCCGAACGCGCCGAACCAGGCGGTGTTGACCGTGGCCCGCTCGAGCCGCCCGCTGGTGACCAGGATGCGGCAGTCCTCGTCGATCAACTCGGCGCTCCGCTGCAGCGCCTCGCCCAGCTCGCGCGTCGCCTTGCCGGCGAGCCGGACGTCCACCAGCCGGCGGCTGGCGAAGAGGGAGAGTGCCTGCGCCTGCCCGGTCAGCAGCGAGACGTCGAACTTCGCACCGACGTCGAGCACGGTCCGCTCGCCGTAGCCGAGCTCGCGCGCCTTCGCGCGGATCGCATCGGCCGCTTCCAGCACCAGCAGCGGCTCGTCGCCGCTCACCCACGCCACCGGCGGCAGGCGTTTTGCGATGGCCCGGTCGAGCTGGTCCGCGGAACTGATCCGGTTCACGGGCGGTCGGTGGTCACTAGGACAGCCTCCTAGGTCATCCGGATCGCGGCAAGGCGGCGCAGCAGCTGCTGCACCATGTCGCGCTGCATGTCGCGGTAGAGCAGGGCCTCCTCGTCCACGCGTGCCGTGAGCTGGTTGTCCGCGGCGCTGATGTCCCGGCGCAGGATGATCTCGCTCGGCGGGATGAACTCGCGGTCCGCGCCGTCGGTGGCGCGGAACTGCAGCCGCAGCCGCAATTGGTACTCGCGCGGGCGTCCGACCGCGGAATACGCCACGATGTCGCGCTCGCGCACTTCGCCCAGCACGATCAGCCGGACCTGGGCATCCTCCGGCTTCTCCACCAGCCGGCTCGATGTCGTCCGGAGGAACTCGCGCCGGAACTCCTGGCCGAGCGCCGACGAGGGCGAGAACCCCGAGTAGAGGGTGTCGAACCGCATGTCGGAGGTGCCGCGCAGGCGAAAGCCGCAGCCGGCGGCGGCGTTTGCGGCGCCCGCGATCACCGCCAGTCCGGCGGCGCGGCCGAGCAGCGCGCGCCGGCCCGGGGCATGCGCCGCCATGCTCACACCACCACGTTGACCAGGCGCCCGGGCACCACCACGATACGGCGCGGCGCGCGGCCCTCGGCGATGCGGGCGACCTCCGGCGCGGCGGCGGCGGCACGCTCGATCGCCTCGCGGTCCGCGCCGGACGGCAGCCTGAGCGCTCCGCGGACCTTGCCGTTGACCTGCAGCACCAGCTCGATCGTGGCGCGCACCAGGGCCGCTTCGTCGACCTGCGGGAACGGGGCATCGACGACATCGGTCGCGCCGGCCGCATCCGGGCGGCAGCCCGCACTGCCGGCGCGTCCGAGCTCCAGGTCCGTCCAGAGCGCGTGCGCGACATGGGGCACCACCGGATAGAGGGCGCGCAGCAGGATGGAGAGGCACTCGCGCAGCGCGCAGGCATCGGCCGCGGCGAGCGACGGCGTCTCGCCGCCGGGCGGGCCGGCCAGCGACTCGAGCGCATGCAGCATCTTCATCGCGCCCGAGACCACGGTGTTGTACTGCTTGCGCTCGTAGTCGTAGGTCACCTGGCGCAGGATGCCGTGGACCTCGAAGCGCAGGTCGCGGCCGGCATCCGTCAGCGCGCCGGCGTCCAGCTTGTCCGACGCGCTGCGCAGCAGCTCCTGCCGGCCGTGGCAGAAGGCCCAGAGCCGGCGTACGAAGCGGCTCGCGCCCTCCACGCCGGAATCCGACCATTCGAGCGTCTGTTCCGGGGGGCTCGCGAACATGACGAAGAGCCGAGCGGTGTCGGCGCCGTAGCGATCGATCAGGGCCTGCGGATCGACGCCGTTGTTCTTGCTCTTGGACATGGTGCCGACGCCGGCGTACTCCACCGGGCTGCCGTCCGACTTGAGGCGCGCGCCACGGATGCGGCCGTCCTCGCCGCGGATGTTCTCCACGTCCTCAGGCCAGAAGTACTCGATGCCGCCGCGCGGATTGCGGCGCTGGTAGATGTGATTCAGCACCATCCCCTGGCAGAGCAGGCGCGTGAACGGCTCGTCGAACTTCACCAGGCCGAGATCGCGCATCACCTTGGTCCAGAAGCGCGCGTAGAGCAGGTGCAGGACCGCATGCTCGATGCCGCCGATGTACTGGTCCATCGGCATCCAGTAATCGTTGCGCTGGTCCACCATGGCATCGGCGCTGTCCGGCGAGCAGTAGCGCATGTAGTACCAGGCGGAATCGACGAAGGTGTCCATCGTGTCGGTTTCGCGCCGCGCCTGGCCGCCGCAGGACGGGCAGCGGCACGAGAGGAATGCTTCGCTCTTCAGCAGCGGGTTGCCGCTGCCGTCCGGCACCAGGTCCTCCGGCAGCACCACCGGCAGGTCGGCATCGGGCACCGGGACCTCGCCGCAGGCCTCGCAGTGGATGATCGGGATCGGCGTGCCCCAGTAGCGCTGGCGCGAGATGCCCCAGTCGCGCAGGCGCCACTGCACCCGCTTGCCGCCGAGCCCCTTCGCCTCCAGGTCCTTCGCCACGGCATCGACCGCCGCCTGCAGGCCGAGCCCGTCGTAGCGGCCCGAGTTCACGCAGGTGCCGCGCGCCTTGTCCTCGTACCAGGACTGCCACTGCCGGTCGGAGAAGGTCTCGCCCGGCACCGCGATCACCTGGCGGATCGGCAGGCCGTACTTGAGCGCGAAGGCGAAGTCCCGCTCGTCGTGCGCCGGCACGCCCATCACGGCGCCGTCGCCGTAGCTCATCAGCACGTAGTTGCCGACCCACACATCCACCTGCGCGCCGGTGAGCGGATGGGTCACCGCGAGCCCGGTGCGGATGCCTTCCTTCTCCATGGTGGCGAGGTCCGCCTCCATCGCCGAGCCGGTGCGCGCCGACTCCACGAAGGCCGCGACCGCCGGATCCGCCGCCGCTGCGACCGCGGCGAGCGGATGCTCCGGCGCGACCGCGACGAAGGTCACGCCCATGATGGTGTCGGCGCGGGTGGTGAAGACATGCATGCGCCCGCCATCCACCAGCTCGCCGGCCGCGTCGCGGACCTCGTGCGGAAAGGCGAAGCGCACGCCTTCGGAGCGCCCGATCCAGTTCGCCTGCATCAGCCGCACGCGCTCGGGCCAGCCCTCGAGCCGCTCGACCTGGTCCAGCAGCTCCTGCGCATAGTCCGTGATGCGCAGGTAGTACATCGGGATCTCGCGCTTCTCCACCAGGGCGCCCGAGCGCCAGCCGCGGCCGTCGATCACCTGCTCGTTCGCGAGCACCGTCTGGTCCACCGGATCCCAGTTCACCGTGCCGAGCTTGCGGTAGGCGATGCCGCGCTCGCGCATGCGCAGGAACAGCCACTGGTTCCACTTGTAGTAGTCCGGCTTGCAGGTGGCGATCTCGCGCGACCAGTCGATCGCGAGCCCGAGCGGCTGCATCTGCCGCTTCATGTACGCGATGTTGTCGTAGGTCCACTTCGCCGGCGCGACCCCGTTCTTCATCGCCGCGTTCTCGGCCGGCAGGCCGAAGGCGTCCCACCCCATCGGCATCAGCACGTTGTACCCGTTCATGCGCAGGTACCGGTACATCACATCGTTGATGGTGTAGTTGCGCACATGCCCCATGTGCAGGATGCCCGAGGGGTAGGGCAGCATGGAGCACGCGTAGAACTTGCCGCGCGGAAAGCGCGGATCGTCCTCGACCGCACGGTAGGCGTCCGTGTCGGCCCAGTGCTTCTGGGCCGTCTGCTCGATGGATTCGGGGCTGTAGCGTTCGTCCATGACGGTTCCGGCGGAAACGAGCGATTTTAGCCGGTCGCCCTCGCGACCCATCGTGTGGCGGTTTTCACTCATAATCGCCGCGATCGTCGCTTGGGGCGCCGCGGGCGCCGGTGGAGGAGCACGGGGCAATGAAGACGAAGGAGGACTCGACGGCAATCCCGCCAGGATCGGCGATCCTCCGGGCATTCCGCATCCTCGAGGCGCTGGGCGAGTTCGACGAGCCGCCCCAGCTGGCGGGGCTGGCCAGGGCGGTTCAGCTGCCCAAGCCGACGGTGCTGCGCATCCTGGCCGCGCTGGAGCACGCGGGGCTGGTCTGCCGCGAGCCCGACAGCAAGCGCTATTCGTTCGGTGAACGGATCAACGGTTTCGCCGGGAAGGTGCTGCTCAGCTCGCCGGTGCGCTCGCCGCGCCATGCGATCCTGGAGGAGCTGGTGGAGCAGGTGGGCGAGACCTGCAACCTCGCGATCCCCTTCGGCGCCTATGCCCAGTACGTGGACCGGGTGGAGGTGCCTTCCTCGATCCCGGTGAAGTTCGGCCCGGGCACCCGCGTCCCGCTGCACGCCTCCGCAAGCGGCAAGATCTTCCTCGGCTACATGCCGCGCCGCGGCCGCGAACGCTTCCTCGCGCAGGCGCCGCTGATCGCGCACACGCCCAATACGCTGGTCGAGCCGGCCCGCATCGCCGCCGACCTCGCCGCGGTGCGCCAGAACGGCTTCGCGGTGGACAACGGCGAGTTCCTGCGCGGCGTCTCCTGCGTTGCCGTGCCGGTGCGCAATGGCGAGAACAAGGTGGTGGCCGCGGTCGCGGTCACCGCGCCGCTGGAGCGGGCGAGCCTCGGGCAGATGATGGAATGCCTGCCGGCGATCCGCAGCGCCGCCCGGGCGCTCGGGGCCACGCTCGACTGGTAGGATAGGCGACCATGTCGGATGCCCCCCTGCCGGTTCCCACCTACGCGGACGTCGAGGCGGCCGCGGAGCGGCTCGCTCGCGTGGCGCACCGCACCCCGGTGGTGACGTCGGCGACATTCGACCGGCTGCTCGGCGCCACGGTCTTCTTCAAGTGCGAGAACCTGCAGCGCGCCGGCGCCTTCAAGTTCCGCGGCGCCTACAATGCGATCTCCCGGCTGGGTCCGGCGCAGCGCCGGGACGGCGTGGTGGCCTTCTCCTCCGGCAACCATGCGCAGGCGGTGGCGCTCGCCGGCAGCCTGCTCGCGGTGCGCACCACCATCCTCATGCCCTCGGATGCGCCGGCGCTGAAGGTGGCGGCCACGCGCGGCTATGGCGGCCAGGTGGTCACCTACGATCGCTACACCGAGGACCGCGAGGCGATCGGCCGGCGCATCGCGCAGGAACAGGGTGCCACCCTGATTCCGCCCTTCGACCATCCGGATGTGATCGCGGGGCAGGGAACCGCCGCTCGCGAGCTCTTCGAGGACGTGGGCGATCTGGACGTGCTGCTGGTGCCGGTGGGCGGCGGCGGCCTGGTGTCCGGATCTGCCCTGGCCGCGCGGGCGCTTTCGCCGTCGTGTGCCGTCATCGGCGTCGAGCCGGCGGCCGGCAACGACGTCGAGCAGTCGTTGCGCAAGGGCGAGATGGTCCGCATCGAGACACCGCGGACCATCGCCGACGGCGCCCAGACCACCGCACCGGGCCGGATCACCTTCGACATCATCCGGCGCCTGCTCGCGGACGTGATCTCGGTGAGCGACGAGCAGCTGGTGGACGCCATGGGCTTCATCGCCACCCGGATGAAGCTGCTGGTCGAGCCGACCGGGTGCCTCGGCGCCGCCGCCGCGATGCACGGCCGCGTCCCGCTGCGCGGCCGGCGCGTCGGCGTGATCCTGAGCGGCGGCAACGTGGACCTGGCGCGCTTCTGCTCCCTGGCCGGCCAGTCCGACAGCGGTGGTGCCCCGGACCGTTGAACCGGCTTCTTCCTTTCCTGCGTTGGCGCGGCCACTGGCGCGACCCCGATGTCGTCCGGGCGGACCTGCTCGCCGGCCTGACCGGCGCGGTGGTGGTGCTCCCCCAGGCGGTGGCCTACGCGACGCTCGCGGGCATGCCGATCCAGTACGGGCTCTATGCGGCGATGCTGCCGTGCCTGGTGGCTGCGCTGTTCGGCTCGAGCCGCCTGATGGTCACGGGGCCGGCCAACGCGATCTCGCTCACCACGGCCTACCTGGTGTCGCCGCTCGCGCCGCCGTTCAGCGACGACTACGTCGGCTACGTGCTCGCGCTCTGTTTCCTGATGGGCTCGCTGCAGCTTCTGCTCGGGCTGGCGCGATTCGGCAAGTGGATCGACAAGGTGCCGCACTCGGTGATCATCGGCTTCACCGCCGGCGTGGCGATCCTCATCATCAACTCGCAGCTCCCGGTGCTCACCGGCGTGGACGTGCCTCGCGGGGCCTCGATCCCGACGACCATCGCGACCATCCTGCGCAATGCCGGCGACATCCACTGGTACTCGGTGGGGCTCGCCCTGCTGACGCTCGGAGTCATCGTCGCCTGGAACCCGCTCAATCGGCGGGTTCCTTCGATGCTGGTGGGCGTCGTGGCCGGCTCCTTCGCCGCCTGGCTGCTGCGGCAGTGGTGGCCGCAGGCCGCGGTGCCGCTGGTGCCGCCGCTGCCGAGCGCGCTGCCGCAGCTCAGCGTGCCGGCGCTTTCGATCGACACCGTGCGCATGCTCTTCTCGGCGACCCTGGTGATGACGCTGCTCGGCCTGACGGAGGCTTCCGCCATCGCGCGATCGCTCGCGCTGCGCGGGAACGAGCGGGTGGACGGCAACCAGGAGTTCATCGGGCAGGGCCTCGCCAATATCGTCGGCAGCTTCTTCTCGTCCTATCCTTCCAGCGGCTCGTTCAACCGCTCGGGGGTCAATATCGCGAGCGGCGCGCGCACGCCGCTCGCGGCAGCCTCCGCTGCCGTCTGGCTGGTGGCCATCCTCGCGCTGGTGCGTCCGCTTGCCGGCTACCTGGCGCTCACCGTGATCGCCGGATTGCTGCTGGTGGTGGCCTGGCGCCTGATCGATTTCCCCGGGATCCGCCACCTGTGGGGCCATGGCTGGCGCACCGACTGGGGCGAGCGCAGCGTGCTGCTGGTGACCGGGATCGCCACCGTCGCGGTGTCGCTCGAATGGGCGATCCTGCTCGGCCTGGTGACCGCCTACCTCGCCGCCCGCCTGCGCGGAAGCGCCGCGGACGACGATTCGCCCGTATGAACCACGCCGTGCCGTCCACCCGCCGCGGATGCAGGTCGGTGGCGGCCGAGCATTGACAGATGACAGTCGACGACATCGCCTTCTGGCTCACCGATCCGATCCGTGCCGGCCTGCCCGCCGCCCTGGAAGCAGACGCCCGCTGGCACGGGCAGATGGCCGTGCTCGGCGCCGGCGTGCTGCTGCCGCTTGCGGTGCTGGTCGCCCGCTACTTCAAGATCCTGCCGGGACAGGACTGGCCGCGCGAGCTCGACCGGCGCCACTGGTGGATCGGCCACCTGGCGTTTGGCTACGCCGGCGTCCTGGCCACGCTGGCGAGCCTCGGTCCGGTGGTGCGCGATCTGCTGCAGGCGGAGATCGGCGCGCCGCACTTCGCGGAGGTCCATGGCTGGTTCGGCTGGATCGCGGCGGCGATGCTGCTCAGCATCGTGTGGAACGGCTGGCAGCGGGGCACGAAGGGCGGCCCCAGCCGGCCGCCGCCGCCGGGCAGTCTCGGGCCGCTGCACGGCGTCGCCGGTGACCACTACGACATGACCGAGCGCAGGCGCTGGTTCGAGCACAGCCACCGCCTGCTCGGCTACCTGACGCTGGCCGTCGCGGCGGCGGCGATCATCTCCGGCCTGTGGAAGGTCAACGCGCCGCGCTGGGCCCTGGTGTTCGTCGCGGCGTGGTGGCTGGTCCTGCTCTGCCTGGCATGGCGCTGGGAGCGGCAGGGCCGCTGCATCGACAGCTACCAGGCCACCTGGGGTCCGGGCATGCAGCATCCGGGCAATCGGGTGCCGGTGTCCGGATGGGGCGTGCGCCGCTACACCGAGGAAGAGTTCGCCCGGCTCCCCTGGGCGCGGCATCCCGCGCGCGCCGCGAGGCGTGCCGGCACGACCGCCGGCAATGGAGAACGCGGCGGATAGGGCGGATAGGCCGGCAGGCGGATCGGGGCGACACAGGGCGCCCTGTAAAATGGCGACATGCCCGACCTCCTCGCCCATCTCAATCCGCAGCAGCTCGCGGCGGTCACGCTTCCCGCCGAGCATGCGCTGATCCTTGCCGGGGCGGGCAGCGGCAAGACCCGGGTGCTCACCACCCGCCTCGCCTGGCTGGTATCCACCGGCCAGGCCAGCCCGGCCGCGGTGCTGGCGGTGACCTTCACCAACAAGGCCGCGCGCGAGATGGTCGCGCGCATCTCCGCAATGCTGCCGATCAATCCGCGCGGCATGTGGATCGGCACCTTCCACGGCCTGTGCAACCGGCTGCTGCGCACGCACCATCGCGACGCGGCGCTGCCGGCATCGTTCCAGATCCTCGACAGTCAGGACCAGCTCGCCGCGATCAAGCGCCTGCTGCGCGGCCTGAACGTGGACGACCAGAAGTTTCCGCCGCGCAGCGTGCAGTACTTCATCAACGGCGAGAAGGAGGAGGGCAGGCGGCCGGACGACGTGGAGATCGTCGACGACCATACCGCCCGCATGACGGATTTCTATCGCGCCTACGAGGCGCAATGCCAGCTCGAGGGCGTGGTGGACTTCGCCGAGCTGCTGTTGCGCTCGATCGAGCTGCTGGAGCGCAACCAGCCGCTTCGCGAGCACTACCAGGCGCGCTTCCGCCACATCCTCGTGGACGAGTTCCAGGATACCAACGACCTGCAGTACCGCTGGCTGCGGCTGCTGGCCGGCCCGCAGACCTGCCTGTTCGCGGTCGGCGACGACGACCAGTCCATCTACGCGTTCCGCGGCGCCAACGTGGGCAACATGGCGGCCTTCGAGCGGGAATACGCGCGCCACAACCTGATCAAGCTGGAGCAGAACTACCGCTCGCACGCCCACATCCTGAACGCCGCCAATCACCTGATCCGGCAGAACCAGCGCCGGCTCGGCAAGGAGCTCTGGACCGATGCCGGCGAAGGCGAGCCGGTCCGGGTGTTCGAGGCGGTCACGGACGCCGAGGAGGCCCAGTGGGTGCTGGAGGAGATCCGCAGCCTGGTGGCCCAGGGCGGCAGCCGATCGCAGATCGCGGTGCTCTATCGCTCCAATGCGCAGTCGCGGGTCGTGGAGCATGCGCTCTTCTCGGCGGGCGTGCCCTATCGGGTCTACGGCGGCCTGCGCTTCTTCGAGCGCGCCGAAGTCAAGCATGCGCTCGCCTACCTGAGACTGCTGGAGAATCCGGACGACGACACCGCCTTCCTGAGGGTGGTGAACCTGCCGGCGCGCGGCATCGGGGCGCGAACCCTCGAGCTGCTGCAGGACCAGGCCCGGGCGCAGGGCGTGAGCCTCTACCGTGCGGTCGGCACCGTCCAGGGCGGCGCGAGCGCCAAGCTGGCGCAGTTCGTCCTCCTGATGGAGCGTCTGCGGGCCCAGGTGCAGCGGCTGCCCCTGCCGGAGGCGGTGGACCATGTCGTCGAGGCGAGCGGCCTTGTCGCGTACTACAAGAACGAGCGGGAGGGCCAGGAACGCATCGAGAACCTGCGCGAGCTGGTCAACGCCGCTGCTGCCTATCTCGCCGAGAACAACATCGGCCAGGACGTGCCGGCAAGCGTCGGCCTCGCCCGCGCGGCGGATCCGTCGCCAACGACCGGCGATGAGCCTGCCGCCGTGTCGGTGGCGATCGCGGATGTCGTCGGCGCGCCGGTCGCCCCCGGCACCGCCACCATCGCCATGTCGCCGCTCGCCGGCTTCCTCGCGCATGCTTCGCTCGAGTCCGGGGAGACCCAGGCCGGCGAGGGCACGGACGCGGTGCAGATGATGACGGTGCATGCCGCCAAGGGCCTGGAGTTCGACGTGGTCTTCGTGACCGGGCTGGAGGAGGGACTGTTCCCGCACGAGAACTCGGTCGTGGATGTCGACGGCCTGGAGGAAGAGCGCCGGCTCATGTACGTGGCGATCACCCGCGCCCGCCGGCGCCTCTACCTGTCCTTCTCGCAGACCCGCCTCCTGCACGGCCAGACCCGCTACGGCATGCCGTCACGCTTCATGGGAGAGCTGCCGCCGGAGGATCTCAAGTGGCTCACCCCGCCGGCACCGCAGGGCGCACGCGGTGCATGGGGCTACGGCGGCCGCGGGGCAGGCTATGGCGCGGCGTCCGGCGGCGACTACGGCGCCCGCGGCTTCGGCAGCCGGGGCGGCTTCGGGCGCGGCGGCTATCCGTCGCGCTCCGCGCCCGCGGAGCAGTATGCCGGCACCGGCAGCTGGCGGGAGAACGCGCTTCCGGCCACCCGCGCGGCCGCGCGGGACACCCGATTTCGCGTCGGGCAGGGGGTCGCCCATGCGCGGTTCGGCGAAGGCGTGGTCACCGGCATCGAGGGATCCGGCGAAGACGCACGGATACAGGTGAAGTTCGCGGAACACGGCTCGAAGTGGCTCGCGCTTGCCGTGGCCAAGCTGGAGCCGGTGCAGGCCTGAGTCACTGGCTCGGCCGGCTGCCCGGGCCTGCGACAGGCCGCTCAGGCGGCCGGATCGGCCGCGATCGGGTCCACCGTGTCGCGATAGGTGGGCCAGAAGGAGCAGTAGAGCGCCGCGAGCAGCAGCACGAATGCCGGCGCAAGCACGAGGGCGCCGAAGCCATCGGGCACGAGCGCGAGCAGGACCTGCATCAGCACCGAGATGCCGATCGCGACTGCGAACCAGCCGGCGAAGTAGGTGACGAAGGCGCCCTTGTTGCGCCACACCGCGATCGCGCTGAAGACCAGCGCCTTGATCGCCGTCGCGCGGTGCAGGCCGGCGAATAGCGGCGCATACCAGAGGGCGACCTGCAGCGGCGCGTAGAGCACCAGGAAGACGAAGGCCGCGTAGACCGCGCTGGTGGGCGGCGTCACGGTCGGCGTGGGGGTCGCCGGCGGCGGCACTTCCCCGCCTTCCGTGGTGAGCATGCGCATCCACTGGCCGTCGTCGATGGCCGCGGTGATCAGCAGGGCGACCGCGGTGGCCATCGCATTGATGACGCCCAGCGTGAGCAGGGAGCGGGCGATTGGACCACCCGGCGGCCGCAGCCCGAGGAAGAGCACCCACGGGGACGGTGGCTTGCCTTCCTGGACCGAGCGGATTGCCTGCAGGTAGCCGAAGGACAGCGCCGGCGACAGCACCAGGGGCAGGAAGGAGCCGAGCACCGGCACCGCGGACACCACCAGCAGCGTGAACAGCATCAGGATCCCGGTCGCGACCAGCGGCATCGGCGAAGCGGCCAGGATGGTGAAGCCTTCTGTGACCCAACGCCAACCAGTCAGCGCGGGGACGCGTCGTACCTGCATCAGGCGAGTTCCGTATTCCCGGTACGGCGGGCGAGAAGGATCCGCTCGAACCACCTCGGATCCTTGGGACTCAGCACCTCGGCATCACGCGGCAGGTAGTGATCATACAGCCGGGAAAGCCAGAAACGCAGGGCGGCGGCGCGCAGCATCATCGGCCATGCCGCACGCTCCTGCGTGCCGAGGACGCGCACCGACTGGTAGCCCGCGAGCAGGGCGGCGGTGCGGGCGGGATCGAGTTCGCCGTCGGTGTCGTGGACGCACCAGTCGTTGCAGGCGACAGCGAGGTCGAACACCCACTTGTCCTCGCAGGCAAAGTAGAAGTCGATCACGCCCGGGCCGGCGACTGCGTCGAAGAGAACGTTGTCGCGGAAACAATCGGCATGCACCGGCGAATGGGGCAGCCGCGGCCAGGCTTCGCTGCGGGCGAAGGCCTGCTGGACCGCGATCTCGTCCCGGATCACCGCGCCCTGCTCGGCGCCGATCTCCGGCTCGATCGCGGCAAACGCAGCAGGCCACCAGGCGAGGCCACGGCTGTTGGCCGGCGCCGGCCCGAAGTCCTGCGCGGCGAGGTGCATGCGCGCGAGCAGCCCGCCCACGGTCTCGCAATGGGTCGTGTCCGGATGATCCACCTGGGTACCGGGCAATCGCGTCACCAGGGTGGCCGGCTTGCCGTTCAGGATGCTCCACAACTGACCGGCGCGGTCCGTTGCCGGCTCCGGGCAGGGGATCCCGTGCTGCGCCAGGTGCTTCATCAGCCGCAGGTAGAACGGAACCTCCTGCGCCGGGATGCGCTCGATCAGGGTGAGCACCCAGGATCCGCGCTCGGTGTCGACGAAATAGTTGGTGTTCTCGATGCCCTGGGCGATGCCCCGGGCGACGAGCAGGCGCCCGACGTCGTAGCGTGCCAGCCAGCTTTCGAGCTGGTCTTCCGAGACGGGTGTGAATACGGCCATTCGAAGGAGGTCGGATCGGACGGGCCAGGACCTTGGGGCAGACAGGAGCCTCTCCGGCCTGTCCGTTCCCCACTGCGTCCCGGGGCGACGGCCATTCTACTGCCTCGGTCCGACGGCCTTGGGCACGGCCATTGCGGCCGGTCTGCCCGATATCGACATTCGTCGCGGCCTTCGCGCAGGAGTCTGGAATGAAGCCACAGGATGATCCGCAGCTCATGCGGCCCGTGATCGCGGGGGGCCCGGCCGGCAGCGATCGGCGATGCCGGCAAGCGCACCTGCGCCACGCGCTGATCGCGCTCTGCATCTCCGCGGGCAGCCTTGCCGGCTGCGCGTCGACGCCGGCGCCGGCGGGTGAGATCGCCACCGCGCGAGCGGCGCTCGACGCGGCACGTCGCGAAGGCGCGGCACAGCATGCCGCCTCCGCGCTTGGCGACGCGGAGGATCGCCTCGCCCGGGCCGAGCGGGCCCGCACGGCCCGTGACTACGAGACCGCGCGCAAGCTCGCCGAGGAGGCGCGCGTCACCGCCGAGGTCGCGGCGGAGTCGACCCGCCTCGCGAAGACGCGGACCGCCCGCGCTGCGCTCGAGCGGTCGGGTGCGACTGGTACGGCGGGTTCGGCGGGTACGGCGGGCGCCACCGTGGCCCCGGTCGCTCCGTCGACGGTCGTGCCGGTTTCGCCGCCGGCGTCCGCACCTGCCCCGGGCTCGGATGTCGTGCCGGCTTCGCCCGCGGTGTTGACCGCCCCGGCGCCGGCGCCGGTCGTGCCTGCATCGCCTCCGGCCGCGCCCGCTACACCCGTGCCTGCTACACCCCTGCCTGCTTCACGATAGCGGAGTCGATTTCATGCAAGCGATCCCGACATCCACCGATCCAAGAACCGGCGTGGACCGACGCGCCCGCCTGACCGCCGCGCTTTGCGGGCTGGTCCTGGCAGCCGGCTGCGCGTCCGCGCCCCTCACGCCGAACGCCCGGCTGACCGCGGCCGAGGCCGCGCTGCAGCAAGCCCGGACCGATCCGGCCAACGTCGAGTTCGCCGCGGTGGAGCTCGACCGTGCCGAGCGCGCGTTGCAGCGGGCGCGAAACGCGTGGCGCGGCGGCGAGACGCCCGAGCAGGTCAACCATCTTGCCTACCTTGCCGAGCAGCAGGCGATCCTTGCGTCGACGCTCGGCCAGCGCCAGCGGATCGAGCGCGACATCGAGCGCCTCGACCGCGAGCGCGAGGCGCGGGAACGGCAGCGCCAGGCCGATGCCGCGCAGGCGCGCGCGGCAACGGCCCAGCGCCAGGCGGCGGAGCTCGCGGAGCGCAACCGGGCACTGGAAGCGTCGGTCGCGCGCGAGCGCGAGCGGGCGGAGCAACTCGCGGCGCGGCTGCGGCAGATGCAGGCCACCGACACCGACCGCGGGCTGGTCGTCACCTTCCAGGACGTGCTGTTCGACGTCGGCCAGGCGACGCTGCGCGGCCCGGCCTTCGCGCGCATCGACCAGCTCGCCGCCGTGCTGCGCGACTATCCGGAGCGCAACCTGCTGGTGGAGGGATTCACCGATGCCACCGGCAGCGCCGAGACCAACCAGCGCCTGTCGGAACAGCGGGCGCTGGCGGTGAAGGAGGCGCTGGTTTCGCGCGGCGTGGCCGCGAACCGGATCGTGACCCGCGGCTATGGCGACCGGCATCCGGTGGCAAGCAACGCCAGCGAGGAAGGCCGCCGCCAGAACCGGCGAGTGGAGGTGGTGCTCTCGGACGAGAAGGGCATCCTGCCGCACCGCAGCTGACCGAAGGGCAGGGCTTGCTGCGCCCGCGCCCCGTTAGAGGTTCAGGTTGAGCTCACGCTCCTCCGTGGTCGCGTAGAAACCGCGGTGCTGGTAGAAGTCGAAGACGGCTTCCACCACCGCATCGGGTTCGTCGATCAGGCGGATCAGGTCGAGGTCGCCAGCGGCGATGGTTCCCTGTGCCACCTGCACGTCCCGCATCCAGTCGAGCAGGCCCTTCCAGTAGGACGTGCCCATCAGGATCACGGGGATGGTGCGACCCACCCGCGTCTGGATGAGCGTCAGCACCTCCATCAGCTCGTCCAGCGTGCCCCAGCCACCCGGCATGGCGACGAACGCCGTCGCGTACTTGGCGAATGCGACCTTGCGCGCGAAGAAGTGGCGGAACGTAAGCGAGACGTCCTGGTAGGGATTGTTGTGCTGCTCGTGCGGCAGCTGCATGTTGAGGCCGACCGAAGCCGACTTGCCGCCGAACGCGCCCTTGTTGGCCGCCTCCATGATGCCGGGCCCGCCGCCGGAGATCACCGCGAAGCCCGCGTCCGAGAGTTTGCGCGTGAGCTTCACCGTTTCCTCGTACCAGAACTCGCCCGGCTTGATGCGGGCGCTGCCGAACACCGAGACCGCGGGGCGGATGTCCGCGAGCGTCTCGGTCGCCTCGATGAACTCTGAGATAATCCCCAGCACATGCCAGGATTCGCGCGCCTTGATCGCGGTCGATCGATCCGGCGAGGCGATGGCCCGCAGCTGCGGCACCTTGAGCTTGTCCACCATATGACTAGAAGAACCCTGCTGCTGGTTGACGGATCGAGCTATCTCTTCCGGGCATTTCACGCACTGCCGGACCTTCGGAACAAGGACGACGAGCCCACCGGCGCGATCCATGGGATAGTCGGCATGCTACGCCGGTTGCGGGACGACACCCGGCTGCACGAGGGGGCGCTCCACGGCGCTGTGGTTTTCGACGCACCCGGCCGGACCTTCCGGGACGACCTGTACGACCAGTACAAGGCGACCCGGACCCAGATGCCGGACGACCTGCGGCGCCAGATCGAGCCGATCCACGAGATGGCGGTGGCGCTCGGCTGGCCGCTGCTGGTGATCCCCGGCATCGAGGCCGACGACGTGATCGGCACGCTGGCACGGCGTGCCGCCCGCGAAGGCATGCGCACGGTGATTTCCACCAGCGACAAGGATCTCGCGCAGCTGGTGGACGACGACACCATCCTGGTGAACACGATGACCCGTGACGGCTCGCCGGCCGAGCCGCTGGATGCGCGCGGCGTGGTCGAGCGCTTCGGCGTGCCGCCGGAGCGCATCGTCGATTTCCTCACGCTGACCGGCGATCCGGTGGACAACGTGCCGGGCGTGGACAAGGTGGGTCCCAAGACCGCGGCCAAGTGGATCAACCAGTACGGCTCGATCGACGGCGTGGTTGCCCATGCCGCGGAAATCGGCGGCAAGGTCGGGGAGAACCTGCGCGCCGCGCTCGACTGGCTGCCCAAGGCGCGCGAGCTGGTGACCGTCAAGGTCGACTGCGACCTGTCGCGCTGGCTCGGCTCCCTGGACGACCTCGCCATGCGGCCGGAGAACACCGGCGAGCTGCTGCGGCTCTTCGGCCGCTGGGAGTTGCGCACGCTGGCGCGGCGCCTGGAGGAAAGCGCCCGCGCCGAGGCATCGGCCGGCGCGCGCGCCGGCGCGGCGGCATCGGCAGCATCGGCGGGTGGACGGTTTGCGACGGCAGCCGTGGGCACGCAGGCGGCGCTCCTGGAAGCGCCCGATGGCGAAGCAGCCATCGACGGCGCGTCCACCACCGGGGGCGGGCCGGGGGCGCCAGGGCGCGAACCGGCGCCGCGGCAGTACGAGACCATCCTCGACCTGGCCGGCCTCGATCGCTGGATTGCCCGGATCGAGGCGGCGGAGCTTACCGCGCTCGCGACCGGCACAACCTCGGCCGAACCGATGACGGCGAGCCTGGTGGGCCTCTCCCTCGCGGTCGCGCCCTATGCCGGCTGCTACATCCCGCTAGCGCATCGCTACGCGGGCGCGCCGGACCAGCTGTCGGTCGACATGGTGCTGGCGCGGCTGCGCCCCTGGCTGGAGAGCCCGGCGCACCGCAAGGTCGGGCGCAATCTCAAGTACGACATGCACGTGCTGGAGAACCACGGCGTGCGCCTCGCGGGTGTCGAGCACGACACGCTGCTGCAGGCCTACGTCCTGGAGGCGCATCGGAACAACGCCCTGGAGGCCCTGGCCGCGCGCCATCTCGAACGGCGCGTCCTCACCTACCAGGACGTCGCGGGCAAGGGCGCAAGGCAGATCGGCTTCGACCAGGTGGAGGTCGTGCGCGCCACCGAGTATGCGGCCGAGGTCGCGGACGTGACGCTGCACCTGCACCAGGTGCTCTTCGCGCGCATCGCGGCGGAGCCGGGCCTGCAGCGCATCTATCGCGGCATCGAGATGCCGGCCACGCTTGCCCTGCAGGCGATGGAGCGGCACGGCGTGCTGATCGACGCGCAGCTGCTGGAGCGGCAGTCCGAAGAGCTCGGCGCGCGGCTGTCAGCGCTGGAGCAGCAGGCCTGGCAGGCGGCCGGGGAGCCGTTCAACCTCGGCTCGCCAAAGCAGCTGTGCGAGGTGCTCTTCGTCAGGCTGCAGCTGCCGGTGCTGAAGAAGACCGCGAGCGGCTCGCCGTCCACCGACGAGGAAGTGCTGGAGAAGCTCGCCGAGGACTTCCCGCTGCCGAAGCTGGTGCTGGAGTGGCGCGGGCTCGCCAAGCTCAAGTCCACCTACACCGACAAGCTGCCGCGGTCCGTGCATCCGCGAACCGGCCGTGTGCACACCACCTATGCGCAGGCGGTCGCCGTGACCGGCCGGCTCTCCTCCACCGAGCCGAACCTGCAGAACATTCCCATCCGCACGCCGGAAGGGCGGCGGATCCGCGAAGCCTTCATCGCGCCGCCCGGCCACCGGCTGATGTCGGCCGACTACTCGCAGATCGAGCTGCGCATCATGGCGCACATCTCGCAGGACAACGGGCTGCTCGCCGCCTTCGCTCAGGGGCTGGACGTGCATCGCGCAACTGCCGCCGAGGTCTTCGGCGTGCCGCTCGAGCAGGTGAGCAGCGAGCAACGCCGCTATGCCAAGGTGATCAACTTCGGATTGATCTACGGCATGAGCGCCTTCGGGCTGGCCGCCAACCTCGGCATCGAGCGGGACGCGGCACGCAACTACATCGAGCGCTACTTCGCCCGCTATCCGGGCGTGGCCGCCTACATGGAGCGCACCCGGACCCAGGCGCGCCAGCAGGGATACGTGGAGACCGTCTTCGGCCGCCGGCTCTGGCTCGCGGAGATCAACTCGCCCAACGGACCGCGGCGCGCGGCCGCCGAGCGGGCCGCGATCAACGCGCCGATGCAGGGCACCGCGGCCGACCTTATCAAGATGGCCATGGTCGACGTGTGGCGGTGGATCGATGCCGAGAAGCTGGGCGCGCGCCTCGTCATGCAGGTGCATGACGAGCTGGTGCTGGAGGTGCCCGAGCCGGAGATCGCGCTCCTCACCGCCGAGCTGCCGCGGCGGATGTCGTCGGTGGCCTCGCTCTCGGTGCCGTTGCTCGCGGAGGTCGGCACCGGATCGAACTGGGACGAGGCGCACTAGCCTTCGGATCGCGCCGCGACACACCCAGCAGCCGGCGCGGAGCGGGCTCCGCCCGGCCGCTGCCGGCGCCCCCCTTCTGCAAGGGCGAGCGCCCGGTTCGTCCGCACCCCGGCCGGCGCCGATGGCACGACCCAACCGCCGCACACCCAGCAGCCGGCGCGGAGCGGGCTCCGCCCGGCCGCTGCCGGCGCGCCCCTCTGC